>JBDNHJ010000397.1:0-32675 GCA_041688835.1 Fuerstiella sp.
ACCAGACTCCTGTCGAATTCGCGCGGCAGTTTTCTGCTTCTTCCGCGTGCGCTCCAGAAGCAGAAAACTGCCCCACACCTGCGGTCACCCTTAACCCAAACTGACTCTCATAACCGTGGTACTGAGAACTGGGGCACGCCAACACGACCGAACCGTTTCATGCCTTCGATCATGACTTCCCAAGTTGGGCCGATGGGAAAGTCATCCCGCATGGAATCTACGATCTGCAACGCAATCGTGGGCACACCTGCTCGAATTTATGGCATAAGACGCAATTCCACGTCTGTGCTGCGTGGTTGTGGGAAACAACTCAAAGCGAGTCCGTCTTCTGCTGCGGTTTCCTAGTCTTCGGTGCCCGTGGTTGACGTTCCTTGACGGGAGGGATTTCCATTCCGTACTGCTGCCAGAACATCAGGTGAAAGGTGTTGTGGCCGGTCAGCGGTGCGTCTTCGTTGACCATGTTTGGCAATGCGTTGTCGAACCATTTGTCGTAGACCTCGTTCATTTGCTGCCCGACTTCCGGATGGTCGGCAATGACGTTGGTTTTCTGAGATGGGTCGTGTTCCATGTCATACAGTTCTTTGCGACCAACAAGACGGAACCGTTGGTTGCGGACAGCGAAACCTCGTTCACGGGCGTTTTCTGCTTCCCCTTTTCCCCAGCGTCCTTGATGGAACACTCGGTATCGATCTTCCCATTCGGCGTTGGCATTTTTCAGCAGCGGCACCAAGCTTTTGCCGTGTAATTGGTCCTGTTCCTGTGGAGTGCCGCCGATGATTTCGGCGAAGGTTGGCAGGATATCGTAGTGGTTGGCAACGCGGTCGACGTCGGTGCCCGCAGTCAACACGCCCGGCCAACGCCAGAAGGCGGGAACACGTGTTCCGCCTTCATCCACGCTTCCCTTTTTGCCTTTGTGGTCGCCGTTGTAATTGGATGCTGCGGGCCCGTTGTCCGTCATAAAGATCAGCAGTGTGTCCCGTTCGATTCCCCATTCGGCCAGCTTGGCGTTCAGGCGGCCGACGTTGTCATCGATGTTTTCAATCATGCCGTAGAAGCCAACCGTACTTTCTGCCATGCCCGCATCGATGAATTTCTGCTTGTACGAATCCGGTGCGATGAATGGGCCATGTGGTGCATTGGTGGTGATGTATGTGAAGAACGGTTTCTGGCCTTTTTGTGATTCCATCCAAGTCAGAGCCTGATCGAAGAAAATGTCCGTGCAGAATCCTTTCGTCTTCACAAACTTGTTATTGTGCAGGATCTGTGGATCGAAGTATTTGTTGCCGGGCGCATCACCGCAACTGCCTTGGTAGCTTTGGCCAATCCCGCCAGCCCCATGCATGAAGACTTCTTCGAACCCGCGCTGATCGGGCCGGTAAGGATCTTGGTCTCCCAGATGCCACTTGCCGAACAGTCCTGTGGTGTAGCCTGCGTCGCGAAGCATTTCGGGCATGGTCGGCACGCCCAGTTGCATCCGTTCGCGTTCGAGGATCGTGTGCGTCACGCCGACATAAAAGGGTGCTCGACCAGACATCATCGCAGAACGAGTCGGGGCGCAGGTTGGGCTGACTTGAAACCGTGTGAACCGCAGACTCTCGTCACGAAGTTTGTCCAAGTTCGGTGTTGTCAAGTGCGGATTGCCGTGACCGGACAAGTCGTAGTATCCTTGGTCATCGGTCATGATCAGGATGATGTTTGGTTGTTTTCCGAACGCAGGAGCCGCTGCCGATGTAATTGCCGGATTGTTCACGAAAAACGTGAACACGAACAGGCAGCAAAGAGACCGCTTCATGAATAACTCCCGGTGAGACTTGAAAATGATCAATGATGAGCTGCCGCGAAACCTGATGGCGATGGCTCAAACGCACACTCCGAATGCACTCTAAGCAGCACACTAATATCCCCAGTTCAGTTTTCCAACCGAAGGGCGATCGATGTCGCCTCAACTGCGTCGGTCAATCGTCATTCTGAAAGCATTCGGCGTTCGCCAACCGCATGACGAAAATGGCCAACTTCACTGACTAGCAAGCTTTGCCGTACACGACGATTTTTGCATCGGTTTGGGGCTCCTCACCTGAGTAAATCGGGGAGCACGATCTGTTGTTAGGCGAACGCAATTCGAATTTTGCTGGTTCCATTCGATGGGCTCCCGGATTACAATTTTGCGTTGCCGACTGCCCACGGATGCGGCGAAAGAACGAGGCGTGGCGGGCTGGCTGTGTCATCGGTCGGAAACCACCCAAGCGACGCCTACCTTCCGGATGAGCTTACGATGGATGAGAAACTGCTTCGCCCCAATCGTCAGCATCGTTGGGGCAAGATACTCCTAGCGTCTGCGACTGTCGGCGCACTGTGTTGGTGGAGCGGCGTTACGGCGATCTTACCGCGAATATTTGCTGAGCGGGCCATTAGGACTCACAACTTGGACGAAGCTGAACAGTGGATTCGGTTCGCACTGCGGGTTAGCCACGACAGCGCTGATGATTATTTTGTGCTCGCCAGAATTCAGCGAAAGCAGGGGAATCCCGAGTCATTCAATGAGTCACTTCAACGAGCCGTGAAACTGGGACTCAACAGCCGTTTCGCAGACAACGAAAGACTACTTGCGCAAGCTCAATCGGGGCAACTGGATGCAATTCTCTCACGGCTCGATCGCCTGCTGATTAGCGGAGAAGCAGACGGCCAAGAAGTTCTGGAGGCATACGTCAATGGCTGCCTAGCTGCTGCTAGGCTGGTTCAGGCAGAGGCACTCATTATTGCTTGGGCAGACTCTTTTCCGGAAGATGGTCAGCCTGATTATTATCGAGGCCGATTACGTAGGTTCTATGGCCGGAATTCAAAGGCTGCTGAGGCGTTCTCATCGGTTCTTGCCCGAGAGCCGAAACATTATCCCGCCGCGTATCTTCTGGGACAGATTTTAATGGAGGAAAATCGTCCCGAAGAGGCCCTCGAACAATTCCGCTTGGCCAGCAACATGGTCTTCAGTGCAGCACCCCGAATTGCGTTTGCAAAATCTCTGCGATCGCTGGGGCGAGTCGACCAAGCACGAGTTGTGCTCGAAGAGGTGGTGAAGGTATCACCAGACGACACTTTGAAAAGTTTTCATCGTGTGGGCGATCGTTTTGAAGGCACTCCCGCACAACTGGAACTTGGCAATCTGGAACTCGCTGTCGGCAACAGTGAGCAAGCCGTGAAGTGGCTCGATATTGCGGTGGCTGCCTGCCCAGGAGATCTCTCAGCGCGGCATGCTCGAGGAATTGCTCTGCGTGGAGCCGGCCGCAGTGCTGAAGCGTCCTCGGAACTGCAAGCGGTGAAATCCGCGCGACTCGCTCTTCGCGAGGTCGATCAGCTGGCGGATTTGGTTGACAAGGACCCAACGCTGGTCGACGAACGAGTCAGAATTGGCGAGCTTTACATTACGCACGAATCGAAAAAGACGGGAGAGTACTGGTTAAAGTCAGCGCTCGCCCGAAACCCGGCTCATCAAAGGGCTCATGAGCTTTTGACGGAGTTATACTTGGACTTATCAAAGACGGAGGCTGGATACGCGCAGCTGGCCGAGCGCCATCAAGGACAAAGCGAACGCTCCGCAGCAACTGCTGACAGCTCGCAAGCCAAGAACTCAGAGCCTTGAAGGCCGGTAGATTGCACGGCATACAGCTAGATCAGGCCAACCAAATTCCATCTCGCAAAACGTTGATTTGCTGTTCCATGATACGCAAAGCGGTTTACTTATTCTCGGGAACGTCAATGCTTCGTCAGGACAGGATTTCCATCATCAAGACAGAAGTCTCTCTACCAGAAGTTTGTGATATTTCCGGTAACCCACACGTGCCAATTTGCGATCTCAATATGACTGGTGTCACGGCCATTGTTTTATCCTGTATGACCCTCTGCATTTGCCTGCTGGGGTGTGGTGATGGAAAATCGATCCCAACGTCGCCAAGGGATGTGCCGACCGAGCAACAGGCGAGTCAATCGCGAATTACATTTCATGACATGACGTCAGCGTCAGAAGTCAATTCGATCTATCGAACCGGGCGGGAAGCGGGTGTGTACTCCATCGTGGAATCCCTCGGCGGTGGAACAGGTGTGTTTGACTACGACCATGACGGAAACGTCGACTTGTTTTTTACAGGAGGCGGCAGTCTCGCAAACGCCAAAGTCACTGGTCACCCCCACAGGTTCTTTCGGAATCGACCAGGGACTGTGTTTCAGGAGGTTTCCGACGTCGCTGACATTTCAACGGCGAGGACTTATTCTCAGGGTTGCAGCATGGGCGACTATGACTGTGATGGCTTTGTCGATGTCATTGTGACTGGCTTCGAGGGGCTGCAATTGTTCCACAACGACGGCGATGGAACATTTTCGGAAGTCCATCAATCTGCTCAACTGAACGATGCATTATGGAGCAGCAGCGCTGCATGGGGCGATTTGAATCGCGACGGATTTCCCGACCTGTATATCGCGCACTATGTCGACTGGACATTTGAAAACGACCCTGAGTGCCCGTCGCCGTGGCCAGAACATGAACAAGATGTCTGTCCACCACGAGTCTTTTCTCCGCTGCCTGATGTGGTCTATTTTAACGATGGAAACGGAGCCTTTCGCGACGGTTCAAAGGAAGCGAACCTAAGATTGGACGGAAAAGGACTGGGTGTGTTGATCGCAGATCTGAATCATGACACGTTTCCGGATGTGTACGTTGCTAACGACATGGTCGATAATTTTCTATACCAGAACGACGGTTCCGGGCGTTTTGAGGAAACAGGGCTGCTGTCTGGGACTGCCGGAGACTTCGAAGGCAGGCCCAATGGCAGCATGGGTCTGGCCGTTTGCGATTACAATGGTGATCTGCTGCCGGACTTGTGGGTGACGAACTTTGAACAGGAGACGTTCGCACTCTATCGAAATGATGGTGATGCGGGATTTGTCCACGCCAGTCGAGAAACAGGCATCACTGCAATCGGACAATTGTTCGTCGGTTTCGGGACAGCCATGGGAGACCTTGACTGTGACGGAGATGAAGATGCCGTCATCAGCAACGGCCACGTTGTCTACTATCCGACAGTGTCCGCAGAACGACAGCTACCTTTATTGCTGCAAAATTATGGGGAAGGGCGGTTCGTAAGAGACAACAGCGCTCCGCCAGATAATTATTTCTCGACGCCACACGCTGGTCGTGGTTTGGCGATTGCAGACGTAAATAACGACGGTCGACTGGACATTATTGCCGGCCATACAAACGAACCTGCCGCTGTCTTGGCAAACATCAGCTCAATCGTCGGTTCTTGGATTCGATTTCATCTCATCGGAACGAAGTCGTCTCGAGATGCGGTGGGTGCTCGTGTGGTTCTCACGACATTTGGCGGTCAACAGCTCAGACACCTGTCAGGTGGTGGAAGCTTTCAATCACAGCACGATACCCGACTGCACTTCGGTATTCCGCGTGACGCGAAAAACATGAGTGCCACCGTGTACTGGCCATCTGGCAGAGTGCAAAAAGTCGACAAGATTGCGGCCGAACAAACGAACTTCATTGTCGAAAACTAAGCGAACGCTGGTTTTACTCAGCATTTTGAATCGCCAAATTGCGGAAGATCGTCAGCGGACGTTCAGCGGTCGCGTTAACGGCCATGTCCGCCACCACCAGGTCCAGATCGCCGTCCGCATCCCAATCGATCAATTCACATGCTGCATGCTGGCAATTGTCTCGTTCTAGGCTGTGGGCGATGAATTGCTTGTCATCCAACTGCTCGAACCACATGACAGAATCGAACGTTCCAGCGGCGTGTGCTGACTGGACCTGCCCCGGCAAAAGTGCGACGACGGCCAGATCGATATCACCGTCGTCGTCGATGTCTCCCGGTTTGACACAGTAGCCTCCGGGCAGTTTGCAAATTTCGTGAACCGTAAACGGATACACCCCCTCGTTCTCAAACCAAGACACGCTGTGATACGGCTTCGCAATTGGGGTGTCCAGACTGTCTCCATTAACGAATGCAACGTCAAAATCTCCATCGTCATCCATATCCACCAGTTCGATACCACAGGATCCGAACCCAGGGTTAGACGATTGGAAAATTGTTTGCTGATCGAAAGTCCCATCACCGCGGTTCAGGAAGGCCACGACCGTTTCATGCTCTTGGCTGATTAACGCCACGAAGTCCGGATTCCCATCGTTGTTAAGATCGGCCACTGGGACGTGTATCGCGCCGTGGCGATCGTCGACGACTTCCATTGTCATCCTTGGCGAACCGTCTGGCGTTGGATTATTTCTGAGGAGGAAAATCTTTCCCGTGGATCTCCAACCGAATTCGGCAACGATCAGATCGGTGTCTCCATCGTTATCAGCATCCAGCGGTCGAACATCAACCACACGACCAATTTCTTCGGCCAAGGCAGTCTTCGTCCATTCATTCGTCGGCTTGTCACGACGCACGAACCACACGGCACCTGAGCTATGATCCTCGGGTAGAAAGCTCCCAAGATCGGCCAAGACATAGTCCTCGGCACCGTCTTGGTCCAAATCGGTCGGTTCAATGCGACATGCATTCAGGCATCGAATCATTAGGGATGGTTCTGCGTTTTTAGTCGCCAAATCTAGATCCCAGACACAGCCGTTCCGCATGTCTGCGGCCAGCAAGCGGGCGGGTTTGTTTCTGGGGGACAATGCACGCAGGTGAGCAATGGCTCGAAACGGCTGAGCGAAGAACCGAGTTTCTGCTGAAGCAAACTGCGACTCAGTTGATTCCTTCACCGGCCGTTGCGTTAGGTCGATCGTCAATTCTTCCGGAGCATGTTTTGCATAGTATTGCTCAACAGCATCAACAGCGGGCACTGCCAGATCGGTTCGCAACGAGCTGTAGTAGAACTTAAAGCCTTCACGTACCTTTTCCGGCCACACATGTGCTGGATAAGTATCCGGTTCCGGAAAGGCGTGGCAGTCCCCACAAAAACGGCGAACCGCAATTTCAGAACGAGGCGCTGCTGATGCTCCTATTTCTTCTGACTGGCTGGGCTGAGAATTGCAGCCGCTCAGCAGCAAACTGAACAAAAACAAAAGGCCTGTGCCAACTCGCTGATAGAAACAGTTCATTGGGATCACAGGCCTCATTTTTGATGGCTCCAGCAGACTGAGCTAACTCAGGGGATTTCGTCCTGTTACAGCTTTGCGGCGATTGCTGCCGCTTTTTTCTTAATCTGATCTGGTCTGGATGTCTTTTCGAGATCCTGCAGATCCTCCATCAGTTGCGTCTGTTTGGGATGGCCTTCTATCGCGTTGCGGATATCCATTCCTGAACTGCCCAGCTGTCCAGTCTTTGCGATTTCCTCGAACATCGCTTTGGCGGGTGTCACAGTCGGTGCGACCTCAACTGGATTATCGCCAGTCGTGCCGTATCCACAACCCATCGCCAAGCACAAAACACTCAGCCCCAAAACTCTACGACCCACACTCATAATTTCACTCCTGCTTCATTCTCTGGTCAGTAAAAAAATTGTTGTAGTGTTTCAATAAAAACAGCCCGCAGGCCAATTGCGTGCGGGCTGCTGTGCTGTACGCAGCGAGTTCCCAGTGTGAATCTTAGTTCACTTAGTATTCGCCGATCGTTTCGCCGCCGTTTGACGAGCCAACGGACTGATACAAGTCGAAGTCAATATTCTCCGAAATGAACCTGACTGAACCGTCGCACAGAAGGTGCTGGCTACCACCCGTATGTCGACTTCGAGATGCCCAAATACCGCGAGCATCGCCCGAACCACAGCCACCACATTCGTGGGCATTCGGTAGATTCGAGTTCGGCGTAACGATGGTGTTCATCCCGGTGCCGCTCATCATCGGATTTCCCCAAGAGAGACCACGGTCGCTGCGGTGATTAGTCGTACCTGCAAGAGCAGTGGCTCCATAGGCTTCAAGCTCAATTCGCGTTGGCTTGACGGGTGTTACTCCTGCAAGCGCAATAGCGCGAACGAAGTCTCCGCGTTCCAAATTCCAAACGCCATTGTCTCCGTCTCCAGTTGTGATCTCACCGAATGCAATTGTGTTGGATGTTCCATCGATAATATCACGGATTCGAGTCGAAAATCGTCGGTGAAACGGACCGACAACGCGATTTAGGTCCGCTTCCCATCCCAAATTCGGCCCAGTGCTGGCCGCATAGTTGTTGAAGCCATCGTTCTGACTGGCTGGCTTCGGATCTGAAGGACACATGAATCCAGTGATTTTTGTGCGGTGCAGATTACGATTTGGGTTGTCGTGCCAAAATACCGAAAGATCAATTTGGCTATAAAGTGGCGCCTGATCGATGTATGGCAGGAACATCGTGTGGACACTCATCCCGCCCCATTCTCGCCCCCAATTCGCATTGGGAGCGGCGGGACCGGGCTGTACTGTGTTACTGACTCCGTGAACAAGCTGCGGAAATGCCGTGTTCACGTCGTGGTAGTTGTGCATCGCAAGGCCGATTTGCTTTAAGTTGTTCTTACACTGAGTTCGGCGAGCCGCTTCACGTGCCTGCTGTACCGCAGGCAGTAACAGCGCAATCAAAATCGCGATGATCGCGATCACGACGAGCAACTCGATTAGGGTAAAGCCCCGCTTTTTCTTTAGTTGGTGTCTCACGACGTTCCTTTTTGAATCGAAAAAATGATATTAGTTGGTCACTGCTCTCTTATTGTCGGGATACACGGAATAAGCAACGCTAATTGCTTGGGATCTCGGATATTTTCGGATTCTGTTCACCATAATGTCGCTTTCTGAGGAGTTCCGTGGGCGCTGTCGGACTCGGTTCGTCTTGGATTTGGAGCGAAGGAATGGTTGCAGTTGGCAGGGGCATGGCACCGCGTGGAGCATTTGTCGGCAATGGTGCTTTCCATGTAGACTGCTGGAGGTCTCGTTTCTTGATTTACTGGACGCTGGGAACTCCGCATGAAGTCTGTCACTCCATCAAAACGGCTGCTGTTATTTCTTTTGCTTTCCAATGTGTCGTTTGCAGCGCCGCCGAATGTGGTCGTGTTTCTGGCTGATGACGCCGGGTGGGGCGACTTCAGTCACTCGGGAAATCGGCAGGTGTCGACGCCGAACATTGATTCGATCGCCAGCGGTGGTGTGTCGCTGGACCGTTTTTACGTCTGCCCGGTGTGTTCTCCGACGCGCGCGGAATTTCTGACGGGCCGCTATTATCCTCGCGGCGGCGTTCGAGGCGTGTCGACAGGGCAGGAACGACTGAATCTGGACGAGCACACGATCGCCGATGCCTTCCAAGCCGCCGGATACGCGACGGGAGCCTTCGGCAAGTGGCACAACGGCAGTCAATGGCCATACCATCCGATGGCTCGTGGATTCGATGAATACTTCGGGCACACAGCCGGTCATTGGGGCGAATATTTCGACGCTCCTCTGGAAGACAATGGGCGCATGGTGCGGACCACAGGCTACATCGTGGATGTCTGCACAGATCGCGCGATCAGCTTTATTGACAAAAACAAAGACCAGCCGTTTTTGTGCTATGTGCCATTCAGCACACCCCATTCTCCTTGGGCAGCTCCGGCAGACGATTGGCAACGCTTTCAAGATAAACTGCTCACGCAGCGCGCGACCGACCGCAGAGCAGAAAACGATGACCACACTCGGTGTGCTCTGGCGATGGTGGAAAACCAGGACATGAATGTCGGTCGCGTGTTGTCACGGCTGAAACAGCACGGCGTGGATGACAATACGATTGTCGTCTACTTCTCCGACAATGGACCGAACAGCCACCGCTGGACAGATGGTATGAAGGGCCGAAAGGGCAGCACGGACGAAGGTGGTGTGCGATCTGTGTGCTATGTCCGCTGGCCAGTCGGACTGCCTGCGGGACAGACGGTGACTCAGATTGGCGGAGCGATCGACCTGCTGCCGACGTTGACCGCCTTGGCGGGCGTGAAGCGAGTGGGCGACAAGCCGCTGGACGGGCGTGACCTGACGCCGCTGTTGAAGCAGCAGGCTGTCGACTGGCCGGCGCACCGCCAGTTTTCGTTTTGGGGCGGAAGAGTCAGCGTTCGAACTCAGACGCATCGACTGGATAATCAGGGTCAGCTGTTTGATATGATTGCTGATCCCGGCCAGACAACACCTGTCAACGACTCACAACAGAGTCTGGCGGCGGAACTCAGCGAAGCGGTCAGTGCGTGGCGTCGGGAGATGTCTGACGCGGCCGCTGTTGCGAAACTCCAAGATAAACCCCAAGACACACAGAATAGGAATCGCAATGCTGTGGATTCGCGTCCATTGACGGTTGGGTACCGCGAGTTCCCGATCACGATGCTGCCCGCGCGTGACGGTGAACCACGAGGCACCGCAAAACGCAGCAGCAATGCTCCGAACTGTTCGTATTTCGTCAACTGGACCAGCACACAAGACAGTCTGGTGTGGCTGCTGGATGTGCATACTGCGGGGCGGTACGACGTGGCGATCGATTACACCTGCAAAGTGGCGGATGTCGGCTCCACGATTGAACTTGCGTTTCAGGATGCAAGTATCACAGGCAAGGTGACGCCCGGTTGGGATCCGCCCCTCAACACGAATCAGGACACGTTGGCTCGACCACCGGCCGAAAGCCAGATGAAGGAATTCCGCACGTTGCAACTGGGTGAAGTTGATCTGCCGGCTGATGTCGGGCCGCTGACGTTACGAGCACTGGAGATTCCGGGGAAGTCTGTCATGGACGTACGGCGAGTAACGTTGACACTGCTACCGTAGTGTTTTTTGGGGGCCGCTGTTTGCTAGGGGATTTGATATGCAGGAATTTCCGCCGCCGAACTGGGTGTACACAGACTTGCAGATGCCGTCCGACTTCACAGCTTCGATTGTGATGTTGATCGGTGTTGTGATTTTCCTCCTGCGTGTCAATGAGCGTCGTTGGTGCTGTTTCGTTGCCGCATTCTTGTTGCCCGTGTGGTGGATGTATCAATCGGCACGAGGTCACTACCGCGGCCCATGGTTGAATCCCGTGGGGACAATCTATGTTCCATGGGCCATTCTTGCGGTGACAGGTTTGGCTTTGGTGCGCGCGATCTGGCTGAATTTGCGAAAGCCGCACCATCAGGTGTTCGTACTGGTGATGGCAGGTTTAATGCTGGGACTGTTCACGGGGACCGTACTTAACCCGACTCCCAGTGCAGCTAGGCGTGCGGCTCCTCGGGCTGAGTGCAAAAATAATTTGAAGCAAATCGGACTGGCACTGCACAACTACCACGATGTGTACAGTCTTTATCCGATGGCCACTTATTCCAGCGAAGGTCGAACGCCGGAACGATCGTGGCGAGTCACTGTGCTGCCGTTTCTTCAACAGGAGTCGCTGTATCAGGAATACGATCAGCACGTGACTTGGGATGCTGCGCCGAACGTTGCTCTGCAGAAAACAGTGGTTCCTGCTTACGACTGCCTTGGTCGTCCGGCGAAGTTTGACGATCAAGGGCGATTCCTTGCAGCGTATTCGGCCGTCACCGGAACGGGAGCGCTGTTCGAAAACAACAAATTTCGCAGTGCGGCCACGATTGCGGATGGTGTTTCTAATACGTTGATGATTGTCGAAACATGCGGAGCCCCAGTTGTGTGGACTCAGCCGCGCGACATCAATATCGATACGAATGCGATCGGCGTGAACCTTCCCGGAGCCATCCGGCATCAGTCGGCGGGTACGCTGTCGTCGTATCATTCAGGCGGAGCGAACGCGGTGCTCGCGGATGGTTCGGTCCGCTTCTTTTCTCAGAATACCTCGCCTGATATTCTGAAAGCACTGCTGACTCGCGACGGCAATGAACCGCTTCCGAAAGAATGGTAAGTTGCTGTGCTGCACTGAAGATGCACTGCCTGTGCCTGGTTCAATCTGGAATGGTTTATGGCACCATAAATCGCCTTGGTTGGCGGTCTGCCCGCCATGAGACGATCGCAGCTGTTGCGTGTCAAAGAAGGACGTGTGTCACGGCTATTGAGCGCTGAGTTCTTCCAAGGCTTCGACAACGGAGGCGCGGATTTCGCGGAGTGAGATCGGGTATTCGGCCGTCCAGAGGTTTTCGGATTCTGCCATCTCCGACACGATCGACATTTGCAGTTTTGTTAACAAGACAATGATCGGGGCAGGGCAGGTCGTTTCGATTGTGGCTCCAAACGCACAGATTTCGGGACTGGGCAATCCGGATCCCGCCAGCACAATCAGCTCCGGCGGGGTCGCGGAAATGGCATCCTGAGCGGCTGCCAAACTGGCGAACGCCTGACAATTGAATTCATGCTTCTCAAAGTATTTTGAAAGTGATTGGCGCTCCGGAGTTTCGGCGGCAATCAGGTAAATCAACTTGTCGGAACTCATCTTTGACTCCGTTAACGCTCGTGCTTGGCGGTGAAAGAACCGCCGTTGTCGCCCCAATTCTACAACCCGCGTGTCAGTCTTCGAGGATTGCGGGGCCCCCACAGTATGGGCGATGTCTGGGGGCGTTCTAAAGCGAAAAAGGGAGTGATTTCACCCCTTGGTGGCATTTTTGCCTCCGAAGGCAGGTTCTTCGGAAGTGTCGCTCTTTTCCAACATCTGTGGGGAACAAACTGTCGGGCGGCCTCATGCCGCGTAAGTACCCGATCACAAATAAATTAGCAAAACGAAAGGTAGCGGAAGGGCGCTAAGGGCTTGAGGCCAACGCACGCACACACGATTTCATGTAGCGGAAGTCGTCAAGACTTTGGACGGGCGTTGTGCCAATGTCGAAATTCTTGACGAATTCCGCTACGAAGACCACAACGCCGTTGTACGGCGTCATGCCAGCGGATCGGCTGTGGCATGGGGTTGGAATCGACACAACAGCACACCACCGAAGTACAGAATGATCAGCGGGAACATCATCAGCAGCATGCTGCTGGGATCCGACGGCGTCAGTAGCATTGATGCGATGGCAATGACCAGCACCGCCATTCGCCAGTTTTCGAGGTAACTTTTGACTGTCATGATTCCGATGCGTTCTAAGAACAGCATGATCATTGGCAGCTGAAAACTGATGCCGAACATGACGGGCAGCATCAAGGCAAAACTGATGTATTCGGACAGTCGCGGCTGAATGGCGATTCCCAGCCACTTGTTAAAGCTGATTAAAAAGTCCAGCACAATGGGGAACACGAAGTAAAAGCAAAACACGGCCCCTGCTAAGAACAGCCCGAGGCTCATGGGCAGATAGATGTAAATGTACTTTCGTTCATGCTGGTACAGGCCGGCGGCCACGAACAACCAGATCTGATAAAAGATCCACGGCGAAGCTAGCACGAACCCCGTGACAATACTGATCTTGATGTAGGTCATGAAGGCTTCTTCGACCTTCAATGCGATTGGTTGTTCGGAACGTTTGACGAGTTCCTTCAGGATACCGATCTCATCGGATTTCAGAATGATCTTGACCATTCGAGGTATCGCACTCGGTTCACTGGCCTGACCATCCTTTGGCGTGACCGTGACCGGCTCCTGTGGCTGAATTGTGCCTGGCGCGATGGATTCCAAGGCGTCCTGCAGGCTTTGCACAGAAACCTCGACTTCCAGTTCGTTTTCTGCAACGGTCTCAACTTGCGGTTCTGGTGCCGGGGCTTCAATTTCTTCGCCGGAAAACAGCTGCTTCAAAAACTTGCCGAAGTCCATGTTGCCCAAGTCGTCAGCGGCTTCCGGCTGGTTATGTTTGTGCAGCGCTTCGTTGATGGGGCCGCGCAGGACACCGATGACTTTATCGCCGTAGAACAGGGCAATCAAAACGCCAATGACCAGACCAATCAGACCGCGCCACACGTGGACCCGCAACACCTCAAGGTGTTCGCCGAACGTCATGGTGGAGTCATCAAAAAGGTCGCGGGTGCGGGGCATGTTTCTCCTCGCGAAAAGTGCGAGTCAGGGTGTTAGCGACTGAAGTTCATGGCTGAAGAATCACAACCATGTGTGTGTAAGTTCTGGTTGCAGTCTTGGATCAGGAGCGGGTCAGTTTTTGGAAGCGTTGGAGCAGATCGCCCGTGATGGGGCCCGGTTTGCCGGTTCCGATTGTGCGGCCATCAAGGCTAACCACAGCGATCACTTCGGCTGCAGTGCCCGTTAGAAAACATTCGTCGGCGATAAAAATGTCGTGTCGGACCAGTGGTGTCTGCTGGACTTCGATCCCGGCTTCCGTCGCCAACTTCATGACGGCGTTGCGCGTTAGACCTTCCAAGATTCCAGCTTCTGGTGGTGGCGTTTTCAGGACACCGTCTTTGATGATAAAGATATTGTCGCCCGTGCATTCGGCGACTTCACCTTTGTGGTTCAGCATCAGCGCTTCCACGGTACCAGCATCTGTGCCTTCGATTTTGGCCAGTATGTTGTTGAGATAATTCAGTGATTTGATGCGCGGGCTGAGAGCTGCTGAGTGATTTCGCATGGTGCTGGCAGTGATCAGCTTTAGCCCATTGTCGTACAGTTCCTGCGGGTACAGTGAAATTGTGTCAGCAATGATGATCACTTGAGGATTCGCGGTGCGGGCTGGATCGATTCCCAGTGTGCCGGCACCTCGAGTGACGATCAGTCGCACATAGCCATCGGTGATGTTGTTGGCGGCGACAGTATCACGCACGGCCTGCTTCATCTCAGCCTGCGTCATCGGAATCACCAAGCGAATCGCCAAGGCGCTTTCGTACAGGCGAATGACGTGTTCGTCTTCCAGAAACACCTTGCTGCCATAAACCCGGATGCCTTCAAAGACTCCATCGCCGTACAGCAGGCCGTGATCGAAAACGCTGACCACAGCTTGTTCTTTGGGAACCAGTTTTCCTGCCAGAAAAATTTGCAGAGACATCGCTGTTAACTCACAATCGCGGTTCGACCGGCATGCCAGCTTCGGGTTGTCGCCCGAAAATGGAAAGAAGGAATGCTGAACCTCAGGGTTCGGGGCAGTGCTGTGTGGCATCCGTATTTGTTGTTCGTTACTTGGTAACACCGTTCGCCACGGGAATGTTCGCTGCGTTTATACCATTGCACGCGCCCGGAAACAGTTCTCCAGCCGAGCAATTCCCGACAGCAATCGAACTTCCGCCGTTCAACCCGAATAGTCGTTCTAGGGATTCACAGGCGACGGCGTCTTTTGGACCTTTCGGATCCCAATCAAATCCCGAACGCCGTTGCAGGGGAAATCGGTGGCGAAATCGGTCGCCTCGCCTCGTGCCGTGCGTTTGAGTGGCTCGCGCGGGGCGATGCCCACGCGGTGATGCGATTTGGAACAGTGGCACGAGTTCGCGGGTACGAGCAGTTCCTTAGCCAGCGGAGCGTGGTTAATCGTACGATTAGCGGTCGATTTCGCCCATGACCAAGTCGAGTGAACCGACGACAGCCGGCACGTCGGCCAACGGTACGCCTTGGCAGATGTTGTGCGTGATGGACAAGTTGCAAAAGCAACTGCTTTTGGCTCGACACCGCAGTGGTTCTGCGTTGCCGTTGCCGACAACATAAAAGCCCATTTGGCCGCGAGGTGCTTCTGTTTCCAGATACACTTCGTCCTTGGGCAATTTTGTGTTGAACTTAAACGATTCGCGATGCGTGCCTGTGGCAGCTTGGTACTTGGGGATGGACTGTCGAACTAAACGAATGGCCTGCACAACTTCCATCATGCGAACATAAAATCGAGACCAGCAGTCACCAACAATGGCGTCGCGTGGAGCATCTTCGAATGGGGCCACGGGAATTTCGAAGTCGTAATCTTCATACATACGTGTGTAAATTGGTTCGCCATCGCGACGCAAGTCGTAGTCAACACCGCTGCCACGCAGGACGGGGCCAGTGCAGCCATAGCTGATCGCCATTTCGCGAGTCAGAATGCCAATGTCTGCTGTGCGTTTGATGAAGATCGCGTTGCGCGTCAGCAGTGTGTGGTATTCAACAATTCGTTTTTCGAGCCATACGAGAAACATTTCCACCACTTCGAAGAAGGGTTTGCGGCCCCCTTTTTTGATCTTCAAAAGGGCTGATAGTCCGTCTGGGATTTCGATTTCTTCTGGCAGGTCGTGTGTGGCACCGCCAACGGTGATGTAGCTGTAGGTCAGGCGCGCGCCGCAAATTTCTTCGAAGAAGTCGAGGATGATTTCACGTTCTCGGAAGGCATACAGAAAGGGGCTGAAGGTGCCGAGGTCCAGTCCGTAGGTGCCCATGGCGACCAAGTGGCCTGAGATGCGTCCGAGTTCTGCGATGAAGACTCGCAGGTGCATCGCCTTCTCGTTGACTTCCATGCCGACCATTTTCTCGATCGTCAGCGCGAAACCGAGATTCATGTTCATGGCGGCCAGATAATCCATCCGGTCCGTGTACGGAATCCACTGTGGGGCGGCCAAATGTTCGCCGATCTTTTCCGCACAGCGGTGCAGGTAACCGATGTGGGGCGTGCATTCGTGTACGATTTCTCCGTCGGTTCGCAGCAACAGGCGGAGTACTCCGTGGGTACTCGGATGTTGCGGGCCCATGTTGACGAGCATCTCGTCCGTCTGAACGTCAAACTCGACAACGCGAGGATCTTCTACTTGCATGCTCATGATTTACTGACCGATGTAGCACACCACCCGAATCGTTTGTGGGCGGCTAGTTGTGGGCTGCAGAAGAAGGCTTATCTTCGGCAATGTGTTAAGCGACCTGCGAACCGCCGAATTTAGCGGCCTCGAACGCCATGGTATTCCAAGGGGAAGTCGTAGTCTTTACGCAGAGCATGGCCGACCCAGTCTTCGGGGCACAAAATGCGTCGCAGGTTGGGGTGATTCAAAAAGAAAATCCCGACCAAGTCGTAAGCTTCGCGTTCGTGCCAATCCGCGATCCCCCAAACACTGCTGACTGATGGAAATTCCGGTAGCTGGCCTTGTTCGTCGTTCTTCCAGCGTGGCCCCATGACCTTCAGTTTCAGCCGATGTTTCAGTTCGATGCTGGACAGCTGGTAGACGACTTCGATGTGCGGATCGTGGCCGAATTTGGCTGCCTTTTTGGGGTCTGGTTCGAGGTAGTCGCAGCCACACAGGTCGTTCAGGTGATTGAACTGCAGGCGTTCGTCGTCACGCAAAAATGTGCTAACCTCAACGATGGAATCGGTGTTCACGACAATCCATGGATCGGTGGCTTCAACGGGTGCGTTGCCGACAATCGCCGCTCCGAACTTTTCGAGCAGGATGGAATGGATTTCTTGAATGTCCATATTGCGTATTTCTGGGTTGCTGATTCAAGTGGCATAGGCTGCTGGCCTGTATTTGCGTCTTCACAGGCTGGCAGCCTATGCCACGTATGCTTTCGGTCGTTTTAAGCTGAAGCCGTCGCGGGAGTTGTGCGGCTTGGGGGTGTGACTGTCTGATCGGCCGCCTGTCTGGATTTTTGAGTGACGGCGCGAATCCAGTCGAGGTCTCCACGCTTCCAGACATAAGCAAAACCAACCAGCAACACACTGAAGAAAACCAAGATGTCGAAGAAACCGGTGAAGGCCAGCGACTGCGCTGTCTGTGATGAAATCACATTGCCAGTGTCTGCGATGGTGGCTGGATCCATGTTCAGCAGCCGCGCACTCAACTCTGTCCTAGCCTCTTCCGTTAGGCGCGTGTCGGCCAATTGGATTGCGCTTCCGTAGATCGCGGCCCACGGGAAGAAGAAGGCAACTTCTACGTCGAACACAATGAACAGCAGGGCCACGACATAAAACCGCAGGTCGAATTGAATGTAGCTGGAGCCAATGGCCGGTTCGCCGCATTCGTAGATCGCATCTTTTTGTGGCGTCGGCAGTTTTGGACGAATGAACCGTCCGATGAACATCGGCAATGCCAATAGGACACAGATGGATGTCCCGAACAGAAGAAGGTGGCCGACAAGATTTGTCATTTGTTATTCTCTTTCAGTCCGATTGTCCGAACTGTTGTGATCAGTGATTTGGAGCAACAGTGTCCTGTTGTCCATTAGCCAGCATTCTGCCCCGCAGGTTCCAGTGGTTTGCGATCTGCTGGAGCATCGTCCTGTGATCGCCAAAAACTGACGGTCGGTTCATCTAGCATCCAGCTGAGCCAGATTGGCTGGTGATCGAGTGTTGAAGCGAATTCCACAAGGCCAGTTGCTGGGTTGACCAGTTTGGCACCCACCTGCTGAAGTTCCTGAGCGAGTTCGTCGATGCGAATTTCGTCCGCTTCGAGTGATTCTTCCATGTGCAGGACTTCTTCGGAGTAAGTCGACGGAACACCATCTTCCTCCGGATACCGCTCACGAAGATCCAGCAGGCGATCCTGTCTAGCAAGCACGTCCGTTTTCAGCTCAACCGCATCTCGCACGATAGCTCGAACCAATGGCAGTCGTTGATTTGCATCTGCGACTGATTCCAGCATCATTATTGAAGCATCTGTTGTCATGTTGGCCGTTTCTGAAGACAGGTTGTGTTATTGACAGCAGCGCTGCAGTCAGCCCTCAGTTACTTCTTCGCAAATTCAAACGGACTCTCTTCGCCCTTGTACCATACGGGTTCGTGCAGCACCTTCGATTCCGCGACAGCGGTTGGGTTGATTGTCGATTTGCCCCACGCGATCTCCAGCGGCAGTCGAGCATAGTCCACAATGCATCCGTCGCGGCTGTAGCAGCTGAGGTCGTGGTTGGAGCCCATGAAGATACAGTCGACCGGGCATGGTTCGACGCACAAGGCGCAGAACATGCACTTTGTATAATCGATTGCGAAGCCTTTAATCCGAAACCCTTTGCCGACGGGGCTCTTTTCTTTTTCGATGTAGATGCAGTCGACCGGGCAGGCCTGAGCACATTTGTCGCAACCGATACATGTCGTGAGGTCAAAGCGATGAAACCCGCGATAGCGTGCCTTCACTTTGAGCGGCTCTTCTGGGTAGGCGTATGTATCGGCGAAGGTTTTGCGGTCACGATGAAAGGTCTTCATCATGGTGGCAAATGTGACAGCCATGGCCTGAGTGACAGTGGCGACAGCCATCCAGACATTACGAATCCACGTCAGCATTTCTGATCGTCTCTAAAAGGTCGTCACCACGGTTAAGGGGCCGTGTTGAACGGAAGATTTCGGCAACAGATCACCGCTCACCGCCTGAGCGTAAATGGAACCCCAATTATAAGGCCGCCCAGCAGCGACGCAAGCTGGCGGCGGCTTCCTCCCAGCATTGGGAAGCAATAAAGCGAACGTTTTCCCTGTTTTTCGCTCCACCCACAGTGCATCCGCACCATCTTCTGCAATGGTCACGTGGCTGATTTGGATACAGCCATAGCTCGCTTCGCGATGAGATCATCGGCACAACGCCGGAGGCAATCGTCATTGACGGGTTGCGTTTCGAGTCGTATCGCACCGGGGCGGGTGTCGGGTTCCGCCCGTCCCCCATCAATGCTGGTGTGGCGGTATTTGGAAGTGCCCCGCATGATCATGACGCGGTCATGGGCTGCGATCTCGTCACGCGGCCAGTCGATTCCTAAGTGCTCAATTGCCTTCGTGAAGAACGCTGTGTCTTCCGATAAAGTCTGCGGTGGATACCCTCCGAGTGTCGACCAGAGTTTCTTGGTAAACACGACTTGCGGATGGTAAATCCAGTCCATCACCGCTTGGTTTTCGTGCAGATTTTCGTCTCCCCAGTACGCCCAATACGTCGCGGGACAGTAGATTTGTGGTTCGCCCAGTTCGTGAATTCGCCGCATGCTGTACGATAGACGCCACGGGAAGTAGATGTCGTCGTCATCCCAAACGGCGAGATACAACCCTCTGGACATTTCAATCGCCGCATTGCGTTTTTCGCCCAGCGAATGCCATCGCTCTGGTGAATTGATGATCCTGACATTGGGAAATTCGCCGCAGAGGATCTGCCCTGGGCAGTCGTTCAGCACAATTAGTTCTTTGGCGGCATAGTCTTGTCGCAAGAACATTTGGATCGATTCGGCCACATAATCCGGGCGGCCAAAGGTCGGCATGATACAGCTTACCAACGGGCCATTCGCCGCCGACTGACTTTTGGGCATTGGGCGACTCCTAGTGATAGCGGGGTGGAGAGCAAAAGAGAGCCGTTGTCCTACGTCGCGGTCACGGTAGCTGAGTCCACGGCTCGTGAGCAATCAATTGCTTCCCATTGACGGAAGACGTGTTCCCACGACGATGTTGCTGGCGCCATTCCCCACAGTTCTGCTAGGCGGTCTCGAGCAGCGGACCTCATCGCCTCGCGTTCTGCGATTTCAAACGCCAACCTGGACGCCTTGTAGGCAAATTCGCGATCGTCACGACATAACCACCCGGTCGTGCCGTCGACCACTTGCGATTCCCAGCCGCCTTTTCGGTCGACCACAAGGACAGACCCGGACGACATCGCTTCAAAGCCAACACGAGGCAGGTTCTCCAACGTGTCTGTGGTCATGATCACAGCCTCACACACTTTGTAAAACTCCTGTTGCGACAGGCCGCCTTCCACGACAGTACGAATGTAGCCATCAGGTTCTCTTCCGTATTTCGTCAGTGCATTTCCACCCCACCCGAGGATGAGTCCTTCCTTCAGGACCGGAGCCGTCATCGTTTCGTAGATCCAAAGTTGGCGACTTCCGTATTTGTCGCCATCGTCGCGTGAGATTCGACCGAAACGAAACTTGTCGCATGGACGACTGTCATGAAAGGGAAATTCTTCTTGACGAAAGTGCGGTGTAAACCGGAGCGGGCGATAAACCCCTTCGGATTTCAATCGACGACTGACTTGTTGCAGAGCGTGACCGGTTTGGTACAGGTGGAAGTCGATCAATCCTCGGGCTTGCATGGAAATTTCTGCATCGAAATTCCAAGTCATGCAGTTCACGAAGGTTGTCGTCCTCGCGAATTGGCGGATCTCCGGTAACGCGTCGAGGAATTCGCCATTGCAGAAGGAAATGCAATGCAGGCCTTCGAGTGATGGCCAGTCCCGTGGCGCGTGATAAACGCATCCCCGTTGAGTCATGTTCATCGAACGAAGATTATCGTCGAGCGGCCCGGTTGGACAAATGTGAACTTCAACTCCCATGGCCTGCCAGCAATAAATTTGATGGTCAAGCTCGGTGTCTGCTCCGCCCAGCCGACTGGGATGCCCGATCACTGCCAGCTTTTCCACGAGACACCTTTCCGTTAAGACTTGGCCCGCTCGGCTCGAAGATCACATCGCTCGCACAGTCCCGACCAGATGTCTTTTGAATCCCGAAGCGTAAAATTCATACCACGACGCTACTTATCAACATTGCGCGTTTGCTCGGGCGTTTTCGTCTTTTCACACCGATCGCGATGATAACGTTGCAATGACGGAGGGCACGGGCCGTCGTCACATTGTTGAATCGCCTCCAAAATTCGTTGTCGTTCTTCTTCGTCGACACAGGTCGTCTCCAAACTGACGAGGAGTGATCTCGCTTGCGCACTACCGGCGACGGTCTGCAGCAGTCCGACGAGATAGACGCGGGACAGGGCATCAGATTCCAACGGGATTCTCCTGACGGCTTGCGGACACGCGGGTAAACCTATGTGGCAAAGCCAGTAAAATGCCGGTCGGGCTTCAGGATAGTGTCTGACCACATGTGACACGAGCGGCACATTGCCCACGTCAGAGATCCGATTCAATAGCAGATCGACACAATTAGTAGCTCGTAGCTCGCCAGCCGCCACGATCCACGCCTCCTCTTCGGGTGACATCCGATCCGAATATGTGAGCGACACCCCATCGCTGGGCCTTTCCCCCCCGAGAATCATCTCGGCTCCCATCTCGACCCCCTGAAGAGACCGCAGTCGACTGGCGACCCGATCCTTCATTCTCATCGCACTACTTCTCACTTCCCGTGCGTCTGTTAGATCGTCCGCGGAAATCCGCTGCGTCCAGTGTGATTTTGGTTGCAGCCCTAATTTCGATTCAGCACTCTTCCGCCGAGCATCGTCACCGTCGAGCGCAAAGGCGTGAACCGCAGCCAGTAAAATCGACGAAGCGAACGCCAGTCGGATCGCTACCAAACTCATACATAATTCCCGTTGTGAATTCAATGGATCCATATCGCCGGCCACCGTCTCACTCGTTCGTCTCACACTGCACCGACCCAAGGAGTTCAACATCAACACTCGCTCGGCGTCGTAACTGTCTGCCCGCTTTCGATAAATCAGCAATACTCGGTTGTCGATCGCAATTATGGATGCCGAGAGATGACCATCGAGCCTTCCAATAGGCAGTCGTCCGATTCTTGATCAGTGCGGTGTCGAACTAATCTTGACCACGACCGTCTCCAATCGCTGCAACCGCAGATTCTATGCACGCTCGCTGTAAACGTGTCCGGTCTTTTCCAGATGCATACGCATGAAGGTTGTCTCTCGCGGCTATGGTTCCAAGAACTTTTACTAGTACGCCGCAAAGCAAATCACGCTGCAAAGGTGGGCGTTCCTTCGAAAGGGCAAAGTTCACGTGTGGCACCACGGGGTGCCCGTAACTTGCGAGCACCGTGACTATGGGGTAGTCGCCGCGGCAAACGTCAGTGAAGAAGACTTCCCGTTCATCCTTGAGTTCAATTGCGTCGATTAAGCGGTCGGCCGTAACATCCACGCTGAAGAGCTCTACGATGGTGACGGCCTCCAGTCGTTTTGGAGTCGACAATCGACTATCATTCACCCATTTGAGAGCTTCTTGCGCTACCGCCCGTAGTCGGCCATACGCTGCACTTGATTGATCACGCAGATCCGCATCTGCACTGTGATGGTAGTCCGGAAGCTGTACGATGTAGGTTGCTGGCGCGGTATCCCACGTTTTACGTGTGCGGTCCCACGGGCCTCGTTCCGTTTCCTGACGAACCTGCTGATCACCTGAGGAAAGTTCGTCCGCACAGGCCCACAGGCTCGGGTTGGCTTGATGCGGCACCGTCAGTAACGAGAAAATAATTGCACTCAGGAGGAAGCTATACGATCTTTTCATTTGTTTCTCACGCTTTGCTGGTTATCGGTGGGAGTAGTGAGGGACGGTTGGAAGTGGAGTGATGTGTCCCACTGAAACACTGCTGGAGTCGACGTTGTCATTCGGCTTATCGTAATCAATGCGAGTTTGAAAGCTCCATTTCGCC
Organism: Fuerstiella sp.; assembly: GCA_041688835.1. Lineage (GTDB taxonomy): Bacteria > Planctomycetota > Planctomycetia > Planctomycetales > Planctomycetaceae > Fuerstiella. The sequence continues at coordinate 23,082 of JBDNHJ010000397.1, forward strand.
TCATTAGAGATCAGGCGGTCACTGTCGCACTTATATGCGACGTACTGAGTAAAGTTCACATACATTTCCGTGGTGTGTTTATTTGAGTTGACGTGGACGGCAGGGGCATCGATGTCGAACAGCATATCGTTGCCCGCCGGATTAACATCGAGCGATGGGGCTTCCGAATTATCCTGTGCTGTGCCGCTACTGGGGTCAGGGCCGGGCTCCCAAGTTAAACCAACATAATGACCGCCATTGAGCCACCAAATGCTCGTGCGTATTCGTCGGAAGAACAGCATTCCGTCATCGATAATATCACCGACTCCGGCGGGCGATATTGTTGCAGACGCCTCAGCTCGACCGCTAACATTCATGGGCAGGATTTGTGGATTGTCCCAACTGTTTTCCGGTCCAAGTTGTGTCCCACCACCGAATTGAGGTGGCCACTCGCCTCCGGAGGTGAGGCCCGGTGCCTTATTGTTCGGGCTGAGCGTTCCGCTGGTCTTTATTTCGACATGGGCAGAAACAGGCCAAACATGCACTTCCCGACAGTCCTCGCCGTTGTACTTAACTTTCACGATTTTCATTAAGGATTCGTCGATGGGAACGGTTGCCTTCAATGGGTCAGTCGCATCCTGTGTTGCGCCCGTCCAATTGACTTTGGCGGCGTCTCCCGTTGCCTTCAGGGAGACCGTGAGCGTGACGACCTCACCGGAACTGCCTTTTGGGCCGACGATATCGATCGGAACGTCTGCGGCGTTGGGGCCAGAATTCGTCCCCATGCGGCTGAAGCATCCGTCTGGAGTGACGTCTTCGACAAAGTCGCACCCCGGCACACAGTTGACGGTGATGCTGACGGAAGAATCGCAACACGTCGCCGTGATCGTCCACGTGCCGAGTTCCGATGGAGCGAAGTTCGTCGTGGGCCCCTTCGTCGGTAGCAATTGGCCGAATGCGAATGGATTGGGCCCATCTTGTTGCCAAGACGGACTATCAGCGGGAAAGGGACCGTTCGGCGGTACAGGGTTTCTTTTTGCGCGAAGATTAACGGATAGCCCTAAAGCAACATCGATCGGTCCGCTGTCCTCGGGGTCCGATCCATCGACAATGACGCTGGCGATCTCGACGACGGTCACCTGAATCGTTTTCGGTGTACTGGAACTGCTGGAACTGCTACCAGCGCAGACGGCCTGCACCGTTTTCACGCCCACAGAATCCCATTTCGTGGCAAACGTCTCACCTGTTCCCGTGGCAGGATCGGCGCCGTCCGCAGTCCATTTTACATGTGCCAGACACGCACCCGCTGCCTTGAAGTTGACCACGCAGCCGATGCAGATGATGGCTGTGTCGCTGGAGAGAGAATCGATGCGGCAGTCTCCCGGTGGACACGAACTGCTGGAACTCGAAGACGAACTGCTGCTGGACCCGGAAGAACTTGGCGACGAGCCGGATCCGATCGCTGAGATTGTGCCCATCATGGCCCCAAAGGCTGCTGGACCCGGAAGAACTTGACGACGAGCCGGATGGCTGCCCGGAAGATGATGAACTGGACGGTGGTTGCGACGATGAACTGGAGCTGGGCGTTGAACTCGACGAGGATGATGACATGGTGTTCCTTAGTGATGAGGTTCAACCGCGTTTTAGACAGTATTGTCGAGGGCCGATTATGATGGTCAAGCTGATTCTGCGGGATTTTCTGGTAAGGAACCACGTCATATAAACAGCTGCCGTGCTGCGAACTGTGCCCACTGCAGCGATGGAGCCGCGACGCTATTTCAGTAGATATCGATTGGCGATCGTGATTCCAGACAGCATGGCTCCCACGATTCCCAAGAACCCTTGGTCGGTGCCGCACAGATACAGATTTTTCAGAGATGTCTGGCCGTTCGCGAATTTTTCTGGAGCGCCATACACGCAGCCATTGTCGTGTCCGGTGAATCGTTGAATGGTTCGTGGAGTAAACACGTCCGTATCAACCACGTGGGCTCGAAAATCGGGAATGTGCTTCAACGCACTTTCGATGATCTTATCGTTCCACTCCACCTTTTTTTGCTGGTATTCGTCTTCCGGCATCCCAATCCAGTAGTCCGGTTCAGCCAGCGCGGTGATTCGGATTCGGCCGTCTTCCAGCGGTCGAGAGTAGTCGAAGTTGTTGGGAGAGCAGATGATGCCGCTGCGGAGGTCGATCGGTTCGTGCGGGCGTTCGTAGTGGAACGAATCTGCGTCGTTGTAAAACACAATCGTGTCGTTGTGTCCCAGTGAGGCTGGTTCGCAATCCAAGACGGAAATCGATTCGACGAACGAAATGTCGCCAGCTTTCGGGCGCGGTACGACCTTGGTCGGGTCGACCAGTCTCATGGTTTCCGCGGCACCGGCTGATGACAGCACGTTGTCGGCTGTGATTTCTGTGCCGTCGTCCAGAATAACCGCTTTGGCCGATCCGTTGGTGTGCTTGATTTCGCTCACGCCAGCCCGCAGTCGGATCTGCCCGCCCAAGGACTTGAAGTGTCGGACCAGCTTTTTCAGAATCAGGCGAATTCCATCGAACGGTCGTCCGAATCCTTCATAAAAGATGCTCTTGAACATGATCACGAACTGGCTGAAGTCCATGTCGCGCGGGGTTGGACTGCCGTAGAACATCAGCGGGCAGAACAGCATGTCGATCAGCAGTGGGTCGCTAATGTGTTCGTTGAGCACTTGGCGTGCTGATCGCGGGGCCGCTGTTTGATCGAGATTGAGCGCGTCATGTGCGTCGATGATGCCCAGAAGTCGGCGAAAGCCGTCGATCTGTTTGGGGAATGCGCTCGCGATCTGTTCCGTCAGATAGGCGAAGTCGTTGGTGAATTTCAGCGTGCAGTCCGGGAAGGCGATGGAGGAATGCAACTGTGGTCGCAGGTCGAAGTCTTCCCACTTCATTCGCAGCTGTCGCAGCAGTTTGCTGAGCGGGCCAGGTTTGCTGCCACGTTCTGCGTAGTTGGTGACGGCGTGCAATCCGACGTCGTAGTTGCGTTTGCGCAGCCGATAAAACGAATTCAGGCCACCAATGGTGGTGTGGCGTTCGAGGATGCAGACGTTTTTTTCGTAGTACGCCAATCGCACTCCAGCCGACAGGCCGGACATACCTGCACCGATGATTACAGTATCGTAGTGCACGGTTAGCTTCTCCAATCGCAGATGGTGGCGCGTTGCCTGCTGTGTCGTTACTAGGTCTGTGTTCTGGTGTCACGATACAGAAGAGGCCCCGAAGTATAAACTTCGAGGCCGATTTCTTACCAGATGAGAAGCGGTTGCTTCCGGTGTTGCCTAAAAGCGGCCTCACTTTGAAGTTGTTTTGAGGTCGCCTTGAAGTCTTTGAACGCTGGTTAGCCCGCGACTGGCACGTCCTTGAGTTTTGGTGTCAGATAGGACACGGTCGACTCCATGGAATTTAGGTTGCCGTAGTCTTCTTCTGGGATTTGGATTCGATACGCTTTTCGCAATTCCATCACGATATCCAGAAAGTCCATGCTATCCAGTTCCATTTGTTCACGAAACGAGATTTCATCTTTCAGATCGGTTAGATCCTCGTCCGGAGCAATGCGTTCTAGAATGTCCAGAACGACCTGTCGGATCTCCTCGCCCGTCATCAAATATCCCCTTAGCAGCGTCTCAGCATCAATTCCCGGCAGTCGGGAAGTGGTTGTAAGCAGTAATGGAGCGAATGCCCCTGACAATCCGCCGCAGCGGCTACACGTATTTTTTAACAATCACGACGGAATTGATACCCAGCATTCCGAAGGAATTATTCAATATACAATTCACTTCGCCCAGATTTCGCGGCTCATTGGCGACTAAGTTTGGCAAAGCACATCTTGAGTCATGATTCTCAAGATTGATTGTAGCGTGGGCGATACCGTCGTCAAATGACGGGATGTTTCCCAGCAATTCTAAGGCCCCAGCGGCTCCCATCGCATGCCCGATGAAGCTCTTGGTGTTGTTGATGACCGCAGTGGATTCGCCAAAAATGGCCCTCAGGGCCGACGCTTCTTCGATGTCTCCCTGTTCCGTGGCGGTCGCGTGGCTACTGACGATGTCAATGTCGTTCGCCGTCATGCCAGCTCGATCCAATGCCAGCTTCACGCATTCGGCTTGGCGAGTCGCGTTGGGCAGCACGAAATCTGAAGCGTCGGAATTCATCGCGTAGCTGACGATTTCACCATAGATCTTGGCACCGCGGGCTAGGGCGTCGTCGAGTCGTTCGACGGTACAAATTCCACCACCTTCCGCGACCACAATCCCATTCCGCTGTGTGTCGAATGGACGGCAGGCTTTGGTGGGGTCTTCGTGCGTTGCTAAAGCTCCTTGGCTTTGGAAACTGGCGAAAATGCCGAACGTATGGATGCTCTCAGACACCCCGCCGGCAATTGCCATATCGCAGTCGCCGAGCCGCAGCATCTGGACCGCTTGAATAAAGCCAGCATTTCCGGCGGCACAGGCTGCTCCAATGGTCAGATGCGGGCCGGTAATGCCCATGTTCAGCGTGACTTCACCCGCTGGGTTATTCGCGACCGTCCGAGGATTGTGGTGGTGCGACCAAACCTTGGTGTCGTATTCGAACTGCGAAATCTCATAGATTTCGTTCTCCGTTTCGACGTTGCCATGCTCCGTGATTCCCAAGTAAACGCCGACTCGATCTTTCGAAACTTCGTCCCATGATAACCCGGAGTCTGCGACGGCTTCGTTGGCACAATAGACCGCAATCGAGCCTGCTCGGGTGCCTCGTCTGAGATCCTTGCGTTTCTGGTATCGCAATTCATCGAAATTGCAGACGCCAGCCAGCACCGGACCCATATATCGGGTTTCGTAGTCAACAACGCCAGATTTCCCTGCCAGTAGATTCTGGCGAAATTCGGCCAGGTGATTACCGTTGGGGGAAGTCAGTCCGATTCCGGTGATGACAATGCGGTCGTCGAGAGCCAACGTTTTAGTCTCAGTAGGCGGTGGACGGCCCGAAAAGGACCGCGAAACGGGCAAATAGCAGCAGCTGACGAATGATTCGAGTTCAACGAAATGCAGCCCAAAGTCGCCGAGAGGTTACCGAGGTCATGATCGGCTGACAAGTACCAGCCCCACTCATTTGTTCGGATCGTCGGTCTGCTGTGTTGCATGACCCTGTGCGGGGTCTGCGCGACATCGATAAAACTCCAGATTCAAAGGGTTCGCTCAATGCCTTGTGACTTTTTTACTGGGCAGGACTCCACTGGTAGACTGTCAGTCCTTTCAGATCTCGCACGAAAATCTGGTTGTCGACAACCGCTAGGTGAGCCCACGTGGGCGAGTCGTTGACGTGCCGCTTGTCAACTTGCACGAATTTTGTGTCGTTCAGGTTCAGTAGCAACAGATCTCCTCGTTCGTCCAGTGCCAGCACTTGGCTGCCGTTGGCAACCATGCTCCAGTACTTGCCGAAGGGTGTGGTGGTCCACTTCGTTTCCCCGGAGGCTGAGTCAATGCAGGTCACGCGCTGGTTTCGCAGATGGACATAAATCTGGCCATCCACCACAACCGGCGAAGACATATAGGCTTCGGCTTTGGCGGTCCACTTTTCTGTGACGACGAATTTGCCATCCTGCTGTGACACTTCGAACATGTACGAACCGCCACCGTAACTGCTGGTGTAGATTTGATCGCCCACTACTGTTGGTGTCAGAATGTTCATGCCGCGAAATGCTTTCACATCAACGGACCACAACACGGTTCCCGAATCGATGTCGACCCCTGTCAGCTTTTGCCGTGTTTGAGCCACCAGTTGCAGTTTTCCGGCGATGGTGGCGACAATGGGGGACGAAAACGCTCCACCCATCATGCCGCCTTCTTCATTCAGTGATCGCCACACCGTTTTTCCGCTGGCGCTGTCCATCTTCACCAAACCTGCTGCAGACTGCACATACACATCGCCGCCATGGACGAGTGGAGAACAGGCGAACCCAAAGGACTGATTGCCCGTGCCGAATTCCTGTCGGAAGTCCTTCCGCCACAGTTCAGTGCCGTCATCGGCGTTCAGGCACACCATGACGTCTTCCATGCTGGCGACAAACAGCCGTCCATCAGCAAACGCTGGCGTGGATCGGATCCAGCTGCCATTGGCAGCCGCGAAAAACGGAACTTTCATCGATCCCGCCCATTCCGCCTTCCAGATCTCGGCTCCCGTTGCGCGGTCCAAGGCTCGTATGGTCTCTGTGCTGCCCACGGTTTCCGTCACAAACACACGATCGGATGTCACAATGGGGCCAGAATAGCTTTCTCCCAGATTGACCTGATAGGCCTGCTGCAAGCTTTCGTCCTGCAGGTTCGCAGGCCAATCGTGCGGTGCTAGCTGGCAGTCCCGATTCGGTCCTCGCCACTGAGGCCACGATTCAGGTTCCGTTGCCACAGCGTTTGTTGTCGCGAGTAGCAGAAGTGTGGTTAAGAATTTCCGCATGTATGTTGTCTCATCGAGATTGTCTGAAGCGAACGAAAGGACCGCAGGCTTTATTTGTAGACGCATCAGCCCCGCTTGCCACTATCGTCACCGGCAAAAGTCTGCGGTCCCTCTCGGGACTGAATCGCAGTCAGCATCGTTGGTTGAGCAGTCTCGTTGGCGGACGACAAATCAACTCCGAGCTGGGTGGCTTCCAAGGCAACCGCTGAGTCGCGGGTCACTGGCCAGTCGCAGGCGATTCTTCTTCCATTTCGGCGGTGACACTGTTTTCGCTTAGGGCTTCGTCGATGGCTTTGTCGAACTCGTCTGCAAAGTTGAATTCAGGCACCGTGGCAGGGATTCCTGCTTCGTCGGCGGCCGTTGTGATGGCGGCCAAGAACGCTCGGATTTCATCATCGGACAGTTTCTCTTGGAATTGCCGAGCCCCATCGGCATCTTTGCTGCTGATCAGATCCAGAGCCGCGTCGCTGGCTTCTTGGGGGATCGACTTGTCGATGACTCCTCGAACAAAGCGCTGAATAGAAACTTCAGCGGCCGCTTTTTCTTCTGCGCTAAGTCCCGAGCTTTTCAGATAGGCGCGTTTGAAGAACAGTGACATACCGGCTGACATCAATGGGCTTTGACTGATCTTTTCGAAAATCGCCCCGACCTGTTCGAACTCCAATTCGCCATCTTTGAATTGCTGGCCCACGCTGTCGATTCGGGCATCAATCCGCTGCCGCTGGTCGTCCGGGATTTCGACCTCTTTCAGGGCCTCTTTCATTGTGGACGTAGCGAAGTCTGTGCCGACTTGGCGAAAGTTGTTCTTGAGCCACCAAGCGCCAAGGCCTGCGACGATGGCAAAGATGACGAACAGCACTCCACATACGATCGCGGCAATCGCGCAGCCGCTCAGAGGTTTCTTCACTGGCTCAGGGTTGTCGAATCCGAATGGGTCTGCAGTCGACATGCTGGTTCTCCGGAAAATAGAAGGGCTGGGATGCAGTTGATCGATGATTGTAAGGGCTGGTGTGTCTGAGTGAAACCTGCCACAGTTGTCCTGTCAGCGCGGTGTGCTGTTGCTGGTTCGTCGCAGACGGGCAGTTGCCAATGTCAGTCGGTTTTTGTTTGTCGTCCCGCCTTCAGGCGGAATCGAGCGGGATATTCCGTGCAAATTCCGCCTGAAGGCGGGACGACGAACGGGCTGCCCACATTGTGACCCGTTCGACAGGAATTCGCGTCCTTCGGAAACTCAGGTTCAGGTTACTGTTGCGACTCTCGTTCGGCCGATTACAATACCCGACTTCCGTTTTTTCCCCGCCAGTCCTGAATTGCGACTGGTCCGATCGGGCGATTTGCTGTAACTCGTTTGTTACGCAGGTTTTACGGGGACTCAGCCCGCTCCCAAAATTCGCTTACAATAAGAAAAGGCGAACTCAGTTACATGGCAACAATTTCGAAAACAGATCTCAAGAAGCTTCGTAAACGCCGCGCACGTCTGAAAAAGAAAAAGATGACGTGCCCGTTTACAGCCGGTGGCGTCGTGCCTCGACCGGTGTATGTGGATTATAAAGACCTGCGTACTCTGAAGAATCTCGTCGACCGCGAAGGCCGAATTCTGCCTCGCCGTCGCACAGGCACGTCAGCGCTGTATCAGCGTGCTGTCCGCAAAGCCGTGATGCGAGCGCGATTTATCGGTCTGCTGCAATACGTTTCAGACGAATAAACGATCTCAGTGATCGTCGAAAACTTGAACCGGCCATCGTCCACCCGATGGCCGGTTTTTTTGTGCGCCGTTGTTGGCAAATTCAGCGGCATCGACGGCGGATTGACGAACCCCTGCGTTCGCCCGGTGTCCGAGATCTCAAGGAATGCGGATCTCCAGCGGCGCCTTCATCACTTCATAAGTTCGATCGAATGCGTTCCGCGAATGGTTTCTGAAAGTCTGCATTCCTTGGTTAGCTCAGTTGGCTAGAGCATCCGGCGATTAACCTGAGTGTCACGGGTTCGAATCCTGTACCAAAACCGCTGGCCGCAAGGTCGGCCTCGGAGGTTTAACAAAACCTCACAAGAAGCCGAAAGAAGGCAGGCGATTGTGCGGCCTGTTGGAAGAGTGTGTGTCTGGCGGGCTGCGTGCAGTCTTGATTTCGCAACTCTTCCGGCAGCATGTCGGGACGCTCTGTAGTTGATGGATACCGTGTTCACGGTTTCGTGACCAACGTCGGTGTTGATGACCATGTGGTTGTGATGTTTCTCCGGAAGCTCACGACGACTTCAGATTCGACACGGGTTGTTGTTGCGAAAGGTGATCACTGAAATCAACTCCGCGTTTTCCGCGTGTGGCCGGCGAACGTCCTGCCTTCGGACGGTGTCTTTTTCATTTTCGTTGGGGGGAGGTCCCATGTTGTTCAAGCGATACAAAATTCATTCTTACGAAGTCGGTCTGTTGTTTCGTGATGGCGAATTCGAAGGCCTGCTCAACCAAGGCGTGCACCGCTACTTTGATCCGTTGAATCGAGTCAAAGTTGATGTCGTGTCTTTGCGAGAGCCGTGGCTTGTTCATGAACAGTTGGACTTGATTGTGAAGTCCGGCGTGTTGCAGGATCGAGCCGTCGTGCTGGATCTGCAGGATCACGAACGCGCTTTGGTGTGGCTGGATAAGCGGTTCAGTCATGTTTTGCCGGCTGGTCAGTATGTGTACTGGACACAGCAGCGGGACGTTCGTGTGGAAGTTCTGGATGCTCGGTAAACGCAGCTGCAGCACGCGGAATTGCGGACGATCGTGCGTTCTCCACTGGCGCAGCATCTCCTGGATGTGAAAACTGTCAGCCGCGAAAGTGCGGGTGTTCTGTTTGTCGATGGCAAGTACGTCGACACACTTGCGCCGGGACTGTATGCGTTTTGGAAGTCTCCATCGGCGGCTGCGGTCGTTGATGTCGACTTGCGAGAAACGTTAGTCGACGTCAGTGGTCAGGATATCATGACGGCCGACAAAGTGACGTTGCGACTGAATGCTGTTGTGACGTACCAAGTCAGTGATGCTCGTCGCGTTGTGACGCAGACGGACGATGTTCGGCAGGCTCTGTACCGTGAAACGCAGCTGGTGTTGCGAGCCCTTGTGGGAACGCGGGATCTGGACGACTTTCTGTCGGATAAGGATGCCGTGGCATCTGAAG
>JBDNHJ010000062.1:0-4378 GCA_041688835.1 Fuerstiella sp.
CGTTGGTCGCGAGGATCAGGAATCGCTTTGTCAATGCGACGGATCAGGTCGAGCTTGCGATCGACTTCCCTCAGCAGCAGAAGCCCGGCATCGGTCGTGATGGTGCCTCCCTTGAAATCCACGTCAACGGCCTGCCGCCCCAGTCGGCCGAACACTGGTCGAGAACTGCCTGTCGAATTCCACTCTGTCATCGAGAAAGCCTTGGGGCGGCGAGTGGGTGTTGTCAAGAATCCAACCAATAACGCACTCCAGGATTTCGCGCCAGACGCAGACCCAGAGCTCAACTTTCATACCAAACGCATGAAATATCCGGGCTAGCCGCCGTGCCGCTCATAAGAACACGACTAGATCAACAGCCCGCTTGCTCACGGGTGAACCCGTTTTGAAATCAGATCTCGTCTGGTACGAAGTTAGCAGAATAATGACAGCGCACATTATTCTGCCAGAACCTGAACAGCAAGCTGATGTACCGCCCAATTTAGACCCGCTACCCAGCCAAAACCGACAGTCATGGAATCGACGCCCCACGGTCGCGAGCAGGCGGAAGAAATGAGCAGGCCGCAGGGTGTCGGCGTGTTCGAATTCACGCATCTTGGCTCATGCCAGGCAAGTCTGAAGTCTGAAGTCTGAAGTTTTGGCGTGACAGTTGACCTGATTGGCTCCGAAAGACGCCAAAGGCTGTATTTCTTTCAGGGTTCGTAGCAGTCTTAACAAAATGGCATCAAATTCGCGCTTTCAGGCTTTTGTTTCAACAAAGATGTATTTATTCTAAATTTTCCTGTCTTTGAAAAACGCTCAATGGAATCTTCGATTCTGTTGCACTCTGATTAGTCGTTTTTAGTTCCTGTCCTGTCTATTTCGAAGGAGACTCACATGGTTAAGTCAACCTGCCATGTCCGCTCACGCGGATTCACGCTCATTGAGCTTTTGGTCGTTATCGCAATTATTGCGATACTTATTGCTCTGCTGCTGCCGGCCGTGCAGCAAGCCCGCGAAGCTGCTCGCCGAACTCAGTGCAAAAACAATCTGAAACAAATCGGATTGGCACTGCACAACTACCACGACATTTCCAAAATGTTTCCTATTGGTGCCCAAGACGCGGGTGCCAACGAGGAAATGTGGGGTTGGGGAACGGCCATTCTGCCACAGATTGATCAGGCACCTCTGTACAATCAAATGGACGTTGGCCATCTGCGTCTCAGAAATGTTCTGGATGACGTAGCACTCCGACCGTTGACCAAGACAGTCATCGAGGGATTCATTTGCCCATCTGATCCGGGTAGCAATCAAATGTCTGGTGGCCAGTTGAACGGCGGTTCTGGGCGACACATGAACGGCAATTCGTCTGTGGATAATAGCTTTCGAGTTGCGAAATCGAATTACATCGGCAGTTGCGGATACAACGACGTTGCCGTAACGACACCCAATCGACAACGTGGAGTTCTGCATCGTACATCGACGTTCAGAATCCGCGACATCACAGACGGTACGTCCAATACGATTCTGGTCGGAGAACGCACCACGTTCTGCGCTTGTGGTGCTTGGGTTGGCAACCGAAACCCAACCGGTGGTGGACCTCAAGGTGCCGACTACACGCTGGGTCGCACTTCCATGCCAATTAACCATCCCAATAACGGAGGCCACCAATGCACCGAAGGTTTCGACAGCCAGCACGTTGGCGGAGCTCAGTTTCTGTTCTGTGATGGTTCCGTTCACTTCTTGAGTGAAAACATCGACTACAACCTGCACATCAATGCCACTGATCGCGTTCGGGACGGTAACGGGCCGAGTCGTACGGGCTGGGGCAGAAACGTGACATCGCAACTTGGCATCTACCAGCGACTTGGCAATCGAGACGATGGTGAGGTGATTGGAGAATTTTAGTAGACATGTGTGACATCAGCAGCTCGGCCTCCTGTTGTGGGCCAAGCTGTCTTTTCTACTCTATTCTTTTCGGAGTCTGACCATGCGTGCGGGGTTTTGTTTGCTGAGTTTGTGTTTGTTATCAGTGATCGGCTGTGGCGGCGGCCCGAGTGACCTGCCAGACATCGGTGCGGTCAGTGGCGTGATCAAGGTGGACGGTGCGCCTCAAGCCAATCTTACGATCGCTTTTCAACCGGAAGGCGGACGGCCCGCTTCCGGAACCACAGATGCCCAAGGCTACTACACGTTGGTCTATTCGCGTGATTATATGGGCACCAAGATTGGCAAGAACCTAGTGACAATTAGTGCGCCAGAGGCTCCGGAAAACTACGAGAACGGTGCAGCCGACAACAACGCTGCACGGGAGTCTGCTCCGAACGCCATCCCAGCCAAGTACAACACGATGGCTTTCGAAAACCCGGAAATGTCCGTTGAGGTGCAGGCTGGCGACAACACGTTCAACTGGGATATCAGTACCAAAGGCTAACCCCTGCCTAAAACAGAGGGCCGTGGCCGGCGGCGCGGCGCCAGCCAGATAATTGGGCAACGTGGAACGACAGGTGTGTGGTCAGTAAGTGGGCCAGCAGATGCCCGCGCGTCTGAATGGCGGTAACCGAATCGACGATACGGCATCGTCGTCCAATTCCAGCAGATGCCCGCGCGTCTGAATGGCGGTTCCTGCCAATAGTTCCAAGCCGTGCGGCTCATTCAAGGGTTCCACGGCTGCCTGTTGCGCCGCGGCACAAAGTTTCGGGTAACCCTCGACAATCGCAGCGACGAATTCGTCCCTTGAGTACTGGTCGGGATTGTCGACGTGATCCGACGAACCGGGCCCAAAGGCCACCGCCCACTGCGGATGCTGCATGCTTCCTCCGAGCAGCGTCTGTCCCATTTCAGCACAAATCGCGAGGTGTCCTAGGACCCACAATGGTGGATGCCCGTTGCCTGCGGGCCGCTCATTGACACGATTCGCTGGGATATCGGCCACGATCTGCTGGAATCCCTGCAGCACAAACTGATTCAGAGTGGTTTCGGTTTCGAACATGATCTTGTCTCCGTCTAAGAAAAGCCAAACATCGATACGCGATGCCGGTGAACAGGATAGCAAACTAGGGCGTGCAACCGAATGGAGCACAGCTGCCGCCCCGCCTAGGCTCAGCCGACCACTTGCAGACGCATTTCTTGCCGCAGTCATACTCCTTCTTTTGATATGTGTTGACGCAACGCACCCTGCACGCGGTCAGTCCAGAGCAGAGTTTGTTCAGCAGGCCACCGCTGCAGTCACTTTCGCAGCCAGAATGACCACATCCGCCGCATCCATCATGGCTGCCGAGGCGACCACGAAACACGTTCTTCAGTTTGCATTTGAAGCACGGCATTTTGATCGCAGGAATCGCGATCGCCTTGCATTCAGTTTCGAAGCACTGCCGTGTGACATCAACTTCTTCAGATTCGCATTTGCAGCAATAGTCTGCCGGGCAACATGCGTCGGTGCGGCAACCCGCCGCACAACTGTCGTCGCACGCCGCACGACGACTGCAAAGTCCGCCTTCTGCCAGCGATCCGCCAACACACAGCAATGCTGCGATCAGCGGAATTGTTTTCGCGTAGACGTTGAACATCGGTTGCACAAGCGGTCGTCTTACCACAGTGGATTCCTTCCCTGAAAACTGCTGCTCGATCACTGCTGTTTGCCTGATCCACCGCTCAAGAACAACCGGCGGAGACGCAGCAACCGACGGACATCCATTCCGTCAAGCAAGATTTCGTCGAACCTAGCAACTCACATTGACGACTTAGCAATTCGCAGCGGCGATCTTAACATTGATGTAGCAGTCGTCCGAGTTAAGGCATCGCTAGCGGACGTAACTGTTTCGCCAATCACGATTGTCGTAACAATAAGGCAGACTCGGCGTCATTTTTGCCAGTTGAATTCATTCGCGGTTGTGAATCAGGCTAAAGATCGCTGTTCAAAGAGCCCGATTGCCGCTCAAACGGGTTCCTTTCTGTGTTGCTTGGACAAGGCAATGCACCGGAATTGCGGTACGCCCGAAATTTTGCAGAAAAACAAAGGTGCAGGCGACACAAAGGTGTCAAGGTGTGCCGGGATAAACCGGTTTGGAATAGAGAATGAAAGTTTCTTACGAAGAAGAGTTAGCCACTTGCTTCGGCCTTCCTCGGAGGGGCGATTCCGATAACGGAATTGTCTTGAGCGTTCGTCAAAAATCTGTTCGGTGTCAAGAATGCGGAACACCCGACCAAACGTGTCGTGAGCAGGAATGCCAAACGGCAGTTCGAGGAACTGTTCAAACTCGGCCTGATGAGCTTTGCTGAAGCGTTCGATATCCGCCCAAGCCTTCGCCCCGCAGATTGTGCCGCAAAGCACGAGTCCCACCCTATCAATCAGCAAATGATTGTTGCCGAGATCCTCGCGAGGATCTTCCAGATCGAAGAA
>JBDNHJ010000398.1:0-11623 GCA_041688835.1 Fuerstiella sp.
ACACAAGAATAAACTAATTGTATCTCAGGATATGGTACTTGACACCTTTGTTTTTCCAAGCTGCGCGAAATATTTCAGCCCAGTGATGTCCTTGTCTTTAATTTCCGCACGCGGAGTTCGTGGCATGCTGATGCCTCACTGGTCAACGCTCCGTCATGCGTGCAATTCGACCAAATTACAATTCGTGAACGCCTAGAAAATCGAGGCAAATCCCTGATCGCGTATCGGTTGTCCGTATCGGCAATTGCCGTGCCGAACACTATTGACAATGTCCCCTTATCGCGATTCCCCCAACGCATGTCCTTGTTCTTTCTCGGTGGTCCTGTGTTTTTCGTGCGGTGTCTGCTGCCCGCAGTCTGCGTGATCTTTTGTCCGCAGTGAAGCATCAAATCAGTTGAAGAGAATGACTTCACCGGTATCGCTGGCCACTCCAAATTGAATGAACTCACTCCACAAACTGACCTCGCCGTTCGGGCCGATGGACCGCAGCCAGGCGCGGTATGTGTTGGCCGGGAGGACGTCTGTGGTGAATGCGGTATCCGTGATGTCACTGCGTCGCACCACAGCGATGCCCGTGTCCGTGTCCGCAATGAATAACTCGTATCGAGCCGTATTCGCGGCCGCGTCCCAGCTGAAGATGGCTCGACGGTCTTCCACTGCGTCACCGTTGAGATTTTCCGTAAACTGCAGGACAGGAATTTCCGGGAGACTGCTTTGGCCGACGGCAAACTGATAGCGAGAACTCCAAGGCAGCGGTTGCCCGTTTGCGGGCACCTGTCTAACCCATGCGGAATACACGCCATCGGCCAGATCAGCGTCTGGAGTGAGCGACGTTCCCGCGATCGCGGACTGGTTGATCAGCAGTCCGTTCTCATTTTGAACCCATAACTGATACGGCACGCCGGGCACTCCCGTGTCCCAAGTGAACTCCGGTCGATTGGGTGCCTCATTCACGACCGGCCCGGTCAGTTCCGGCTGATCACTGCCGACGGCGATGGTCAGACCGTCCGACCAAGCACCAGTCAGTTGATCGGACTCGCCCCGAACCCAAAACCGATAGATGCCGGGATCGAGAGTCCCGGATGTATACGTCGCACCGACCTGTTCTTCGTTCACAATTCGTTGGCCATCCTTCGCGACCCAGATTTCATGAGTGTCAGCATTTTGGGCTTCGACCAAAGATGTCCATGGAACAGTAAACGAATCCGTGCCACCGTAGAAGCTGTTGCGAGGTACGTTCAAGTCAGGCTTATCGGCTGGTGTTCCCGGAAGGACGAAGTCTCGACCGGGTCCCCATGGGCCAAAACCGTCCTCGCTGCCACCGCGGATCCAGACACGATACCGCCTTCCGGGAAAATTTGAAGGATTGAGCGCATCAAGGTTGGCATTGCCGACGTTTGCACCCTCAAAACGAGTTTCGGTGGTGAACGGGTCGTTATGACCAGGGGAACGCCCGGTTCCGGCGAACCCAACAGTCGTAAACCAGTATTCGTATCGACTCGTGTTCGGGACTGAATCCCAGTCAACGATGGTCGTTGTTGCGGTGAATTCAACGGACTGCACCACGACGGGGTCTTGAGGGGCGACCAGAAGGCGGCGTGTTTCCAACTGCTCGGGAATCGTCCGGAAGCGATGTCTTCGTCGTTTCTGCGTCTCCGGAAGGTGGAGGAACCGGCGTAGCCGAACACACATGTGCAAACATTTCATACTGCTGCTTTCATCTCGAACTGAATCGTCACTCGAAATCCTCGCCACGTCACTGACTCAGGATCCTGTCCCTTCCGCGGGAATCGAGTTTCCGCCGGTCGTGTCGTTGTCGGCTACTGCTTCCGTAATCTTCGCACGGAGGGCCGTGTCGAGGCTGCTGAGATTCTTGGAATGGACCATTGACTGCACAAGACCGTCAGGAGCGTTCATATCATCGTAATCGAGCGTTCCGCTGTCAGTATCGCGGTTGTAGCGATCCCGAATGTGGCCTCCGAGAAAGTGAAACCCACCGGCCCAGCCCGGAAGACTTCCGGGGGCGTTCTCATCTGTATAGGTGTCCGATGCGTGCATCAAATGAACTTCCGTGCTGCTGTCGTACCCACCTGCGATTCGGCAGTCCACGAGATTTGCGGACCGCATTACGCCAGCGCGGAACCCATAGTCTGCATTTCCTTCAGCTGTACTGTGGACGAATGTGACCGAAGCTTTCTCGAGGTACACTCCATGCTCAGTGTTGAAGTCGAACGCGCTTCGGTAGAAACCAACATTCGCGAGCCGCACACCATCTTTATCACTGCCGCGAAGGTCTATTCCCATTGCGTCGAGCGTCAACGACTTACTTCCGTTGTGGTGTGACCGCACTCGATCCAGAATCCCATAGTAAATGTCATGGAATTCACTCGACTCTACGCGCCCGTCCAACTCAATTCCCCGCACACGCGCACCGGTCACATCCAAATTCCGGACATCGAAGTACTTGCATTCCGTCAGCTCCAGACCAACGTCGTATTTCAGATCCGCGTCAATGCTCAGATCGGTCACGAAGAATCCGTAATAGTCGTTCTCCACATCCTGTGAGACAAAACACTTATCGATGCTGACCAATGGCTCGCTCTGGGTCCCGTCGCTGTGGGCTCGCAACATGGCACCGTTGCCTAGGATTCCGATCACGCCACCACGCGTCGTGTCGACCACTCCCGTGCCGCCGGGGCGGCCATCGACAACAAAGGGCTTCGTCTCGTACGTCTGCCCCGGTTCAAACGCCAGAATGCCGCTGTATGATCCGCTCGCGTTCACCGCTGCGGTGATGGCGGTCGTAATCGCTGATGTCTGATCTCCCGTGCCATGCAGCACAAGGTGAATATTCAACTTGCTCGCCAGCTTCGATTTCCAAACGCTTTTCGATGAGCACGTCTCCCCGTACACGGACATCCCGTCGTAGTACCGGAAATACTCGGGAATCTCGTAATACGCAGGGTTGAGATACAGAACTGCCGCCAGTTGTTCGGGCGTCGGTTGATAGTTCGCTTCCGGAGGCGTGACCGTGTTGTTGGAGGGATCGTTGGAACCGTCGAAGCCCTGAACAGTATGACCGTACGAATGAATCAGGAACTCTGAGTTTGTCGTGTATTTGAAGCGACCGAACAGACGCCCGCCCAGAACGGTGACATCTTTTACGCCGGATTCAAACACCCACGCTTCGTTGTCCACGTAGCTCGATGGTGGCGACACCTGGTTGTAGTTCGCTTTTTCGGTATAGCCTCCGAGCCATTCAAACCCGTCAACCGTGGAGTCGACATAGACGTTCGTGTCATTATTCTTTTCGGCTCCGCAGCCAATCAGTCGTAGGTTGTCCGCGTTTTCAAAATAGAATCCCATTCCCATGTTGCGGTGCGAATAACAATTTTCGAATGTGATATTCTCAATCTGGGTGCTGGAGCCACTGGTGCGGGCACACCGGAACCCGTCACCAGCACAGTATCGGGACATGACCTGTCGGAAAACGCAGTTGCGCACCGCGTAGGAACTCGACGTCTGGACGTAAACACCAGCCGTGGCGGCCCGGAGAACGGTTACGTTCTCGATCAGAAAATCCTCACCACCGAAAATCCACAGCCCATACGCGCACGCTTCATCGGTCGTTTGCAACTGGCCTTTACCACCGGTATCTTTCAGCCCCGCGTTGGTGTTGCCAGCGGTAGCCGCGGTCGGAATGTCGTTGTTACCGCAATCCAAGGTCAGGTTGCGGACATAGCATCCTGAATTTCCTTTGTATTGCGGTGTCCACAGATACAACAGCGCTTTGTTGGCTCCCGGCACGACATCCTGCGGCCATTTCAACATCGCCCCGTTGCCTTCAATGCCAGCAACCATGAGGTTGCCAATAGGTTGCCAATATCTGTCGAGCCGGTGTCACGCCAGACCTAGATTTGTGAGGTCCGGTAAACCTTCCCCGCTTCGAACTCAACAATCCCGTTGACCTCTTTGGCGTCGTCGATGGCGTCGTTGATATCTCCCGACTGATCGGTGGCCACCGGATCATGAACCACCAAGAAGCGTGGTGTTGCGGCGTGGGAACCGAGTTGCGTCGTCGCCAACGCGAAGACTATCGCGATCAAGCGGATTGCAGATTGCAGATTGAGCTCATCACACACCTCCGAGCGGATAGAATTTAGTCCCGACGAATCCATCGTACATGGGCCCCTTAGAACTTCCAGTCCTTTCTGGCAATCGTGCGGTCGGGAAGGGCTGAGTCCGCCTGAAACCGGACGCTGATGGCCGAAATTTCTAACTCTGGTTTTCCGTCGTAGGGCGCAGAACTGCGAAGAACATCAGGGGTGGTTGACGCCGCATTGCGGATCGGCGCAGGGTCGCATCGTGGGTTTCTTTTCCGGCGGCGCAGTCGCATAATGCCACGGTGGTCGCGTTCCTTCGCGGATTGAGACTTCAGAACCCCAGCGGTTCGTTAGACCCCCTCCTCCCCCGATCACCGGCTGCATAACAGCCACTGCAAAACTTCAGGCACAAAAATTATGGCGACAGAAGAGACAGTCTCAGCCGGAGAATCGAAAACGGTGACCGCGAATTCGATCATTGTGAAGGTGGAAGCTGGTGACTCAGCCCTGAAGTCGGCGGGACGACGTCTGCTGGTCACCGTCTTGGTGGCTTCCATCATGATGAACCTGATGTTCCTGATCAGCACCATGTTTTCCGCCGTGTCGGGAAGTGGTGGCGATTCGGTTCCAACTTCGCATCATTCTGGAGACAAAGGTTCCAAGGCCAAGCTGGCCGTGATCAATTTTTCCGGCATGATCATGCCCCCGTACACCGAACGTTGGCTGAAGCAGATCCAAGCAGCGGCCGAGGATGACAACATTCAGGGCGTCTTGTTGGCGGTGGACAGCCCCGGCGGCCTAGTGGCCGACAGTCATCAGATTTATCGGGAGCTGCAAAAACTGCGCACCAAGAAACCGATCTACGTGGCGATGAAACGCTTGGCCGCTTCTGGTGGATATTACATCTCGATGGGCATTGGTCCCGAAGGCAAGATCTTTGCCGAACCGACAACTTGGACCGGTTCGATTGGCGTGATCATTCCGCGCTACAACGCTACGGAACTGGCATCGAAGATCGGGGTGACCGTCGAACCGCTGGTCACGGGGCCTCTGAAAGACACGCTGAATCCGTTTCGTGATATGCGGGATTCTGAAAAGTTGGTGTGGGATGCGATCCTGAAAGATTCCTTCGACCGCTTCGTGGGGGTCATCCAAGAAAACCGCGCAGGCCTAGACGACGAACAGGTGCGCGCCTTGGCGACCGGTCAGATCTACACCACAAACCAAGCCATCGAAAATGGTTTGGTCGACGAAATCGGCTACGAAGAAGACGCCTTAGACGCTCTGGCCGCTGTGTTGCAACTCGATAGCTACGAAGCTGTGCAATACGCGACAGAACAAACGCTGATGGATCTGCTGCTGGGCGGAAAATCGGCGACCCCACGCAACATGCTGGAAGAATTTCTCGACACCACCACCCCGAAAGCATTGTATTACAGTTCATGGAATCCATGGGTTCCGACAACGTCCCGCTGAATTTCACCACAGATATCACAGATGAATACAGATCGGTGCGTTCGCTGGTGATGACGAGTTTGGGCGTTCCGTAGGACGACGATTCTGCGGGTGTGCCGGAACTGTGCCCGTAGCGACTTGTTCCGGTCGAAATCCATATTTTTGCGACAACGGAGTCCCGAAATCAACTGTTCGAAATACAAGGTGGACGTGGCCTTGTTCCTCCGCTAGTATTTTGTGCAGTGGCGTTTCAAAAACGCCGCGTCCCTGCCACAACAACCCTCCTTGAC
Source organism: Fuerstiella sp. (assembly GCA_041688835.1). Taxonomy (GTDB): domain Bacteria; phylum Planctomycetota; class Planctomycetia; order Planctomycetales; family Planctomycetaceae; genus Fuerstiella. The sequence goes on from JBDNHJ010000398.1 coordinate 5,849, forward strand.
TGCGACAGCTGCTCACGTCGCACCTACCTCTGGCCTCGATCGGAAACGACATGAAGGCCCTGACTTCATTCTTGATCAGTTCACGCTCGGTTTTACGTTCGGTGCCTGACAGCAAGCTATTGCTAGTCTGTATGGCATGTGGGCTGATGTTGCGCCCCGCCGCTGCCGAATCTGATCGACCGGTCAGCTTCGTCAACGATGTGATGCCAGTGCTGACAAAGGCGGGTTGCAACACGGGAGCCTGTCATGCGAAGGCGGGTGGCGGTCAAAACGGCTTCCAACTGTCATTGCTCGGCTTCGAACCGGCCGAAGACTACGAAAGTCTGCTCAAAGAAGCTCGCGGCAGAAGACTGTTTCGCGCCGTTCCAGATCGCAGTTTGTTTCTGATGAAAGCGTCCGCTGTGACCCCGCATGGCGGTGGCATGCGTTTAGCCCAAACGTCGCCCGGCTATCAATCGATCCTGCACTGGATTCAACAGGGAACGCCGTACCAGTTGCCGGGTGAACCAGAACTGCTGTCTGTCGAAGTTCAGCCTCAACGTGGCCTCGTGGCGATGCAGCAACAGCAACAGTTAAAGGCGATCGCGAAGTACTCCGACGGATCGGTTCGCGATATCACACCGTTGGCGTTGTTCGAATCCAACGATACCGCCATGGCGGATGTTTCATCTGCTGGTTTGGTTCAGGTTTACGACATTCCGGGTAAGGTGTCGGTGATGCTGCGTTACCAAGCGAAAACGGCCGTGTTCACGGCTGCGGTTCCACTGGGAGCCCCCGTGGGTGAAGTCTTGGAACCCAACAACTTCGTCGACAAGTACGTGTTCGACAACCTCCAAGAAATCGGTATTCCGCCGTCGCCGGTGTGCGACGACGCCATCTTTCTGAGACGTGTTTCACTGGACATCACCGGTCGCCTACCGACCGACCAAGAGACGACGGAATTTCTGGACAGCAAGGCGACAGATAAGCGAGACCAATTGGTAGAAACGCTGTTGAAGAGTCCAGCCTATGCCGACTTCTTCGCCAACAAGTGGACTACTCTGCTGAAGAATCGACGCGATGAAGCCAGCGACATCACGTCCAACTTCGCTTTCCATGCGTGGATTCGCGACAGCCTGCTGGCCAACGTCGCCTACGACCAGTTGGTGCGAGAACTGCTGGCCGCAACCGGAACAATCATCGGCAACCCACCGGTGGCGTGGTACAAGCGCGTCAAAGAACCGAAAGAGCAGTTGGAGGATGTTGCTCAACTGTTTCTGGGCGTCCGCTTGCAGTGTGCTCAGTGTCATCATCATCCGTTCGAACGTTGGAGCCAAGACGACTACTACAGTCTGTCCGCTTTCTTTACTCAGATAGGTCGCAAGCCGACAGCAACGGCTGGCGAAGACCTGATCTTTCACAAACGTGGCATCGCGGTCGCCAAGAACGTAAAGACGGGTGTCGAATTGAAGCCGGCGGCGTTCGGCGACGACGTCGGAAACATCACGGCTGACCAAGATCCGCGTTTGGTTTTGGCCAGTTGGATGTCATCGCCCCAAAATCCATTCTTCGCTAAGGCCCTCGTCAATCGCTACTGGAAACACTTCTTTTATCGCGGTCTCATCGAACCCGAAGACGACATTCGCGACACCAACCCGCCCACCAATCCGGAATTGCTGGCCGCACTGGAAACACATTTCGTCGATAGCGGCTTCGATCTTAAAGAACTGGTCCGCGTGATCGTGAAGTCGAAGGCCTATCAACTGAGCGCCGTGCCAAACGAACACAACGTCGCCGACCGACAGAATTATTCGCGGTACTATCCGCGTCGTTTGCAGGCGGAAGTCATGCTGGACGCGATCGACCATCTCACGGGCGCGAAAACAACGTTCGCCAACTTGCCACCGGGCACCAGTGCCGTAGCTTTGCCGGACAACAGCTACAACAATGCGTCTGCGTTTTTGCGAGTCTTCGGACGCCCCGACAGTACCAGTGTTTGTGAGTGTGAGCGGGTTCAGTCGTCCAGCTTGGCTCAGAGTTTACACTTGCTGAATTCGTCTGAAATTCGGTCCAAATTAGCAACGGCAAACGGTCGCGCTTTGACTCTGGCCGTCAGTTCGTCTGAGCCGCAGGATAAAGTTCGTAAGATCTATCTCGCGGCGTTTTCTCGAGAACCACGGCCCGACGAACTTTCCACAGCCATCCGCTATCTCAGCGAACCCGCGACGGATGCAGCTGGACAGCCCATCGAAGCGACCACAGCGGCGAAACAGAATTTTCAGGATCTGATCTGGGCGGTGATGAACACCAAAGAGTTCTTATTCAATCATTAACCGATCGCAGGAATTGAGCGGATGACATATCGATTTCGAATGAAGTTCCACTGCTTGGCGTTGGTCGCAACCATTCTGTTGTCGGCGGAAACCTTCGCTCAATCCGTTTGCCTGCCCGCGCCGCGACTGCTGACCACAATGCCTATGGGCGGGCAAGTCGGCACCACGGTCGAAGTCCGCATCACAGCCGAGAATGCGGAAAATGTCGACGAACTGCATTTCTCGCATCCCGGTATCACGGCCACTCCAAAACTCGGCCCTGACGGTCTGCCGCTGGAAAATCAGTTTGTGGTGGCGATTGCTAACGACTGTCCGCTCGGCATTCACGACGCGCGTGTCATGACACGATTGGGAGTCTCTTCATCACGCGCATTCAACATCAGCGCGTTGCCGGAAGCCGCATGCGTCACCAAGAATACAACTCTGGAAACCGCGATGCCGCTACCGTTGAATGTCATCTGTAATGCGGCGATGACGAAACAAGCTGTCGACTACTACGCGTTCGAAGCCCAGCAGGGACAGCGCGTTGTCGTCGACTGCGCGGCCAAAGGCATCGATTCGAAGCTGACGCCGGTACTGATCGTTGCCGATGCGGCGGGCAATGATCTGGTTGTCGAACGGCGTGGAGGAGCAATCGATTTCGTCGTTCCGATCGATGGCCACTACGTGGTGAAAGTTCATGACCTGACGTTTGACGGGGGGCCGTACTACTTTTATCGACTCGCAATTCAGTCAGCAGCGACTGATGAATTGATCGCGAGGCTGCCATCAACGAAAGCCGTCAATTCGTTTTCTTGGCCACCCCACGATTTAACAGACGACATGGTCGTCGCCGAAGTCGAACCCAACAATGCAGGTTCGGAAACTCAGCAGATCACCCTGCCTTGTGATATCGCCGGCAGTTTTTATCCCGCAGCTGATGTGGATTCGTTCGAATTCACGGCGAAGAAGGGAGAAACTTGGTGGGTCGAAGTGGCTTCCGAACGGCTGGGTCTGTCCACAGATCCCGCGATCGTCGTTCAGCAAGTGACGGGGACAGCCGCCGATCAGCAGCTGACTGATCTGGTGGAACTGACGGACATTCCCAGCCCGATTAAGGTGTCCAGCAATGGATATTCCTACGACGGTCCTCCATACAACGTGGGGACGTCTGACATCATTGGCAAAATTGAAATCGAAACGGACGGCGTGTATCGCCTGCAACTGTCCGATTTGTTCGGCGGGACTCGGAACGATCCGAGCAATATCTATCGCCTGATCATTCGCAAAGCCAGCCCGGACTTTGCTGTGGTGGGCTGGGCGCTGCACATGGGGCTGCGTAACGGCGATCGCAATGCACTTTCTAAGCCGGTTTCTTTGCGTGGTGGTGCGACCATGGCGATCGAAGTGCTGGCCGTTCGTCGAGATGGCTTTGACGGCGAAATCAATCTGGTTCTGGAAAACTTGCCCGAAGGAGTCACCGCCACGGGACTCAAAATTGACAAGGGCCAGCACCGAGGCACCATCCTGATTTCTGCGGATCAAAACGCTCCGCGTGGCCTGACCAATGCCCGCTTTTTGGCGAAGGCCGTCATCAACGAACAAGAGGTAACGCGGCCCGGATACTTGGCATCCATGAAGTGGCCGGTCCCCAATGCGAAGTCGGAAATTCCTGACCCGCGTTTGCTGGCCGACCTGCCGGTCGGTGTCTGTGGCAACGAAGTCGCTCCGCTAACGATTGCTGCGGCGGAAGAAAAAGTTTGGGAAGTTGTCGCAGGCGAAAAACTGACTATCCCGCTCGTGCATACGCGCCGCTGCGACTTGTCCGGTAAAAAGATCAGCCTGAAGACCTTTGGATCCGGCTTCGAAAAAAACGCTGCCTTCGATGCTCCACTGGACCAAGAGACATCGGAAGCCGTCATCGATCTGGCCAAACTCAAAACACCGCCGGGAGATTACACGATTGCCTTCTATGGCAGTGCTGTGGCAAAGTATCAGTACCATGCAGCAGCCGTCGCCGCTGCCGAAGACGTACTGCAGGCTGCCACCGAAAAAGCGGCTGTCATCGTTGCCGAAGCCAAAGTCGCGGCGGACGCAGCGAAGGATGTTACCGCCGAGCAAAAGCTAGCCTTGGAGGCTGAATCCAAGACTGAGGCTGAAAAACAGAAGGCTGCCCAAGCTGCGGTGGCTTCCGCCGATCAAGCGCTGAAGGCCGCCGTTGCTACGGCCCGCCCAAAAGATATTGTCGACATTGTTGTATCACGGCCCATCACGATCCGTGTGACTGCTGCTCCTGCAGACCAAGAGGCACCCCCGAAATGACTCATCCGTTCAACGCATCGACGAACTTCTGCAACGGCCCGGGCAGTCGCCGCGGCTTCATGAAAATGGGATTGGCAGGTTTCGCGTCGCTCAGTCTGCCCGGCCTGCTGCGCATGCGCGCGGCTCAGGCGGCCGCTGGTACCGGGGCGGAATCGGATCGTGAAAAAACGGCCGTGATCATGGTTTGGAAACCCGGTGGATGTTCGCACATCGATACCTACGATCCGAAGCCCAACGCGACCAGTGAGTACCGTGGCCCATTTTCCACCATCCACACCAAAGTTCCGGGGCTGGACTTTACCGAACTGTTACCCATGCAGGCCGCTATTGCGGACAAGTTCACGGTGCTGCGGTCGATGCGGCAAACGGCCGGTGGACATCCTGCCGGTTCGATGCAGTTGCTGTCCGGCGATGCTGACACACGCGACAAACCGAAACCGCGTTTACCCGATTGGATGTCCGTGGCCAATTACATGCGGTCGCAGGCTGGCCCACGCACGAATCCCTTGCCGGTCTACGTTGGCGTCAACCCACCAACAAACTACACGGGTTCAGCCTACTTGGGTGACACCTATTCGCCGTTTGCGGTCAAAGGCGATCCGAATCAGCCAAATTTCGTGGTGCCAAATATCGGAATTTCAGATGTGAATGAAGTCCGTAACCTAGGCCGCCGAACATCACTGCGACAACAACTGGACACGCTGGAACGAGCGTTCGATCACGCCAACGAATTGCAGGCCTTGGATGAATTCGAAATTCAGGCCATGACACTGCTGACCAATCCGAAGACGAAAGATGCGTTCGACCTGAGTCAGGAGTCTGAGAAAACGCGGGACCGTTATGGCCGCAATACGTGGGGGCAGCAGCTGTTAATGGCCCGCCGACTTGTCGAAGCGGGCGTCGAAGTTCTCAGCAGCAGTTTGCATGGTCCACTTTGTGGACGCGTGAGTAACTGGGATGACCATGCGGTGAATCATCACGTGTTCGACGCCTTAAAGTTTCGATCGCAGGCTTACGACCAAGCGGTCTCAGCATTGATCGAAGACATCTACGATCGTGGGCTGGATAAACGAGTTCTGGTGGTCGTGACCGGTGAATTCGGCCGCACACCAAAGATCAGTTATCAACCCAGTACAGGTGCTGGCAACGCCAGTGCCGCCGC
>JBDNHJ010000399.1:0-7777 GCA_041688835.1 Fuerstiella sp.
ACCCGGAATCCATCCGCACGTATCGAGACGAAGAACGACGCCAAACAGCCGCCCGCCGAGACCGCACACGGCTCGAACGTCGACTCGCCAGACTCAAGCACCAGCCCGAAGCCTGAGAACCGGCGACCCCCGGCAACGGATGGTACTGGTGGGCGTTTACCTCCCAGCCGGAGCTCATCGTACCGCGAAGCAGTAGCCAGCGTCATCGAAGTTTTGGGGGTTCTGCCACAGGTCTGTACGTTGACAGGGTGACTGCCGCATGAGAAGACTGAGATAGGCGGTTGCTCAAGTAACTCGTCGGATCCGAGTCCTCGCCGAACATTCACCCGATTCAATGTGACTTTTGCGGAACTGTCGCATCGTTGCTGACTACAGCCGCGTTCTACATTCAACTGTGTCAAAAAACGGTCGGTCGATGGGAGAGTGAGAATACGGTTGAGTTTGTTGTACTCCGCAAACCGCTCACTGCGTGCGATGTAACACGCTTCGGAGAGCGCCCGCTATTCATGCGGAATTTCAGAAAGTCTGCCACCTATTCGCCACATGCCGGACGAAGTTGAGACCGTCCAATTCGGTGAAGTCGTTATCAAGTCGGATGTCGGTGGACATGGTGAAAACGTTCGAACGAAAAGCGGCATAGAAGTCAGAAGTGAATCTGATGATGTTGTGACACGGAATGGGGCGATTCACTGCATTTTCCCGGCTCGCACACATTAATTCTACACCGCGAACCCTCACACTCTCATCATCTTTAGAATACCGCATGAATCGTGGTCGCCCTGTTAATTCTCCGGGAGTTGCACGCAACAACATTCACTTCGTCAGAAGGCGAAGTGCTCGTTCGCGAATGTGTTTGACTGAGTGGTCAGTCAACGCCTGTCGTTCAGTGGCATCCAGTTCCAACGTGCCGTTTTCCGTCAGCTTGGCCAGCGCTGCGGCCCGTGCGTCGGTGCGCAACAGACCTTCGATCGCGAGAAAACGATTGCGTCCCTTCAACCATGACAATGACTCTGTCAGCGGTGCGATGACAGCGGTTGACTGAATATCCGCCAAGCCACTTACGGCTCCCATCTGCAGTTCGTGATCGGCATCACGTATCAGATAACGTAACAGATGAGAAACCGCGACGTCTTCCTGCATCAACGCCACCATCCGCAGCGCATCGTAGCGAGTGCCAGCCCGCACATTTTTGTCATCCGCCATATCAGCTGCCAGTTGTAGCGTTCGTGGCCATCGCGCCTGGACGGCCGGAAGCCCGTCTAGGATTTCCTCCACACGACGCTGCGGCCAGAAGCCAAGTTGAGCAGCGCCGTTGATCAGCCCGCCTCCCAGAACTACGGCCTGCCAATCTTGCAGCGGCTGACCTTCCGCTGGCACGCTTGTTTCCAGAACGTCTCGAATCTCGCCACCGTCGTTGCGTTTTCCGACAGCAATCGCAACTCGCCAAAGCCAAGGGATATGACGATACTCGTCAGCCATATCACCCGATCGGATTCCGGCAGCCAATGTGCTGATGATACCCGGCCCCATGCCCGGTCGTTGATCAATCACTTTTTGCCGTCGCTCAACCGGCTGAGATTCGTCCAGAAGAAACGGAGCGATCTCCGGCGGAGAGCGTGGCAGTGGGGTGTCGTTGGAATCAACGGCGACGAATTTCGGCAATTTGCCTGAGGGGACCAATCTGAGTTCACGCAGATCAATCAATGCCTGTTTGACCGGATCGGCCGGTCTCATCGACACAACGTTGACGCCGGCATTCAGCATTGACGTGCCCAGCAGTTTCTGACGATAGCGATCCCATCCGCCCGTACTGACGACGCTTGCGGTCAGGGATTCAGACAGTCCATCAATGCGAAAACGATTGCCGTCCGCAGCCGTATCACAGGCTGCGTCGATGTAAATATCGTATGCCCCGGGCTGTGGCAGATTGACTTTCCATGTTGCCGAATCGTTCTGGTGATGCCAGTAGCCGATGTTGGCGAACTCTGTCTCAAACGTAATTTCACCACCGCGAATTTCAGCTGTCGACGCAGTCAGCCGCAAAAATCCATCGTCGTCTGGAGTGATGATCTGCGGCTTGTTACCTGGTAGCTTCTTTTCCGGAGATTCAAAGCTGACTAGGTAGGCGATCACATCGCTGAAATCCTGCATCGACATGTCGCGTTCCAGTCCTTCCGGCATGACGGACATCTCAGACGACCGGAACTCTTCCAGATTCTGTCGCTCAATCTTGTGCTCTTTACCGCCCGATTCACGCAGTCGAATATCGGCCGCCGTTTCTTCAACGATCATGCCGGATACCGTTCGTCCGTCCTGCGTGAGGGCTGTCCATGAAAAATATCGAGCCTCAACGTCCTTGTTTGGATCTAGAATTGTCGTCAGCAGCCAACTCGGATCGCGATTCGTCAGTGCTCGCAGATCTGGTCCAACAACGAATCCATTTTCCTCCAGTCGATGACATGCCGCACAACGGTTGCGAAACACGGTCCTGCCCGCCACCACGTCACCCGTTCTTTCCAAACTGCCATGAAACGCCGCGACCACAGCCGTACGATTCGACGATGCCGAAGACTGCAGAATCCGTTCGGCCGCTTCTTTCACCTTTGCATCCGCACTGGAAAGCAGCTTGCTGCGTTTAGCCGCATCTAATACGTTCGCTCGAATCGTTCCGGCCTCAACAGCCTTCAGCAACACCAGCGGTCCCTGAGCCTGACTTAACAGCAGGTCGATGATCAAGCCGCGGATTTCAGCGTTCATCGCGCCGTATCTTTCGACTAGGATCTCATTGGCTCCCGGTGCAGCCGTGCTGGCCAGTGCTTCAACAGCATCGCTTTGCAGCGATGCCGCATATCTTGGAGACGCGATTGTCGCAATGGCAGCCAGTCGATTCTGCGCCGAAAGGTTGCTGCTGAGCTTCTTGTCCTGCAGAGCAGACTGTGTAAACGCACCAAATCGTCGCCCCAGAAATTTCATCGCCGCAGCGTATTCGGCGTCACTACGACCATCCGCAGAAAGAACGGACAACGCATTCGACAGCAGACTCTGAATGCGTTCCGACACGTCCGATCCGGCCGCGACGGAATCTCTTGATGATCGAGCGTCCAGTGCATTCAACGCGGCAACCCACGAAATCGCTGCAGCACCAGTCGGCAGTGGATCAATCACGGGCAGGTGACTCTGAATCGCCTGAGCGATCGTCGCCGAATCGCCCAGATTGATCGCCAGCAGCACGAGCTGCTGATACGCGCCACGGTTTTGGTCCCCTGCGGGCAGCCGTAGAAAAGCATTCATCACCTCAGACACATTCTTCGAATTGACGGAATTCAGCGCGGCGGAGCGAACGTAGTTGTCTGTTTCGACGTTTCCCAGCAGGCCGGCGATCGACTCAGCTCCGGAAGCAGCGTCTGCATTGCCGATCGACAACGCGACCTGTCGCCTGACTTTGACCATCGGGTGCGACGCCAGCTCCAGAACGACCGCCCGCAGCGTGACGGACTCATCCAGAAAGGTTTCGCCTGCCTGTACAGCATAGCGCAGCACATCTGGATTCTTCGACTGCAGCGCGGCGATAACGTCAACTGGCTGCAGTTCATCCAATCCGTCTAGGACAGACAGGGCCTGAATTTTCACGGCTGGATTTTCCGCTGACGCCACCAGTTCGCGAACCCCCGTGGCAATCATCGAAACGCGACGTGCTGCAACGGCATTGTCGTCTTGAGAATGTTGAACATTGCCGGTGCTGCGCCATAACAGCATCTGCTGCACCAGATCCCGCACAGTTCCGTTGGGCGTATTGAGTTTCGCCAACAACGCCGAGTCTGACAAGTCGTCAAGGACAGGAATGACGTGCTCAGCACCGGCCGCAGGGCTCTCGGATGGCGTGCGATTACGAGGAAGAATGCGATAGATGCGGCCGCGTCGTTTTCCGGCGAAAACGTCTAGTTCGGCAAGAGTCGACTGCGGAATCCAGCGAGAATGTTCAATCACATAGCGATACATGTCCACCACCCACAGTGCTCCGTCCGGTCCGGTTCTGACTTGCACCGGACGGAACCAGCGATCCGTGGAACTCAAGAACTCACGTGATTCTTCGTCAACGCCGCGTTTGCCGGTGAAGCCGTAGGGGCCGGCAGTCATATCGATCCGATGCACGGACTGATGGACGGGTTCACACGTGAAGGTATCGTTGGTGTATTCGTGTCCCAGCGCCGTATCGCGATAGATCCCGAGGCCGCATGCTGACGTTGCTCGGCCGGGAGCTCCGGACAATTCGAACGTTACTAGGTTTTCAGGCGGATACAATTTGTAAGCTTCGGCATCTGTTATCACGACCGGCAACGCCGCAGGCGCAGCGAAAGGGTTGCGAGCCGCGTAGCGATCGTCAGACGGAATGGATCGCAGCAGCGTGCCGTTCGAACAGCCGAACCAGTCGCCCCAATCGTTGCGGCATCGCCCCTGTTGAGTTCTTCCCGACACAGATTCAATGAATCCCGTGTCGGGGTTCATTCGAAAATCGCGATTGCTACAGTTGACGACTTTTCCGGTTTGATGACTGGTGATCATGCCGCCGAATAATCCGCAGGCTCCATACACATAGTTATCAAGACCTAAACGTAAACTGTTGACTCGGGCTTGAGCGTTGCGGACTTCGAAACCGGAGAACAGTTTTTGCGTGACGTCGGCCGTCCCGTCACCGTCTTCATCGCGAGCAAACAGAATGTCCGGAGCGTCACAGATTAGCACGCCGTCACGCCAGACTTTCACGTCCGTTGGAAATCGCAGACCGCCCACAAAGACCTTCGATTCTTCAAAGTAACCGTCTGAATCAGCGTCCCGTAGCCAGCGAATCTGACTGGTCTGCTCGAATTCTTCGTACATGTCGCGACCGTAGTCACTCATTTCGGCCACCCACAATCTGCCGTCGGGACCGAAGTCAATGGCGACCGGATCCGTCACTTGTGGTTCTGCTGCGACCAATCGAATTTCCAGATTGTCATTCGTCTGCATGCACTTCAGCGATTCGTCCGGTGACTTCGGTGCCACACCTTGAGTTCCCTGCGGCGCAAGAAAAGTGTCCGGAACCTGGCGATGCACTTCGTCGATGATCGATTGCTCAAGGCCGGCCTGCAACGTCGTCGGCAGAGCGAAATAGGGTACTTCGGCACCGCCCCCATAACCACCTTCCGTCAGCAGTCGTTCAGAAGGGATGTAGCAACAAAAATCGTTGCTGTAAGTGTTCAGCCAGAAACGTTCCCGATCCATTTCCGCTTTCAGTCTCAGGGCATAGTCCACACAGACTTCTCCCGCCAGAAAGTTCATGCAGAAGCTGTCCCCGAACGACCATGTTTGGATCGGATAGTCGATTTCCGACAGCAGCTTTTCACCGCGATCTAGCCGAGCCAGTTGGGTTACGGCGTTATAACGATCTGCGGGGCGGCCTTGGCCTGCCTGCTCGACAAGTTCCTCGCGCGTGGGCAGTTTTTTCAGCGGCAATGCGATTTGATTCAACACAGTAGCCGGGCGTCCTGAGATGCTCCTGAGTCTTCCGGTCAGCAGTCGTTCCACTTCCGTAGCGATTTCCACGCCCTGCGCTTCAGCGACTTCCGTCTTGTCTCCCGTGACTCCGGAAATCGGATTTTGATCCGATCCTGCACCGATGGAAACGAGTGCCACTGCATCGGGAAACCGTCGTTCAATCATGGCAGCCGCGTACCCCGCCCAGTCGCCACTGATTTTGTTCAACGACAATGTGACGCAGTGACAGGCATAAGAAACATAGATCGCTCGCGGCTTTTTGCTGGCGGGGTCGCGGACAACCAGCATTGGTAGATCGTGGTCGACCGGGCCCCCGACGAGACGTCGATTTTTGGCAAAGCCAACTTTTCCAACGGACCAATCCAGCAGTCCCGGACGTCGTGAATCGATCGCATCGGCGGCCACTTTTGTGATGTAATCCGTTAACTCCGTTGTGTACTGGTCAATGTGCTGCTGGTGGTCAGGCGGAATCGCGGTACTGAAAATGTTATCGCAGGCTCCGTTGACTTTTGGCGTGCAATGCGAATGTGAAAAGGTGACAGCCAGGTTGGCACGTGGCAGCTTGTGTGACTTCTGTAACCGTTTTGCGACCTGCTCCACCATGGGCGTCCGAATTCCCAGGCTGTCCAGCGTCACTAGGACCAGCGGCGGTTGATCGCCCTGCGAAATTGCCAGCGCACGGGCATAGATTTGCTGGGAGACGCCTTCCGATTCCTCTCGCCGATTGCCGAATCCATTCAGCCGAATCGGATAATCGGGAGTGATATCCACAACCGCGACGCCCACATTGTAAACGTCTGCAGACTCCACCCAACTGCTGCACAGAAGTTGTGCCGCCAAAACAGCGCTGACGCACACCATTCGATTGCTGTCGTTTATGCTCGCATTGATCATCAGAATGCCTCAGGATTGTTCGGTCGAATTGTCTCGCATGAATCTCGCTCGTTTTGATACTGACCCTGAAACTGTGCCCGGAAATCAGCGATCAGTTCGCTCATGCTTCCATTGCCGCAAAAAGAATTCAAGGGTAGTCGCTCAAATAATCCACAATAAACAAACGCAGCTCCGTTGGCGACACAGTCAGCGCCCCTGCGATTTGCTTCATAAAGTCATCACCCAAGGTTGGCGTACAGGCCGCGAAGTCCACGCGGCGCGTCTTCAACTGCATGACGAACAGGAGAAAAAACGTCAGCAGTCCACCTTTCGTCCAGACCTTAAACGTCGTGACGTCGATCGCGGCCAGTACGTCCCAGTGCGATTTAAGGTATCTTGGCCGGGACTGGACATAGAGTTCAACATCGACGCCTGCCTAGCTCACGCGCATCGTCGATCGCGTGGGGGGCAAAATATTCCTCCGTCCTTTGATCGGACACGAGGTGTCCGATCGAACAGTGGGCAACATTCTCAAGGAGCATGGAATTGAACCGGCACCTGACCGGAAACAACAGACGACCTGAAAAACGTTCGTTTTCTGCCACAAGTCGTCTTGCACAGGAGTCCTTCGTGTTTTGCCTGCCCTTTGAGTTCCTTCGAGTTCGAAATTCCCGTGAGACAATTCAAAACACCGAAAAGCCGGCGCCGCACGGCTTTTTGACGTTTCGATTTCGACGACGAGTTTCTTCAACGGAAGCAAAGCCCATGATCGGCTGAAACGGACATTCCACACCTAGTGGCAGAAAACAAACGTTAGATGATCCACCGAATGTGCCGATTGAGCGCCTCGGTCGATGTGACCGGAGCAGTTTGGGGCCGGTTCAGAGTCAGTATCGATTTCTCTCCGCGGTCCGGTTTCTGCCCGGTTTGCCTGAGTGCTTTGGTCTGCAGACTGTTAACCGAAGCCGCATTTGTTCGAGTCCGGGTCCAGTCCCCGAATAGGACTCGAAGCAAAGGTTAACACCGGCGTCTTCGATCACCGCTGACGGATTTGCCACGCCTGCATCGGTCGCATCGCAAGGCGTATGGGTTTATGTTCCATTGCTGCATCGTCACGACCGACGCAGAATGCGGCTCGGCCCTGTGAGGTCGCTACAGTTTCAGAAACCCTGACGTATTCTAACGAATTGCGATCTATGCGGCGGCAGGGATGCCGACTTATAGATCAAGTGTTGCACTTTTCCGCTTCGTGTGCGGGGGGCGGCGGTTAGATGTTGACCGCTTTCCCTTGCGGAATCAATGACGTCATGGATTCCTGTCTGGTGGCCAGTTTAGCCTGAGGACGACTGGTTGTCACGCCCGAAGGTGG
>JBDNHJ010000400.1:0-6295 GCA_041688835.1 Fuerstiella sp.
CCGCCCAGCAACACTGCGACCAACCACATTGTCCAGTGGGGAAGGTGCAACGAAAACCCGCTGCGGACTTGCACACGTGCCACCGCAGCCACGGCCAGCGGCACCAACACAAACAGGATGATCGAAGAGATGCCTGCGGCCAGCAATTGGTTGCTGAGCGTTGTGTTCAGTCGTGACGGAATCGATCCCAGCACGATAAACAGCGAAAACACCAACGCCAGACAGCACATCGCCACCGAAATTGTAGCCTTTGTCTGCTGTTGCTGGGGGCGTTTCAGCAGTTCGGCCCACGTGCCGCCGCTGCCATACAGGACGGCGTCGGAGCCGAAAATTCTGGCAGCCACCGCCAAAGCAAACACGCCATACAGGGCCGTGGAAATCAGCACGATCGCAAACATCAACACGTTCACATTGCCCACCAAAAGGTCTCGCCCCATCAGCACCGTATTCACCAACGGACACACCGCCAACGGCCCGTTGATTTTCAGATCCGGCATCAGACTAAACACGCCCGGTGTCAGAGACATCAGCATCAAAGGAATCAGATACGCTTGAGCCTCCTTAAAACTGCGGGCCACACTGGTGATGCTTAACAGGACCGCAGAAAAGAAGGCGGCAAAGACGACCATCAAGACCACCACCTGAAAAATCATGGTGAATCCCACGTTGCCGAGCAGCGTGCCTTCTAGCCCCAAGGCAAACAGAGTCGCGAACATGGAGATCAAATTCATCGACGCTGTCAGCAGCGCGACCGTGAGCACGGCGACGAATTTTCCGGCCAGCAGCGTCATGCGTGGCACCGGCGATGCGACCAGAATTTCCATTGTCCCGCGTTCGCGTTCTCCGGCCGTCAGGTCAATCGCCGGATACACCGCGCCGGTCATGGTCATCAGCACCAGCGCCAGCGGAATAAACGTGATCAGCGGTGAAGGTCCGCTGCTTCGTGCCGCGACCACTGTGGTTTGCGCGGCAGCGGGCTTATCCAACGACAATGAATTCTGTGTTAGCACTCGAGCAGTATAGGAATCATTGATCGCGTCGAGACATTCCAGCAATTCTGTTTGAGCCCGCGTTCCCAGTGCCGAACCGTCGGATCGAATCAGTTCCCATCGAAAGAATAATGTGCCATTGCCGTTCTTGACTTCAGTCTCAAAATCTTCGACGACTCGAACCGCCAAGTCTGCAAATCCATCGGTGACCTGTTGTTCCAGCGTGCCACCAGAATCTGAATCTTCCAGCAAATACGATTGATACTGCAACGGTTGAACGGACCCCAAAGGCAAAGGCAAAGGCAAAGGCAAAGGCAAAGGCAGGCTGTCGGTTTTTCGGCTCTGAAACAGCATCGGCTGACTGGGATCAGCGGCTGTTCTGAGCTGATTGCCAACACTGATTTGCGAGGAGAACAGGTTCAAGTCCGCCTGTGATTCGAAGCACAGGTGAGCTTCGATGTTGTTCAGCGAAATATTGCTCAACACACCCTTGCGCATAATCACGCCCAGCAACGGATACACCAACAGCGGCATCAACACCAGCGTGATCACCGTGCGGCGGTCGCGCAGGATTTCGCGGAGTTCTTTTCTGGCCAGCCGCCACGTGCGACTGGTGGATTCAACGCGCGGTGGATTGCTTTCCGAAGTACGACTCATGACATCGCCCCGGCGATAGACGATGGCGGCAGCAGGTTGATGAACATCTTCGTCAACGAAGCTTCGCCAGTTTGTTGCTGCAGTTCTGGCAACGTGCCCAGATGCTTCAGCGATCCTTCATGCAGCAGCCCAAAGCGATCCGCAAAACGTTCGGCTTCGTCCAACCGATGTGTACAGATGATGACCGCCTTGCCCTGCGTGCGCAGATGCTTAATGTATTCGAACACCACTTGACTGCCGACGATGTCCAACCCGCGAGTCGGTTCGTCCAGCAGCATGACTGGCGGATCGTGCATCAACGCTCGCGCCAGATTGATGCGTTGTTTTTGGCCAGTACTCAGCACGCCGCAGCGGCGTTCGAGGTACGATTCGAAGTCCAGCAGTTTGGCCAGTTCTGCCACGCGCTGGTCGGCGACGTCAGGATCGATGTCGTACAGGTCGGCCACAAACAGCAGCATTTCCCGTGGACTCAACCACTGATACACACCCACGCTCGTCGACACAAACCCGACGTGGCGTTTGATTTCGTCCGGGTGAGCCGCCACAGACACGTTGTCGATTCGCGAATCGCCGGCCGTGGGTCGCAGCAGGCCCAGCATCATTCGTAGAGTGGTCGTTTTGCCCGCGCCGTTTGGTCCCAGTAATCCAAACACTTCGCCCCGGTCCACTGCAAACGACACATTGTTGACGGCCAGCACGGGCCGCCCGTCTGGGGCAGGAAAGTGACGGCTGAGATTATCGACTGCAATCACAAATCGGCTCGCGTGATGGTCATGATGATGGTTGAACAACCAGCAAGGGTAACAAGAATGTCCGGTCGCGTCTGTTCTGATTCGCTCACCAGACACCCATCAGATACGTCGGAAACTGACGATTCGTCGGAATGTTTCCGTCAGGCGATGAAATCTGGACCGATTACCGGCAGAATACGAAAAACGAACAGCCGTGGTGGACCGCCAGTGTGTCCCAGCGGTCGTTGAAATCATTCGCCTCAACCAATTTTCGCTGCAAACTGCCCATGCCTACTCGCACCCTAAAAGTCGCCATTATCGGTGGCGGAATGTTCTTCGAAGACATCATCGGTCAAACCTTCAAGGACTTCGCTCGCGGTGGAATCGCGGGAGCTCTGAACAGCATTGGCATGAGCCACATGGCTCCGGCGGTGGCAGATGTGGCGATCCACGTGTGTGCTGTTGGGACGCGCAGCGAATCGGTGGGCACGGCTGGAAAGATCGTGAATTGGTTTGCCGAAGACTTTCCGGAACAGCCCATCGAAGCCTGTTATGGCGACGCTGTCTGGCAGGACATTCTGAAACGGCACAAACCAGACGTGCTGTTTGTGGCGACGCCAGACAACGTGCATACGCAACCGATTCTGGACGCGATCGCCGCCGGCGTGGACGTGATTACAGAAAAGCCGCTGTGCTTGTCCACTGCAGAAGCCGATTCGATCATTCAACATGCGGACGCCGCTGGACGCATCATCGCGGTGGACATGCACAAACGCTATGACCCCTTCGTTCGCGAAATGATGTTGAAGGCTCCGCAGCAGTACGGCCAAATCAATCGCGTGCGAGCTGTCCTTGAAGAACCTTTGGAAGTCAGCACCGAAATTTTTGCGTGGGCCGAACACAGCAATCCGTTCGCCTACGTTGGCTGCCATTGGCTGGATGTGGTCCACCATTATCTGAAAGTGAAACCGGTGTCTGTGTTCGCCACCGGGCAAAAGAATCTGCTACTGAATTGGGACACGCATCATGCAGAAATCGCGCGGCGGCGAGGTGTCGATCCGGCAACATTCAAACGTCGCACATCGATCAACACTTGGGATAGCATGGATGTGGCGGTGACCTACGACAACGGCATGCGCGGCGACTACAACAACAACTGGATCAATCCGTCAGAATTCGAAGGCGCGGTGAATCAAGAAATCGAACTGTACGGAATCTACGGTCGGGGCATGGTGGATCAACAGGAACGCGGTTATCGAGAGGCCATTATCGGCGACGGTTCTCGCACGCGAAATCCGTCGTTCGGCGGCCGAATTCGTCATCACGGCGGCGAACTGGAAATCTTTGGCTACGGCAAAGCTTCGATCGCGGCCGGATTACTGGCGATTATTCGCCGCCGCATTTTGGGCGAATCTGTCGCAGACCTGCACGAAACCTATCCATCGGCCGCCAGTCAGCGTGACATCGTGCAGGTCATCGAAGCCGCCACAGCAGTCGCGGAAGCCAACTATCAAGCGTTGAACGCCGGTCGCGGAACGCCTGCGACCGCCGTCTTGACGTCCACCGGCTTCGACCTCATTCAACCAAGGGACGTTCCGCCTTCGTAGCTCGGCGGTCTCCGCCGAGAACTCACGGTGGAGACCACCTGGCTACGCACTAGGCGTAGGTTTCGCAGTGCAGTCGCGACAGAATCCAGTGGTCGATAAAGCGAGCGTCGTTGCTGCAGGGGTCGAGTGGTTCTTCGGTCACTCGCACATCGACTTCCACACCTGACGAACGCAGCAGTCGCACCGAATCCAGATTGCGAGCCAGCGTGTCGTTGGATGCTGTGCGAGACACCGTGTGCAGAATATGCTTGCCTCGCAGATCTTCGGCGTTCCCCAAATGCAATTCTGCGTCGCACGATGGTTCAATCGCGATGGCTCCGGCAAACCATTCTGGGGCTTGTGAGAACAGTTGCAGGGCGACGTCGGCACCGCTACCAGCACCCGCACAAAAGATTCGTTCGCTGTGAATATGGAACGCACGTCGCAACCGACGTGTGGTGATGTTCACCAGATTCTTCAACGGGACTTCGCCGAATTCTAGCGAATCAGTCGACCAGCCAAAGTTGTCGACCCCATCCAGAACCTTGTTGCCTCGCATCGCCAGCCCGCAATAGTTCTGGTCTCCAATTCCGTTCATCACCAGATCAAGCTCGTTCTCGCTGCTGTTTTCGTCATGAAACCACAACAGCAACGGGTACGCATAATTTTCTTCGTACTTCTGCGGGACGAATAACGACACGGGCCAGTCAGACGAAGAAACCGCGTCGTTGTGATCGATGTGGCGGCAATCGGAGTTGTACTGTTCGCAGAGTTCCTGCAGTTCCAGTGGCATGCTGTTGATTTGATTGTTCGGAATCAACAACGACATGTCGCCCTGCAGATAGTCTTTCGCGTGTACTCGATTAAACATGAATTCACTTCCGTGACAGTGGGAGTTGAGAGTTGGGGGAAACGATTTCAACGTCGATGCGAAATCAGACACCGAAAAAAACCTTCAGCGAGAAACGTGTGTTCTAAGCCGCCCTAGATTTCTTCCGAAACAGAATTCCGCACGTCCTGCAGCGGAAAGTTTTTGCCAGGACAAGACGTTGGTTTCACGGTGTTGTGACCAATGACCAATCTGGCGGGGATGTTGTAGCGTTGCGAAAGGTCTTTCACCAAAGTCGTGACCGCTTTCATTTGTTTGTGCGTCGGAGCGTCACTCTGAAAGTTACCGATCAGACATACTCCGATACCGTTAGAATTATGAACGACACTTCCCGAGTGAGCTCCGTGCATCTGTTGCTGCCACCGAAATGTGGGCTGCACCTGTCCGTCTGCCATGCCCGCACCGTTGCCGATGACAAAGTGATAACCGATGCCCAGCCATGAATTTCCCGAGCTGTCTTTGCGTTGTTGATGTTCTGCGTGGATGGATTCCACGCTGCCGGATTCTGTTGCGGAGTGATGTACCACAACGTAAACCCAATTGTTTTCTACTGAATTTGGTGCCCAAGCAAATGGGCTTGAGCCTTTGTGTTTAACGCTGGTCTGTTGATTTGTGAATGGAACGTGAAGCTTAGGTGAATCGGGATTGAACGCTACAACAAATTCTGGGGTTGAATGGCAGTTGCAGCGATCTGTGACCAAGTTGTCCGTAGAGATTGCCGCAGGCGAAAAGGCGTGCACAATCAGAAAAACAGCCGCCGCCCGAACCACCGTCACAATTCGTCGGAACACAGCTTTGCTGCTCGAAGTTTTCCCAAACCGATCCGTGTTAACTGGCATTGGCACTGGAACAACACTCTCGCAAGTTTCGAGCGAACATCAATCTCTGGCCAACGCCGGAGGAGTTTATTGAAATCAGGTTGCTGACAGCGGCCGCCAAACAGCGGTTGTTCGACGACGTGTCACAGCCAAAATCTACCCCTGTTGAAAAACCGTGTCAACGAGCAGCCCCGGATCAGGCGGCAATCCGCTGTTTGCGTCCCCCGCAGGATGTTAGGACAGGTAACTCGGGCCAAGTTTGAGGCCGAAATTGTGCCCGTAAAAGTGACCGTTGGCTACCTTGTTTACGTATTTGTTGTGTTGAGCCGGGTGTTTGCGGTCTGAAAACTTTCTTGGAAAAAACAGCGAAGACACGCGAACACTCAGCCGAAACGAAGCGTTTTAAGCGTCGAAGCCCTCCCAAACGGATCTTCGCCGGCTGCAAATGGCAGCCACATTTCCGTTAGATCAGCCTGAGACCTGCGGAATTGTGGGGTAGAGTTTTGCAGGTGCGATCGCAGCTGCAATAATAGACAGGCACTCGTGCATCAGTTTCTTTGAATCACTAGTCGTTTTGGCGCTAGCCTCGGATTTGAGGTTGGAAGATGCATCGTGTTTCGGAAAC
>JBDNHJ010000401.1:0-4749 GCA_041688835.1 Fuerstiella sp.
CAGTGAAACCGACGAACACCTAGAAGTGGATATCCTAGACGAAACGTCATCGTCCAACTTCACAGGATTTAGCTTCTCGATCGGAAACGCCGGCAGCTCAGGCGCAACGACCGCCGACGGCGGCACCATGACGACCACCGGCGACACAACAGATTCCAGTTCTACGGCAACCGCCAGTGATCCTGCGGCGAACAACGCAATCACAGCATCCAACCTGCAGTCGCAGGATGGTGACGTGATTGTCACGCCGACCATCAAACCCAAAGCTGGCCAACAATCTGCCGCCGACATGGTAGCCAATGGCGTATCGGGGTTTCAGATCGGGTTCGACACTAACAGCTCAAGTTCCAGCACCAAGGACTTCCAGTTTTCGGAACTGACGCGACAGCTGAATTCAGATTACTGGGGCGAAGGCCACAGCAAAGTCACTGTCAACGATTTTCAGCACTCTGAGTCAGACAGTAACATCAGCGTCGGTTTTGGTAGTGACTCAACACATTTGGAAATCAGCCGCAGTCACAGCAGTGAAACAAATATCTTACTGCAATCCGATGACTACAGCCTCGGCCGGTACATGACCGAAGACGACTATGTGGTCATGCAGGATCAGGTTTTTTACAAGGAAGTCGGCGACTCATCCAGCGAATTCCGCTTCGCTTTCGGTGACGTGCAAGACGCGGGCCTAGTCAACGAATCTGACTCCAGCTTGTCGATCAAAAGCGAAGTGATCGAACACATTGACTACGCCGGCTGGTTCAACACAGTCACGCGTACCTACATTTTCCGCGACGGCCTTGAAGGCAAGACCGCAGCCGTCCCGTCGGGTTCGACCAACGACATCGACCAAGTGACGATGACCGATCCGCCCGCAGACGACACCAGTTCCATCATCCGAGATACGACGACGTACACAGACAACTCCGGAACCACGGTCGTCGTCCACATGGAAGGCGTCCCCGGTGACGACGGTGCCGGCCCCCAAAGCAACGCCCTAGACCCTGCTCAACTGCTCGCCGAATACGAAGACCGCCGCATCCGAGCCGCCCGCCTGCAGCAACAGATCGACGAAGAAACCGATCCCAGCATGAAGGCCTACTACCAAGACCTGCTTGATGTCGAAAACAACATTCTGAATGACATCCGCCAGTCCGCCCTCGATGCCGGTGTCGAACAATCCACGCTGAACGATATCGATGCAGCGGCGGTTGTTACTGCCACAACCTCTCCGGTACTAAGTAGCGGACCCGGATTAGTACCGCACCAGCTCGGCAGTTTGCAATCCCCTGACTTTCCTAGTCCGGATGGGACTGGGCGATGTCACGATACAATTCCAGACTTTGTCCCGCCAGAATGGGATAGTGGAACGGTCCAGGATGCCGTTAAAGCAATAGAGGACAGTATACGAAAACGAAAGGACGACATTACTTCGCCGCACGCAGATCCCACCCAAGAACCAGGGCACCGTGAACGGCTGCGACGAGAGGAAGATTGGTTGAAGAAGCTAAAGCATCGCGGTAAGAATATGGCGACGATTGGACTTGGTGCTGGTTTGATGGTCATAGGCACCGGTCTTGTGAAAGCCGGCGCTGCCGGATCGGCGGTACTACTTGCAGATGATGTCTTCGTTACTGGGGTGGTCGACGATCCCTTAATCGTTGTTACGGGCGGGGCCGTCCTTGTGGGCGGTGGTGTCGTAATGCTGGGCGGCGTAATCGACTGGATGGGATTCTAGGATGGAGAACTCGGAAGTACAGATTTGGGAATGTCGATTGGCGGCAGCAGGAGAGGACGGACGAATTGCGTGCGATTTCGCTGAGCTCATCTGGAACGATCAGATCTGCGACGTGCAGCAGGTGAAACTTTTGTCTTCACCAATCGCACGGGTCCGAGAAGTAACCGCATGGGCGGTCAAAGATCTGGGGCGAGACGGGATTGCTATGCGAACGCTGCTAGAAAATGGGCCCAACGACACGTCTGATCGCGTCCGCCTAATGATGGTTTCTGCCCTTAAGGAAGCATCTTTTTTGACCATCTTAGAGCTCGAAAAACATGCAGCAGCCCTAGCGAAGGACCCAAACTCAAGAGTCCAAGCAATGCTGGCAGAGGTACGAGCGAGGTGAGAAAAGCGAATAAGGGAAAGCGAATAAGGGGACATTGTACTTTTCCATAAAGTAGCATGTCCCCTTATTCTCTTCTTATTCTCTTCAGTCAGATCGGCAAAGAGCGTTTGCTGGTGATCGTCGGTGTTGCTCTGGATGACTTACCGCCGCCGGGTCAAACGCTAGGTTTCGATAAGATGAAAGTGCTCGCTTTGGTGCCCGGCCAATCGTGGAAGAAAGAAGATGTTGAGCGCGAGTATTTGAAACTCGCCAGCGAGATCGGACCGCCCGTTTACCTGCTGTCCGACGGTGCCAGTGAACTTCGCAATCCCGCTGAAAAGCTGGGAAAAGGCGGAGAAAAGACCATTATCTTGGGCGATCTGAAGCACCACGCCGCAAACGTCCTAGAAAAAGAAATCGGTCGTGGCGAACGTTTCAAATCCTTCATCAGCGAAGTCGGATTAACTCGTAATCGCGTCCAGCAAACCGAGCTGAATCAGTTCGCTCCGCCAACGCTTCGATCGAAGAGTCGATTCATGAACGTGGGAACACTTTTCGAATGGGCGATGATGGTGCTTTTTCATTTGAATCATTCGAGTGACTCCAAAATAGGAATCGATGATGATCGCATGGAAGAGAAATTTGGTTGGCTTCGCCAGTACGCTGACGATCTGAAGAGCTGGAACCAATGCCAACAAGTGATCGACCGATCGCTCGGAGTGATCAATACAATGGGGCTTGATAAACACACGCCGAAGTTGGTGGAAGAAGTCCTGGACGAACTCAACTCGAGTTGGCGGCAAGACGAATCTTCGGCGACTCGCATTGGCGTTAAGTTGATCGCGTGGGTCGAGCAATCCGCGAGCAAACTGAAGCCGGGCGAGCGGGCTTGGTTGTCGACGGAAATTCTGGAATCGCTGTTCGGGAAATTCAACAGATGGAGCGTCAACACAGCAAAGGAGGTTTCACACGACTGATCGCCGCGATCCCCACGCTGTGCCTACAAGTGACCCGCGAACAAGTCCGTGCAGCTTTCGGCCGAGTCGATTCGAAGGCCACCCGGAAGTGGATTGAGGACACCCTTGGCAGCACATTAACCGCTCGCCGCAACGCCGCCTATCGAGAATTCAGGACCAAAAAGACCGACCATCAAATTTCAACCGCTTAACAGCGGTTCGTCAGGCCAGCCCTCCGGTGTTCCCGTTCTGGGGTTCGTTTTGTGCGTTGTGGGTTTGGTTTTGCTGCACCTAACGGGTCAGCTGACGTCAGAAGATGCGATCCGTTCCGTTAAGTGGTGTGCGGCTGCACACCTCGCGCTGCAGTACGGCCTACTGTTCGTTGCGAATACCGTCCTCCGTTTTTGCGGCAGGTGAAGCCATCAGGCGAAGGGACGCAGCTCAATTACGGATCAATGAGTCGCGTCCCCTAGTACGAGGGTTTTTTCAGTCCGAATGTGAGTGCGAAATGATGAATCAAAGTCAGTTTGAAACACTGTTTTCTACGTGTAAGGATTATATTGAGAATCAAGACTGGGTGGCCTTGAAACGCGCCATCGTGCGCACGCCTTCACTCAAAACATACTCAAATGGCGATGATTCACTATTAGTTCACGCGATTGACATTGGTCCTAACGCCGTGCGAAAATCGGTTGGTTGCGGTATTAGTCCGAACATTCGCTACACGGATGGCTCAACGATGTTGATGCGGTATGCGTCATTTGGTGATCTGGAAATGCTACAGTTTCTGCTTCGTAACGGTGCAGATGTAAACGCGATCGCATCCAATGGTGAGACTGCCTTTAGCTGGAGCTGTTTTAGGGACCAACTTGCATGTGCTCAAGAGCTGTATGCGCATGGGGGAACATGGAGTTCAGCATTCCAGACGCCTGTGGAATTAGCCGAATCTTCTAATGCCTCGCAGGAACTCATCGTTTGGCTCAGGAAAATCCTAGAATGAATTGCCAAAAGCGTTAAAGGCCAGTGGAGGACGAAACCTTCCGGCTGGTGCCGCTTGAAGATCGAATCAAACATGGTGGCACGCGGGCAGGGATTTCGCCCCACACGAATCTGGCCGGCAGTCTGCAATTGCTGGACTGGAGCAGTCGCTTGCTTCGCCGCGGTAAGGCTCGCGTTCCGAAAGACGTGGCCGGGATTCTGCAGCGACTCAGTAGCAACTCGAATTTCTGGCAGCAACGGCTGGAAAAACTGAAAGATCGCAGTCGCTTTTTTGGCACCGTCTTTGCCACAAAACGTTCCGAAGCCAACCGCGTGGCGGAATCTCGCGGTGTCAAGAAGCTCAGCAACCTGAATGGCTGCACGGGTTGACCGGCATTGAAACAGTAAAGGGAGCACAGTAAAGGTGTCAGGAACGAATGGCACTGCCGTTCGTGTCAGGAACCGTTTATTGACAATTCGCTCGTTTCGGCTGGCCGCGTTAATCGGAGTGGTCGCGTTTTTGGCGGTGGGCCTTGGCCTGGGAGCATTATGGGTGTTCGGATTTCCGTTCGGCTTCATGGCCATCATCGGCACGATGGGACTGGTCGGCGTGGCGATCAACGACTCGATTGTGGTGCTGGCCGCGATTCAGGAAGACGAAGCCGCCAAGAACGGAAATGAAACTGCGATTTTGGAAGTCGTACTGCGAGCCAGCC
>JBDNHJ010000402.1:0-11571 GCA_041688835.1 Fuerstiella sp.
GTTTCTGTGGTGGAATAGACATTCGCCGCGCGAAGCGTCAGTTCTGTGGGGCCGTTGACATGATCCAACCGGTGCCAGCCCGCTTCCTGCAATGTCTTACCGGTCGGGACCAACGCACTCTTCGAAACGTAAATCTGGGCGGCCTTGGCATCTAGCTTGATTGAGGCGATATGGTTGGCACCGACCAGCGCTTCTGCGGGCTGACCTTCTGCGGGCTGACCTTCTGCTGCGGACGAGAAGGTGAGGTAGCCTGTGGGAGTCGTGAGGGGTGGTGCCGCCGTTAGAGTTTCTTGGTAGATCAGACGATAGACTTTGCTGTTTGAGGTTCCCGCGTGGGTGCGTTCCGCCAGATCAGCGGCTAGTAAACCAGACGACTGTTGTTGTGTCACAAACAGATCTTCGACCGATACGCCGTTGCCCGTGGATCGAAGGTCCAGCCAAGCGTTTGTGAGTGATGTTGTTAACGCAGTTCGCAACGGCAGAATGTCGTCCGGTCCCTTGTCGCGCACGGCTTCCACAAGTGCCCGCCATTGCCGCCAGAGGTCTTTATGAACTTGGCCAGAGACAGCGTCCAGCAATCTGATGGACCAAGATGACAGGCGAATTCCGGTCAGACGCTGAGCCTGATCGGGCGTGGGACCGGATCTGCGATTCAAGTGAGACACGCAGTCTGTGAACGATCGGTCGGGCGTTAGCAGAGAAACAACACGCCGTCCTGCGATTCCGCCCGGCCCCGTTTGCCACTGCCGGGCGACGTAGTCGTTCAGAGTGATCAGATCATCGAGGTCACTCGGTTGGGGGCCATCCGTTGTTAGATTTCGAGTCAGCCGAAACATGGCTTCCACTTCGGTGGTGGACAACCCGGTGCCACCGTAGACACCCACTGAAAATTCCTGAGCGGTCAGTTCGGAATCATTCAGCATCCGATCGGCCACAGACAGCGCGGCATCCAGTTCTTCTTTCGTGATCGCGACGTCTTCCTGTTGCTGAGCCAGATACTGAATCAGAAACGGCAGCTCAGTCTGCTGCAGGTCCGGGAAGGTGGAAACTTTATGCAGCGATTTCGCAGAACGCTGAATATCGGACCACTTGCTGGCAGCATCATCCAGCTTGTCTTGGCCCATTTTTAGGCCGCGTGGCCCGAGGGCCAGCCAACGTTCGGCGGACGTCAGTTGCAGCAACAACACGCGAAGCTGCTTGGCGACAGAATCCCACACCACGCGACGAAAGGGAGTGCCGTCCAAGGTTCCCGTGGCGCACTCCAACGCCTGTCGTCGAATGTGAAGCAGTTCCGATAAAGCTCGAACCGTCGCGACGGGTTCGGCCGTGATTTCGTGCCCCAGAATTTCATCCACGGTGAATAGCGGTTCTGGCCATTGCGACTTCGGCCAGCCATGCTCCGGCAGATGGTTGATGAACCGGCGAAATTCCGCAAGTTGCGCCAGCTGCTGTTCTTCCGTGGGCAGCGTTTCCAGAGTCTTACTGAGTGTCGTGACCTGTTGAACAAACCAATCCGTGAATTCCGCTCTGGCTTCCGCCAAACGCAGTTCAAAAGGTAGGTCTCCGGTCGGTTGTTCCTGCTGCAGATCCCTCAACTCGCGTTCGAATAATGCTGTCCGTTCTGGTGCCAGTGCCGTGGTGGCGGCCTTGCGGGCGATGAGCCATGGAGAGAAACTTACTTGGGATTCTGCAGACGCCATGCCTTCCAGATCAAGATTGAACTCCTGAATCAGACTGCTCGCCTGACCCATGGCGTTCCGAAAATGATTGGCGTCACCGGCGGCACTCAGCAGCGCCCACCGCGCATTCACCAGCGCAATCGTTAACTGAGTCCATGCGACGGGATTCATCGCTGCAGCGGCACCTGTTGCTGCCAGCCGTTGTCGTTGTTCGAACAACTTGTTCCACTGCTGTTCGGGCTGTTCAGGTGGATCGACGCCGGCAATGGCCGCCGGATCGTTCGACTTCGCCGCCGCTTCCGGACTTTCAGACGACTCATCGTCCGGCACTTCATCGGACTCGTTTTGGAAGGCAGGTGGCTCCGCGCGCAACAGCAGGCCCTGCTGCAATACCGGCGATTTTTCAGGAATGACGCAGACGGTTTGACGTTCTCCGTACTGGTCCTCCACCTGCTTAGCGACCTCGGAACGGATCGACTCCAGCAGTTCGTCCACCGTCTGGAACCGCCCCTGCAGCAAGGCTTGCCCCAAAGCATTCGCGAAAATTGTTCCGCCAACCGCAACCGCATCCGCTGCCGAAGCTGTTTCTGTGACTGAGGCGATAGCTTCGCTGTCACCAGCAGCGTCGGCTGGCTTCGGGGCCGGTTCCCAGTTGCGTTCGCCCGGTTGATGCGGGCAGATCACCAGCAGTTCCGGCATCTTCACGTCCGCAACCGTCGTCTGCAGCAGCTGCAGTACGTCGTCACTCAGTCGTCCGTTGGCAAGGCCCGTATCACGCTGGACAAAGTCCATCACCAACAGAATCTGCGACGCTTGCAACGCCTTCAGCTTTTCTAAAAAATCCACGAAGGCAATGGGAGGTGCTTCTGTGCCATCTACTAACTGTAGCACTGGCTGGCCCGAGTTTTCAGCGACGGGTTCCCAGCTGCAATACAGCAACAGTTTCTCACCGCTGGCCGCCAGCGCTGCAACATCGGCCAGCGACTGAACCTGCCCCGGAGCTGCGACTCGCCCAGGATTGCGATCGTGCAAATCCTGAAATAGCTCCGTTAATAAGGGTGCTGCCCGCAGACTTGCGGAGGACGGCTGAACACAGAATGCTGAGTTAGCCAGACCGTTGCTGGCTGGAACCATGACGGCCGTGCGGAAGCCGGGATCTCGAGAAAACATGGGCACAACCAGCAAGCTCAACAGAGCCGCCAAGATCACAATCAAGATGACGATTGTGCGGCGTCGAGAGTCCCGCCCGCCCGTCTTTTGTTCCGGACGCCAGCTTCGGCTACGACCTCTCGACACGTTGCTCTCCTTCTCGTCAGCGGTGAGGCCTAGCAAGATGATCGCTCAACCACAGCGAACGACAGGCCCCTGCTAATGGTACACAATCGTGGAGCCATCAACAGCCAGTTAGCCTGAGTTTCTGCTGGGTGATGGCCAATTGAACGGCAGCCACTCCTAACAGAACCGATGATCTTTCGTCCACCAGCAGGTCACCTAGCATGTAGCTCACGACATTCTGCAATCTTCTAATTTTGACTTTGGGCATTCCCCAATCCGGCCGCAAACCCTGACATGCACCGATCAGATGTAACCGTCAACCTCTGAGCGTAACAACCAGTCGCGCTGAGTCCAGTCTGTCAAAAACAACGCAAAAACGACAGGCCAGACAGGCAAAAAACCGACGCAACTCAGCCCGGACGGATTCACCATCCCGGCCAGCCCCGGAAAACCGATTGCGGCGACGTTGCTTTCCTTGTGAATCCAGACGGTGTAGCGGACTGAATCAGTGACGATCCGTTTCGTGAATACGTGTGTATCGGTTCCCATTCTCATTCGCACACAGTACCTTTGGCCTCCAAGAAGTCTGTCGGCACAACAAACGTCGGCACAGTGTTTGCGAGATTTAAGAGACCGTTAGCCATGAAGATTGTTGGAATAGATGTCTGTCCGCTCACGGGTGGCACAGTCGATGGCGGCTGGCCGCAGGGACATGAACCCCAAGAAGACCTGCATACATTACTGATCGTCTACACCGACGACGATGTTGTTGGTTACGGCAGTTGTTTCACGTCGGGAAAACTTGTGACTGGGGCGTTGGAATTGCTGTGGCCGTTGTTGAAGGGCAGATCAGCCGTCGAACCGGAACGTGTTTCCGAAACTCTGCATCAATCAACTTTCTGGCAAGGCCGCGGTGGCACGGTCACGCATGCGATCAGCGGAATCGATCTGGCGCTGTGGGACATCATGGGTAAGGCCTGTGGTCAACCCGTTTCGCGACTGCTCGGCGGCAGCTATCGCGATCGCATCAAAGCTTACGGTTCGATCCTGTTCGACGAACCCGACGCACTGGCCGAGAATCTGCAGAGCGTCGTGGCACGGGGATTTCGAGCCATCAAGATGGGCTGGCGACCGTTTGGTCGTCGTGATCGCAAGTTCGACGAACGGCTGGTCAAGACAGCCCGAGAAACTGTTGGCGACGGCATCGAACTGATGGTCGACGCTGGCGGAAGCGAACAATTCTGGCCGCATGGCACCAACTGGGCCCGCAACACGGCAGTCATGTTGGCTGACTACGATATCGTCTGGTTCGAAGAAGCTTTGCCACCGGACGACATCGACGGCTTTGTGGAACTCACGCGCACGTCGCCGGTGCCGATCTCCGGCGGCGAAGTGCTGACGCGCCGACAAGCGTTTCAACCATACCTGCAGCAGCGCGCGTTCGACATCATTCAGCCGGACGTCACCAAGTGTGGCGGCTTAAGTGAATTTCGCCGCATCGCTCAGATGGCTCAGGACAACAATATTCAGGTAATCCCACACGGCTGGAACACGGCCGTGGGGCTGGCGGCGGATCTCCAGATTTCCGCCTTCCTGCCGCATGCACGATACGTTGAATACCTGACTCCGTGCGTCTACATCGAAGAATTGACTGCACGGCCATTTCAACTGGATCGTGAAGGTTGTCTGGCGATTCCCCAAACACCGGGGCTGGGTTTTGAAGTCAACGAAGATGGATTGAATCACTTTTGCCCGCAGCGGATTGAGTTTCGATAGCCACCGTCGGCTGTCACGACCTGCACGCCAGAAAGTCGCCCCTTGAGTCAACCGAATCCCTACGCCAAAGCAGATGCGCCGCTTGTGCCACCGACCAATGTGCGCTGGGTTGTGTTTGCTCTGGCGTGTGCAACTTCGTTCCTGTTGTACCTGCATCGCTACAGTTGGAACATCATCGGGCCAAAATTGCAGGAAGAGTTTTCATTCACGAATACTCAAACCGCGTTTTTGTTTTCTCTGTTCTACTACACGTATGCCAGTGGTCAGATTCCCAGCGGAATCGTCGCGGATCGCTTTGGTCCACACCGCTTTCTGACCGCCATTGTCGCAGCATGGTCGGCCGCGCTGGTGGGAATCGCCTTCACCGGAAATCTGTTGCTGCTGGGATTCTGGCGGCTTCTGTTCGGTGCAACTCAAGCCGGTTGCTACCCGTCGCTCACCAACATCAGCCAAAAATGGTTTCCGCTTCGGCAACGCACAACGCTGCAGGGTTGGGCGGCCACAACGTTCGGCCGCGCTGGTGGAGCGATGTCACCCATCATTCTGGGCACGCTATTGATGGGTGTTTGTGGACTCAGTTGGCAATGGGCACTCACGCTGATTGCCTCCGTCGGAATCGTCCACTGCATCGTGTTCTATCTGTTCTTTCACGATTCACCGCAGAATGATCCGCGAGTCAACGATGCTGAACGTGAGTTGATCCATGAGGGAACACTGCCGCTCCGGGATTCGGAACAGCAGCAGTCAATGCTGTCACCAAAGCGGGCTCTTCGCAACACCAGCCTAAGATGGTTCACGGTGCAGCAGTTTCTGGATGCCGGATCAGATGTTGTGTTCGTCGGGTTGATCGGCACTTACTTCCTGATCGCTCATGGGTTTGACATTCGCCAGACCGGCTGGCTCGCAAGTCTGCCACTTTGGGGCGGCGCTCTGGGTGGCATTGTCGGTGGCTGGCTGAACGATCGCTTCATCCGCACGACCGGCAACCGCCGCTGGACGCGCAGTATCGTCGGCTGCGTTGGCAAAACGATTGGCTGCGGTATGCTGATTCTGGTTGTCATGCAGGATGATGGAGTAAAAGCGGCTTGGCTGCTGATGGCCGCGAAGTTTTTTAGTGACTGGAGTCAACCGACCACTTGGGGCGCGTGTACGGATCTCGGCGGCCGCTTGAGTGCAACGGTGTTCAGCATCATCAACACGGCCGGGACGATTGGAGGCATCGTGATGCCGATCTTCTTTGGAGTCGTGCTGGACGTGTTTACAACAATTTCCGTCGTCGACGGAATCGAAGTCAAACTGACAAACTGGAACCCATTGTTCGCGCTGTTGTCCGGAATGTACCTTGCCTCAGGCGCGTGCTGGCTGATGGTCGACTGCACACAACGACTTCACGTTGAAACGGAAAACGGAAAACGGAAAGACAAATCATGGAACGGAAAATAGTTCGCCCGGAAAACCTCGATCTTGATTCGCCCGGTCATCGAGATTATTGGGTCGCCCTAGAACACGACAGTATCTGGGGCGATCACCTGATGCCGCTGACTGTCTTCGTTGGTTCGGAAGCGAAAGACGGCGAAGGACTGGTCGCATTCGGATCCAACCACGGCAACGAATACGAAGGCCCGGTGGTGCTGAAGCACCTGATTCGGGAGATCGACATTCGCGACGTTCGCGGCCGCATGATTTTGATTCCGGTGCTGAATCCCGCCGCGTTTCTTTCGGGGACGCGGGAGAGCCAGCAGGAAGACGGCGTTAATCTGAATCGCGCGTTCGTTGACGACGCCGGAAAAACGCCTGCGCTAGCCGGAATCACACATCGGATCGCCGCGTTTGTGCGTGAATTCATCTGGCCGCGAGTACATATTGTGCTCGACCTTCATTCCGGCGGCGACGTCGCTCGATTCTCCATCTGCGCGAACTTCCATCCGCTGGAAGACGCGGAGCTAAGTGAAAAGATAGAACAGACGGCCCGCTGGTACGGCACTCCTTCGCTGATGGTTTATCAAAACACCACGCCCGGCCTGCTGCCGAGTGAAGCAGAACGGCTTGGAAAGATCACTGTCGGCACGGAACTCGGCTGGGGCCGGTCTGTAAATCCGGAAGGCGTGCGCTACGGTCGGCAGGGAGTTCTCGCCGCCGCTATCAACAACAATCTGCTGAACGGCACAATCGAACCCATCGCGCATCACCAAGCGGAAACTCAGATGAAGCTGGAGATGGTCAGCCGCGACTGCTTCACCGTTGCCCCGTTTGCCGGCCATTACGAACCACTCGTGGAATGCGGCACCGCCGTTAAAAAAGGACAAACGGTAGGTCTACTACACGACTTCGATCGCATCGACATCGAACCCTGGCCCTGCGTCGCGGCTCTGGACGGAGTTGTGCTGGCGCAGGCATGGGTTGCCCCCGTGCCGAAAGGACAGCACATCGTTGTGGTGGCAAGGTTGCTGGATTGAGTTGGTAAGCACTGGTTCAAAAATTACCTGACACTCCATCGTCGCACGACCAATGCGTTTGTTGCCATCGACAAACGGATGATTCATCGCGAGCGAGAAGCAGTGGGGTGTGATCGGCAATCCGCATCAGGTATTCAGATAACGGTTGGATAGAGAGATTTCTGTTCGTGAGTATTCTGTTCGTGAGTATTCTGTGGTTGTAGAAGTCTGTGCGTTGCAGAAGTCTGTGCGTTCGGGGGAGTGGTGGATGCTGCGGACGTGCAGCATGGCTTGAGCTCCTTGCAAACTCCACCGCATGCCGCTGCGTTCCATTCTGTCTATGACCAGATACTGGCAGGCACCTTCGATCACGCCGGTGGCGATGGGGTAACCGGCTTGTCAATACTCATCGTATTTCATGCGGGCTGCGTTGCTTTTGAGGTAGCCGCAGACCGTGTTGATCGCCTTGAGTTTCTCGCCGGTGATGGTGCTCATGATCGGCTTTACAGATGGCGTCCATCTGGTGGTGGGCATTCGCCAGAACCGGGCGAGTGGTTCGACAGCTAGAGACTCCGTCTACGATGCCGTTCTGCATATTGGCCCTGCCTGCCTGCTGACTTCACTGACTACGGCCATTGGTTTCGGGTCTTTGATGGTTTCGAAATCGACGATGATCCGGCGCCCCGACGTCAGGATCTGACTGGGGATTCGCACCATCGTATTTACGAACGTGCGAAACTCCATCTTCAACAACTTGCACTTTTCGCTGCGACGACGATCCTTCCAACGGCCCGTTTCCGGAAGCCACAGCGCGGCCTAGGCCTTTAGCGACCAAGCCACCGAAGGCTTGAGCATAAAGAGAAGAAGTCTCTGATGTCGTCGAACAAAACATTCTCGCCTTTTTCCACAGAAAGATTCTTCCGGATCACGATCATGCGATACTTTTTTTTGCAGGCCGTCGGTTTGTAATCGAACTCGGCCACATTTTCACTTTTCGAACTTAAACACGATGCTGCGAAAGCCGGCGGCGCGCAGTTCGGTGGCCACCGAATCACACTGGGCCGCCGCGCCATCATGAGACGGACGGTTGCCAGATCGATTGACAAATCTCATCGTGAATATTGCGAGCCGTGAAGGCCGGCATCTCCTGCAGATGCGCGACATGTTTGATTCGCTTCTGAATGCGTTTCTTCTGATCTTCGATTTTCTGACGAGCGACCTTCAAGTGTCGCTTCCGAGCCGTGGTCTGACGATTTACACTCTGCGAACGTTTCATCCGAAATCCCTCCGTGAACAAGTGTCGTATTGGACCTCACATCCATGAATACGCCTTTTTCACAACGGATTACGGGGGATTTTGCGGTCTTCAGGCCGCAAGCGTCGCTTGCCTAAGGACTAGATGTGAGCACTGAGTCGCACGAGCGTTCGTCGCGCGTGAGCAATCACCGCTTTGCTGTTCGGCATCGAACGTGCAGCTTAACTTTCGATAACAGCGCGAGCCGGTCTTCTCCAATCTTTGTAAGCTGGCACAGAATCTGCAGTTCTGATTTGCTGGACGACGCCGGAATCGACGACGCGCATATATTACGGAACAACAATGAACAACACCCCTCGTGCTATTCACCCGATCTACAATTTGCTGCCCACGGAAATCGAAGGCTTCGATTCTCTGGCCGAGCTCGCGCTTGATCTGCGTTCGTCGTGGGATCATTCCACCGACCAGGTATGGCGACAGCTTGATGCTGAGCTGTGGGAAATCACACACAATCCGTGGGTTGTTCTGCAGACGGTTTCGCGGGAACAGATCGAAGATGTCCTGAGTGATGTCGATTTTCGTGCTAAGGTTGATGAGTTGGTTGAGGTTCGGCGACGCACTGCTGAGCAACCAGCGTGGTTTCAACAGGCTCACGCGACATCCGACGGAAGCGAAAGTCCGCTGACCTGCGTGGCCTACTTCTGCATGGAATTCATGTTAAGCGAAGCGTTGCCGATCTATTCAGGTGGACTTGGCAACGTTGCGGGAGATCAATTGAAAGCGGCCAGCGATCTGGGAGTTCCCGTCGTCGCTGTCGGCCTGTTGTATCAGCAAGGTTACTTTCGCCAAGTGATCGGCAAGGATGGATCACAGCAGGCACTATATCCTTACAACGATCCCGGACAACTGCCGATCACGCCGCTACGTGAAGCCAATGGAGAATGGCTGCGGCTGAAAATTGAGCTGCCGGGATATTCGGTCTGGCTGAGAGCGTGGCAGGTCCAAGTGGGTCGCGTCAAGCTGTATCTGTTGGACAGCAACGATGCGGCGAACTTTCCCGAACATCGCGGCATCACCAGCGAACTGTATGGTGGCGGCCCGGAACTGCGTCTTAAGCAGGAACTGATTCTCGGCATCGGCGGCTGGCGGCTGCTGACAAGGCTCGGTATCAAACCTGAAGTCTGCCACCTCAACGAAGGACACGCAGCCTTCGCCGTGCTGGAACGTGCTCGCTGTTTCATGGAACAATCGGGACAGCCGTTTGAAGTTGCGAATGCCGTGACGCGAGCCGGAAATCTGTTCACAACTCATACCGCCGTGGCGGCTGGCTTCGACCGCTTCGCCCCAAATTTGATCGAACAATATCTCGGCCGATACGCTGTCGAACAATTGGGGATTTCCGTTCACGACTTATTGGCTTTGGGACGACAGAATCCCAACGACGCGTCGGAAACTTTCAACATGGCCTACCTTGCGATTCGTGGCAGCGGCGCTGTCAACGGCGTCAGTCGCCTGCACGGACAGGTGAGTCGCAGGCTTTTTGAACCTCTGTTTCCAGGCTGGCCGGAGGTTGAAGTGCCGGTGGGACATGTGACCAACGGCGTTCATATGCCGAGCTGGGATTCCGCGGCGGCCGACGAAATCTGGACGCACACGTGCGGAAAAGACCGCTGGCTGGGCACGAGCGAAACGCTCGAATGCGACATTTGCCGCGTGTCGGATGAGAAGCTTTGGCAATTCCGGATTGATGCAACTCGTTCGCTGGTTGAATACACTCGCGAGCGTCTGTCGCGGCAATTGGCTGCGTCCGGCTCTTTACCCGACGACATTGAATCAGCGAAACACCTGTTTGACCCAAATGTTCTGACGCTGGGCTTTGCGCGCCGTTTTGCGACCTACAAACGACCGAACCTGTTGCTGCACGATCCAGACAGGTTCATACGACTACTGACGAACCCCGAACGCCCCGTGCAACTTCTGATCGCGGGGAAGGCTCATCCCGCCGACCAAGCCGGACAGGATTTGATTCGCCAGTGGATTGAATTCATTCGCCATCCGATCGTCCGACAGCATGTGGTTTTCCTAAGCGACTATGACATGCTGCTGGCCGAGCAATTGGTACAGGGTGTTGACGTTTGGGTGAATACGCCACGACGTCCGTGGGAGGCCAGTGGAACAAGCGGCATGAAGGTGCTGGTCAACGGCGGTCTCAACATTTCCGAACTGGACGGCTGGTGGGCCGAGGCATATACACCGGAAGTCGGCTGGGCGATCGGCGATGGACAGGAACACGGCGACGATCCCGCATGGGATGCCATCGAAGCGGAACAGCTGTACGACCTGCTGGAAAATGAAGTGGTTTCCGAGTTTTACACCCGCAATAAACGCGGCCTGCCGACTCAGTGGCTGTCGCGTATGCGGGCCAGCATGTCGCAATTGACACCACAGTTCTCATCGGTTCGCACGGTGCGAGAATACACCGAGCAGCACTATCTTCCAGCGGCGACGGCCTACCACCAGCGAGCGGCTTTCAACGGTGCGATGGGCACCAGCATCGTCAACTGGGAACATTCGCTGACCGAAAAGTGGGGTTCGCTGAAGTTCGGTGAAGTCCGAATTCAATCCAGCGACGACGAGCACATTTTTGAAGCGGACATCTATCTGAATGGCCTCGACCGGAGCTTTGCGCGAGTCGAATTGTATGCCGAAGGGATCAATGGTGACGCCGCGATTCAGCAGGTGATGACACAAGTCGATATTGCGGACGATGAGTCCCCATTTGCTGAGCCAAAGTGGCAGCAGTTTCGAACAGCGGTGCCCGCAACGCGTCCCGCAACGGACTTCACGGTGCGCATTGTGCCGAACAACGCCAACGTCGCGATCCCGCTAGAACTCAATCTCATACATTGGCAACGCTAGACCTTAAACAAGCGAGCCTTGCGGCTTAAAGTACGGAGAATCACCCGTAACCCCTTGCGGAAAAGGCGTATTCATGGATGTCAGGTCCAATACGCAACTTGTTCACGGAGGGGTTTCGGATGAAACGTTCGCAGAGTGTAAACCGTCAGGCCAAGGCTCGGAAGCGACGACTGAAAGTTGCTCGTCAGAAAATTGAAGATCAGAAGAAACGTATTCAGAAGCGAATCAAACA
>JBDNHJ010000403.1:0-45550 GCA_041688835.1 Fuerstiella sp.
CCAGTCCGGAGCGACATAACTGCCGTGGCCCCAGATCGATCCGACTTCCATGCCCCCCATGGTTTGCCACACATTTTGACCAGCGGAAACGTCTCCACTATCGATCAAAGTTACGCCGTCCGTCGTGACGACCTTATCAAACAGAGGCGGCATTTCCTGATAGATACGCGTCCCGATCCAGCCCAGGACCAGAAACGAAAAGACCATCACGGCTATAAAGGCTAGCCACAGACGTCGCATAATATGTGCTTTCAAGTTCAGTTGTTAAATTTCAGAACGAGCCGTAGCGGAACTCGTCAAGAGTTTCGACGCCTTCAGAGCGCCCGTCGAAAGTCTTGACGACTTCCGCTACTGATGAGATTCCGGGAAACGTTCATCACGCCGGCGTTCCTTCCGCTGCCAGTTTCGACGCTCGCGGAAACAGCGTGCTGATCTCCGTGAACGCGGACGACTTTGTCGACCAGCTGAGTCAACCGTGGCAGCTCGCGTTTCAGGTATTCGTGATGCGTCGCGACGATGGAGTCGCACATGTCGGACAGCGACATGGACGCATCGTTGTCCTCAGCCGAGTCTTCCATCGTGCCTTTCGAAACCACTTCCTAGAGTTCTTCAAGCACCGCCTGAGCGTCAACTTGCCCCTTCGAGCATGCTTCTTCGAGCGGTCGGCCACCACCGCAGCAGTAATCGATGCGGTGCTGTTCGAGCACGCGTGAGGTCGCCGGATGTTCGGTCACCCACGCGCCAACGGAATCGGAAAGTTTGAGCGTTGTCATGTGTTAAGGTTGCTGTTTTGGTGTAATTCGAATAGTCTGATTTAATAAGTCACCCAAAGGTATAGGATATGAATCTACACGTCAAGGTGCAGGATTGATTTCCGGCGAATTTTCAGGAATAGCCATGATTTCGAAGACCGCCGAATACGCATTGCGAGCTGTCACCTGCTTGGCGACCCACATGGAAAGTCCTGCATCGGCAGACTTCCTTGCGGAAAAGACCAAGGTGCCGCGACGCTATCTGACGCGCGTTCTGCAGGATCTGGCGGTGACGGGGTTACTGTCGTCTCGCAGCGGCCCAGGCGGCGATACGTGCTGAATCGCGCGGCCGACGACCTGACGATTCTGGACGTCATCAACGCGGTCGCTCCAATGGAACGCATCACGTCCTGCCCGCTAGGATTGAAGTCGCACACGTCTCTGTGCCCACTGCACGATGAACTCGACAAAGCCCTCGCAGCGACCGAAACTGCGTTCGCGGCCGTGACGATTCGCCAACTTCTGAAATCGACAAATCCCATCGTGCCGCTTACAGAATTTTTCCCATGAAACAGTCGATTACCGGATACCACACCGATGAAGAAGGTCACTGGGTCGCACAACTTTTCTGCGGCCACAACCAGCACGTGCGCCACGATCCGCCGTGGATGGTTCGCGAATGGGTCACCACCGCGTCCGGCCGTCAGAACATGCTCGGACATCGGCTCGACTGTGTGAAGTGCGACGAAGATGCTCCACCCGACGAACGACCAGCGCTGGTTGTCTCCATCCAAGTCGGCCTGCCACAAACCATCGGCAGCGAACACTCGTGGACATCGAGCTTCATCAAACAACAAGTCACGGAACCGATTTGGCTCGCCGCGATGAATCTCGCCGGTGATCAACAAGCCGACCTTGCACATCATGGCGGACCCGACAAAGCCGTTTGCGTTTACCCCGCGATTCACTATTGGCACTGGCGAAGCCAGTTGAAGTTCCCCGAGATGCAGTGGGGTGCCTTCGGTGAAAACTTTACGGTCAGCGAACTCACCGAACAAGACGTCTGCATTGGCGACGTGTGGTCAGTGGGCGACGCGCTGGTGCAGATCAGCCAGCCTCGACAACCCT
Organism: Fuerstiella sp.; assembly: GCA_041688835.1. Lineage (GTDB taxonomy): Bacteria > Planctomycetota > Planctomycetia > Planctomycetales > Planctomycetaceae > Fuerstiella. Next base: position 1,881 of record JBDNHJ010000403.1, read on the forward strand.
GCTGGAAACTCGCCCGCCGCTGGAGCATCAAAGACCTCGCGTTGCAGGTTCAGCAAACCGGTTTCACCGGCTGGTACTTTCGCGTGCTGAAAGAAGGTCTGGTGCAGCGCGACGCTGTGTTGCAGCTGGTCGAACGATCGCATGAGCAATGGACAATTGCCGCCGCCAATCAATTGATGCACCATGACAAACATGACAGAATGGGCGTATCGCGGCTTGCGTCAATTCCGGAGTTGTCGCACAGTTGGCGAAGCACGTTGACGAAGCGTGCGGAAACCGGGCAGCAACCGGGCAGCAACCGGACGAATCAAAGCGTTTGGGACTCAACGAAAAGTAACCTCGGATCTGACGATGGCCGCCTGTCTGATTGCGGCACAGGAGTGAAAAATGAAAAAGCGACGGCGTTCGATTGTTTTTCTGACGATGATCAACATTTTCCTGGTCCTCGATTTTGCGGCGGCGGCACCTCCGGCAGCAGTCCGAGTCGCCACGTTCGATGTGGACGCGACTCCTCCGGTCGGATCGCAGATGGCCTACGATCCGGTGAAGCGAGTTGATGAATTGACGCTGCGTTGTCGCGGCGTCGTGCTGCTGGGCAACGGCAAGCCGATCGTGCTGTGCGCGGTGGACTGGATCGGCATCGGGAATGGAGGAAACGGTGCCTTTCGCGAAGCTCTGGCGCGGGCCGCTGGCACGACTCCCGATCGGGTGGCCGTGCATACGCTGCATCAACACGATGCTCCGGGCTGCGATTTTGCGGCCGAACAGATTCTGCGGGAATTGGGTGTGCCGGATCTCGGGCGATATGAAGGCGCGTTTCAGCGGCAGGTTCTGCAGCGAGCAACCGATGCGGTGACGGCGTCGCTGGCGACGGCTCAAACCGTCACGCACTACGGCTGGGGTGTTGGCGAAGTGCAACAGGTGGCTTCCAATCGTCGCATTCTGGGAGACGACGGAAAAGTTTCGGCAACGCGATATACGGCGACGAAAGATCCGGCCTTGCAGGCGGCTCCGGAAGGCACAATCGATCCCAACCTGAACCTGCTTTCGTTTTGGAACAACGACCAGCCGATCGCCGCACTCAGCTACTACGCCTGTCATCCTCAAAGCTATTACCGCACGGGAATTCCCAGTTCCGACTTCCCGGGAATCGCGCGCTTCATTCGCGGACAGGCGGTTCCGGCAGCGCTGCACGTCCACTTCAACGGTGCGGGTGGCAACATCGGTGCGGGCAAGTACAACGATGGGTCTAAACCGAATCGGATGGTTCTTGCGACTCGACTGGCTGACGGTATGCAGCGCGCCTGGGAAGCGACAAAGAAGCATCCGCTGGTCGTCGAGGATCTCGGCTGGCAGACGGTTCCTGTGAATCTGCCGGTTGCCGAACACCTGAACGAAAAGACGCTGATCGCATCAATGACAGCTGACAATGCAGGAAGTGATTCCGTCGGAGTCGCACGCAAGCTGGCCTGGCTGCGGCGTTGTCAGGCGGGCGACACGATCGACATTGGCTGCCTGCGAGTGGGCCAGGCGCGCGTGTTGCATATGCCGGGCGAACTGTTCGTCGAGTATCAGCTCGCAGCCAAGGCCATGCGACCGGATCTGCACGTTGCCATGGCGGCTTACGGCGACTACGGTCCCGGCTACATTGGCACAGACGTGGCGTACGGCGAAGGCGGCTACGAAACCAGTCCTCGTGCGAGTTCTGTTGCGCCGGGCGTCGAACAGGTTCTCACCGACGCAGTGCGGCAATTGCTGAATGCTGAAGAAGCCGGCGCACAGAATGCAGCACTCGCGCCGCTGGTGCGCGTTGTCGACCTGAACGTCGGTGAATCGACAACCGTGGAACTCTGCAACGGACAGAAAGTCGACGTCAAACTGCTGGACCTGCAGGAAACTCGCGATCCCATTCGTCAGGCCGTTCGCAGTGCGTTGGTGACGGTCGAGGTTAATGAGCAGAAGATCACGATCGAATCGGGAATGTACAATCTGCCTCAGCAAGTTGCCGCAGTGCAGATCGACTGTTCCATCACCCAAGGATACAACTCCAACGGCACGCCGTCGTTCTGGGGATTGGACAAAGACGCGCGGCTGCGTTTGTGGCCCGCAGAATCGCCACTGTTGAAACCCGGATCGCTGATCTATCCCGTGAATCAGCGGTGGTTCGCCACACGAACGTGGTTTGACAACGAACCGGTCGACGGCGGAACGAAGATTCTTCCGAAGATCTACTATCACAGTGGATTGGATATCGGCGGTTCGGAAGCGCAGGTTCGAGTCATCGCCGCGACCGATGCGGTTGTGGTTTCCGCAGGTGACGACGTGCTGCCGGAATATCTGCTGGAAGGTGGAGCCAAGTCGCGTTATGGCGAGGGGAAAACTCCGGTCGCACCGCGAGCCGATGTTGTTTACCTGAAGGACGAACGCGGCTGGTTTTATCGCTACAGTCATCTGCACAAAATTAACGACGCGATCAAGCCCGGCCGAACCATCGATCAGGGAACAGAGATCGGTTTGCTGGGCAAGAAAGGATCCAGTGGCGGCTGGTCACATCTGCACTTTGAAATCAAAAGCCGCCAGCCGTCCGGCAAGTGGGGTACTCAGGCGAGTTATGCGTTTTTATGGGAAGCGTACCGTCGTCAGTATCGGCCGAAGCTGGTCGCGAACGCTCGTCGCAAGAGCTTCCTGATCGCTGGCAACGACGCTGTTCTGGATGGTTCGCAGTCCTGGAGTGCCACGGACAGTATTCAACACTACGACTGGACGTTCTCGGACGGCACAACGGCGACCGGCCCGCGTGTCACTCGCACGTACAACCAGCCCGGCGTTTTCAGCGAAGTTCTGAAGGTCACCGACGATGCCGGAAACATCAACTACGACTTTGCCGATGTGCATGTTCTGGATCCGAAACAACCGGATGAATACGTCCCCGGAATTCACGCCGCGTACTGGCCAACGTTCGACAACAAAGTGAATGGGCCGATCACGTTCAAGGTTCGATCGTTCCGAAATCAGGAAGGAAACGAAGTCTGGGATTTCGGAGATAGCAGTCCGCTCGTCACGGTAAAATCGGACGGCAATGTCGAACAACAGGCCGCTGACGGTTATGCGATCACTCATCACACTTATCAGCAACCAGGCGACTACATCGTGAGCGTGCAGCGCAGCCGAAACGATGGGGTCCCCTCAACCACGCGACTGCATGTGCGTGTGGCCGCGCAATCGGACCGTTTGTTCAAAGACTTTTGACGACTGCACTTTGTGCAGACGTTCTCCTCTCCGAGTCGGGTCAAACGAAGATCATGGCGGGGAACAAACACACCGCGAAAAAATCTCCCGATTTTCTCGAAACTGCTATTTTTCGCCGACTGCCGGCCCGGCGTGCTGCAACTCGACGGCCACAGGAACATCATCCAGTCCATAGTATTGATGCTGAATGTGATCTTGATGCACCGTCACAATTCGCAAGCCGGACACGTCCTTGCCAAACGGCTTGCCCACGGGTCCGGTGGTGATCATTTCCATCGCTCCCGCCTGACCGTGGGAATTGCGGTGGTAATGGCCCGCGAAAACGGCTCGCACGTTGGCCTGCTGCAACTTCTTCACTAACGGAGTGCGCCGGACCAGCGGGATGTTGAAGTATTGATCGATCTCGTCCGGCTGCGTCAAAAACAGCGGGTGGTGCTGAAACAGGAAGATGTGCTTCGCCTTTGCTGCCTGAGCGGCGGCAAGTTGTAGATCCAGCCACGCCTGCTGAGCGTCTAGGACTTCGGGGGCTCCCGATGGATCTTTCAGCACGCTTGAATTCAACACAAGGTTGCAGACGCCGCCGACCCAAAACGCGAAGTAGTCGTCACCAAAATTCTGTTTGTACGTCGCAATCGATTTCGCCGTTGGCCGGTTGCCGATGTCGTGATTTCCGCACACGCAAACCAGAGGAATGTCTTCGTCAATCGCGGAGAAGTCCTGCTTGTACTGAGAGACCTGCGCATCGTAGCGCGCGTGTTCCGGAGTTGCGTTGGTCAGATCGCCACAGACAATCACATATCGCGGACGCAGGCGATTGATATGTTCGACCGCTTGCTGTGCCAGAGCCGCTTCTTTCTCGAAACCCATATTTCCCGTGAACATGCCGTATTGCGTATCAGCAAGCTGCAGAAAAAAGTATGGCCCCTGCCAGCTCCGTTCCGCTTGAGCGTCGAATGCCTGAAACGTGCGGTCACGCGCTAGTGTGAATCGGTCGTCGGCGTCACGCGTCCGTTCGTCGGCCATGCACATCGTTGACGCAAAGATAGTGGCGGCAGCCAGCAGGACAGACGCAAGTTTTTTAGTTCGCATGATACGACCGATTGAGGTGGTCAGAAAGACGAAAGTGACACCGTGATAGACAGTGTCCACGATTTCGCACAGAATTCCAGTATCCCTCGCGCCTCACGAAGAAGTGTCCGACCATGAACCGATTCGTTCCATTGCTTGTCATTGCATGTTCCTGTCAGATTGTCGCCGCGAACGACTGGGCGACATGGCGAGCTGACGCGGAGCGAAGTGGATTTACCACCGATTCTCTGCCACAGAATCTGAGTCCACACTGGACGTGGTTTCCGCAGCATGCACCTCGTCCCGCGTGGCCTCGGGATGAGCGGATAAGTTTTGATCGAGCCAGCCACGCGGTCGTCGCCGGTGGACTTGTTTGTTTTGGGAGCTCAGCCGACAGCACAGTCACGGCTCTGGACGCGGAGACCGGCCAGCAACAATGGAAGTTTATCGCCGGCGGTCCGATTCGGTTCGCTCCAACGGCCTGGAAGGATCGAATGTTCGTGACCAGCCACGACGGCTACCTGTACGCTCTGCAACTGAAGACCGGAGTACTCATCGAACGCTGGGCTACTACGACTTCACTCGTGATGCGGGCACAGAAAATCACGGGGGAATTAGGCCCGGTTGCTGGATCAATGCTCTGCCCGTAGGCGATCTGGTACTGATCCCCGATGCTACGGCCGGCTGCAGTTGCAGCTATCAGAATCGGTCATGGGTTGCTCTGGAAGGCCAACCGTAACGATTCCGGTAAGCGGAGAGCGTCAGTGCCCTGATGCAACCAGCGCCGAGATTGTTGTCTCGCTACCACGTCAGATTATGTTGCGTCAGATGCTGAGCGTGATCGAGATCGATGCACCGTAGCGTAAGCTGCATTCCGGTCGCGGTCACTGCGGCATCGACCCAGCCGATGGGACTGGTTTCGTTGAAGGCGTAGCCAATCGGCGGCAGGTTGATCAGGTGCAGACCGCTGTCTCGTTTTGTGACGCTCCAGCTATGAGTGTGCCCGAAGACGTACGCTTTGACATGCGGTAGAGATTCGAGCAACTCGAACAGCGCCACAGAATCCTGCAGACCAGTCACGCGACCGCCTTCGGGGACGTTGAACTGTGGGTTATGATGACCAAGAACGATCGCAGGTTTATCAATGTGATTCTTCAACGCCGCGCTGAGCCAGTCAAGCTGCTGGGCGCCGATCTCACCTGTCACGTGATTCACCTTTTGCAACGTGTCCGTCAGAAACCAGTTGACGTGTTTCGTTTCGATCAGGGAAACGTGTTTGCCGTCCACAGCTTCTGTTTCCCTGTCGTGGTTCTCAAACTGTTTATGAAACGCAACTCGATCGTCATGATTTCCCATCGCCATGTGCAGCGGAATGTTGGCTGCCGGAAATGCGGCCAGCAGTGATGCCAGAGTCTTGTAGTCCGCAGGCAAGCCGACGTTGAATGCACAGTCACCGTCAATGAACGCCTGCCCTGGCTGCTGCGGCTGAGCAAGTATGTCGGCGATCACCTTCAGCAGATTGGAAGACATGACCGACCCGCGCACGACTTTCGTTGCGTCGGCATCAATGTGCGTGTCCGCCAGCAACGCCACATGCTCAGGCGCATCCTGAGTTTCGTCGCTCAGCGCCCGCCCAAACGTCAGCAGGCTGGCGCCGGCACCGAGCGTTGTTTGCAGGAATGCTCGACGGTGGACGTTTGTAAAATGAATGGGCATGTTTGCTTCCTTTGTATGAAGGTTTCGATTGCGACGGCGAAGATATGATTGATCGGCGAACGGGTCGGAGTGCCCGTCCAGCAGGCGGACATTTATTTGACGCTACTAAGGCTGCGATGCCGGAATCACGGGCAGCACAATTCGGCTGGGGTGTTCGGCGTCGTGGTAAATGGTTTGAGTCGCCACGTTCGTCAGACGATGACGGTTCAGCGGTTCACCTGAGTTTGGGTTTACGTCAAAGCGTGGAAAGTTGGAACTCGAAATGTCGACTCGAATGCGATGTCCCTTTTTGAATACGTTCGAAGTCGGATACAGCTTGATCGTAAATTCATAGGGCTCACCCGGTTTCATCAGCACTTCCTTCTTTAGCGATTCGCGAAACCGTCCGCGGATAATTCCGTCGCCGATGTTCAGATCGAATCCTCCGGGCCAGTCGGTGGATGACGGATAAACGTCGATCAACTTGGCGGTGAAGTCTGTGTCGACTGCAGAACTTGATGCGAACAACCGCACCTCAATCTCGCCAGTAACTTCCAGGTCGGCTTCCAGCGGTTCCGTCTGAAAAACCAGCACGTCGTTGCGAGCCGAAATCGGGATCGCCTTTGGGAAATTCCAGACGTGTGAGCCGCCTTTCTGGTTCCATGCTCCCTGCAGCAGGATGTCATCGCCCGACGATACGTTGCCGCCAATCGTGGGAACGGGATTCTTCGGATCAAACTGAAACTGTGTGATGGATTTCTCGTTCGTCGTTTTCTGCTGCGACAATTGGCCATCCGGCTGAAGATAGAAATCCGTAGACTGAGTTCTCGCCAGCGGCCATTCGTGTTCGTTGCGCCAGTAACCGCCGTGCTTCAGGCGGTCTTTGACATCTTTGCCACCATCACCGGTTCCCATCACAAAGATGCGCACGGGCGTCTTAAACGGATCCGCCTTTCCTACCGAATTGTCGATGCCCTTCAGCCAGTGATCGTACCATTCCTGACGCCATGCCCACTGATCGCCGATCGCGGCAGATTCTCCAAACGTGACCTGACCATGAGCGTATCCGGTCTGCTGGCCGTGAATCCATGGTCCCATGATCATGTACACCGGGCCTTTGATCGTGCGACTGAGCGCCATAAAGTTGGCCGTGTTGTTGCCGCCCCAAGAATCGTACCAACCGGAAACCAGGTAGACGGGAATGTCCTTGTACTTCTCGGGCGCATCAACGATGTTGTTCTGAGACCAGAACTTCGTGTTCGGCCCGGCTTCCATCGCGGACACCAGCCAGTCTTCGTACTCCGGCGACAGTTTCAACGGCGTCATTCCACGTCGCGTCGGCAGGTTGTCCAGATAGGCGAAACGCTGGTCCGCCATTTCTGTGAGCACATTCTTCGTGCCCGAATCTTTGGACGCATTGCTGCCTCGTCCCGCATTCAGAAAGATCCAGTTCCAGAACCGCAATTCGAACGCGCCGGCATTGCGGAGACTCTGCTGCCCCATGTTGGACATCGCATCGACCGGAATCACCGTCTTCAATTCGGGTGCTCCGGCCAGCGCCATGGCGTGCTGAGTTCCCCCGAAGTACGACGTGCCAATCATTCCGATTTTTCCGTCCGACCACGACTGCCTGCCGATCCATGCCGCGCAGTCGACTCCATCCGGCCCGTCGTCTGTCAGCATGTGCCAAACGCCTTCAGACTTGTAGCGGCCCCGAGTGTCCTGAGCGACGAAAACGTAGCCGTGCGTGGCGTAATAGCGAGCCGCTGTGGCCTGGCCGTCTTTGTTATAAGGCAGTCGAGACAGAATCACCGGCAGCCGTACGTCTTGCGCTTTTCCATTGGCGGCTGGTCGGTAAATGTCGGTCGCCAGTTTTACGCCGTCGCGCATCGGCACCATGACGTCTTTTTCAACCACAAAATCATCCGCGCTAGCGAACGCCCCGTTGATGACCATCAGAAGCAAGGCGATGGCGGTCGTTCTGCGGCGAACGGTGGTCAGGTTCACAGTGCGCAATATTTCATTTGTCATTCGTCGTCCTCTTGTAGAGTGCTTTCACGCGAATTATGTAACGCTCGAATCAATTGTTCGTCTTGCTTTCATGGGGAGCCACAAACCGTTCTGGCAACATTGCGACGACCCGGTCTTAACGGCACGAACACTCGGCGAACCTCTGGTCGTCGGTCAGGACGACTGTATACTACTGAAACCCGGATATGCAACAAACTGCTCACAACCATCGTCTGAAAGGTAACCCCACATCATGTCGAATCAACTTAACAGCAACAATCCGCCCTCCGGAAACAACCGACTGTCTCGCCGACAATTCGTCGCGGCCGCAACAGCAGTTGTCGCTGCTCCGACGATCGTGCCGAGTTCCGTGCTGGGCGCGAATGCTCCGAGCAACCGCATCAATGTGGCGTTGATCGGTTGCGGAAACCAGAGCCGAGTTGACCTGCCCAGTATGTTGCGACAGCTCGATGCTCAGGTCGTCGCGGTCTGTGATGTGAACAAAGGCAGTGACGGCTACGCTCGGCCCGAACATTTCCTGGGACGTGAACCGGCTCAGAAAAAAGTCAACGACTACTACGCCGAAAAAACTCGTTCCGGCACGTTCAAAGGGTGTGACGCTTACGCTGACTTCCGCGATGTTCTGGCCCGTGATGATGTGGATGCCGTCATGATTGTACTGCCGGACCACTGGCATGCTCTGGCCACTGTCAAAGCGTGCGAAGCGGGCAAAGACGTCTATTGTCAGAAGCCAATGTCGCTGACCATTCACGATGGTCAGCAGATGATCAAAGCCGTCCGCAAGCACGGGCGCATTCTTCAGACCGGCAGTCAGTATCGTTCCAACGCCGTTGTCCGACGCATGTGTGAGCTGGTTCGCAACGGTCGGATTGGTGAAGTCAAACGAGCGGTCTCCATTATTAACGACAGCGGTGCCGGACCGGGACCGGGCTGGAAAGAAATGCCCGTACCGGACGGATTCGACTACGACATGTGGCTGGGGCCTGCTGCCGACGCACCGTATCACATTGACCGGTGCCTGTATCGATTCCGTTTTCTGCTGGATTATTCAGGCGGCCAGGTCACCAACACCGGCGCGCACGCTACAGACATCGTTCAGTGGGCGTTAGGAAAAGACGACACCGGGCCGGTGGAATTTGAAAATCAGCCCGGCATTGTCTGGCCACCGAAAGGACATCTCTACACGACCGCGATGAAGTCTCATTTTCGAGCCCGCTATGCAGACGACATAGAGTTCGTTTGTAGCACGCAGGAGCCTGGTTTTGGAGCTCGAATTGAAGGCACCGAAGGTTGGGTACAATATAGCGTTAAAAACATGAAGGAGGTCGAAGCGTCGTCGGAGGCCATCAAGAACTCCGTCATCGGCCCTGACGAAATTCATCTGCCTGTCAGTACCGACCACTATCGAAACTTCCTGGACGCGGTTAAGTCACGGAAGGATCCGATTGAGCCGGTCGAGGTTGGTCATCGCACGGCCAGCATCTGCCACCTCGGCAACATTGCCATGCGACTTGAACGAAAACTGCAGTGGGATCCGGCGAAGGAAACGTTCGTCAATGATGCGGAAGCCAATCAAATGCTGCGTCGGGCGTACCGCAAGCCGTGGCAGATATGAAAGCACGACCACGCAGCGGGCGAGCTTTCGTTGGCCATTCGTCTTGAAGACAGCCGTTGACCACTGAGTACTGCACTTTAGGGGAACTCGGCCTGGTTGGACATCGCCACTTTCTGAGTTTTGAAAGAACAAAGACATGCATTGTAATTTCGTGATCACTCTGTGGGCTGTCAGAATCGGGACGTGTTTTCAGAGTTTTATTGGGTATTGTGCAATGACGATGGCACGTGGGGAGTTGGTGGATTCGACGGTGATGTCTTACTATCACTGCATTTCTCGTTGTGTTCGGCGGGCATTCCTGTGTGGCGAAGGCTGTGAACATCGCAAGCAGTGGATTGAAGATCGGTTGCGGGAACTGGATTCGATCTTTGCTGTCGAAGTTGCGGCTTATGCGATTCTCGACAACCACATGCACGTGGTTTTGAAGCTGAACGATGTGGTGGCTGCGGATTGGTCAGACGAAGATGTGGTCCGACGCTGGGGGAGTTTATTTCCTCCTCGAGGCAAGGATCGGCAGCCGTTGGAAGTTTCCGAAGACTGGGTCACCGCTCAGCTAAAGGATGCAAAGTGGTGGGGGAAACTCGCCAGCGTTTGAATTCTCTGGGCTGGTTCATGAAGTGCCTGAAAGAGCCTTTGGCTCGCATGGCCAACAAAGAAGTCGTTTGCAAGGGCACGTTCTTTGAAGGCCGTTGCAAGAGCATCGCGATTCTGGATGAAGAAGCGTTGCTGACGACTTTGGCGTATGTGGATCTGAACCTTGTGGCGGCTGGTGTTGCGATGACTCCGGAAGAATCCGAACACACATCGGTGAAAGCTCGCGTTGATCATTGCAACGAACAGGGTACGCTGAACGAAGTCCTCGATCAGGCGAAAGACAGAACGAAGCACGACAAGCTTCTGGAAGAGGAATCGTTGCGGTTGGTGCCGATCGCGGACAGACGTCCGCAGTTTTCAGTGGGCAATGTTCCGTTTTCAGATTCAATGCAGGACGAGTTAGATGGTTGTGGCGTCAGCACGGTCTCCTGACCTCGCCGCTGAGCTGACCGCAGGTCTCCGTGGCGTTCGGACGTTGCGGTGAACGGGGACGTGGGGGCACGGTGGAGACCTGCGGTCGATCATGTGCGGGGTCAGGAGACCCGCGCTCAGCGCGCGCGGCTATTTGCAGTTGCTGGACTGGAGCAGCCGGTTACTCCGAGACCGCAGTCGCATGTTCGGCACTGTCTTCACGACGAAGCGTTCTGAGATCAATCGCATGGCGGAAGCTCGGGGCGTGAAGAAACTTAGCAAGCTGAATGGCTGCAGTGGGTAATTCCGCTTCAAGCAACGGATCTTGCCATCGCGTCGACGCACCGCCCTGGATTACAATGCATGTCCTTGTTTGCTCTCTTGTTTGCGAACGTTCGGCGATGTGGCGGTCTGTGCGATGTGGCGTTCTGTGCGATGTGGCGTTCTGTGCGATTCGAAGTGGCCTGTTCAAGAGGATTTCATGAAAACAGCTGTTCTTTTCCTTCTGGTCTTCAGCACTCTTGCAGAACAGAGTTTCGCCGCTGATATCGAGACGGCGGTCCGCCGGGGGCTCGAACGCGTGCAACGCGCTGCGGTCAACTGGCATTCCAATGCAGACTGCTTTTCGTGTCACCACCATACGCTTCCGATGCTGGCTTCTTTCGAAGGTTTGCAAGTCGGCTTGCAAATCGACACAAAGAAGCTCGTTCGAGAAGCGATTTTGGTTGCTCAACAGAACGACGGTGGTTGGGCCGAAACCAAGGAACGACCCAGCGATGCTCTTTCCACTGGACAAACGATCTTCACGTTGTGCAATGCCGGGACATCGCCAGACGATCCGGCCATCACTCGCGGCCGCGACTTTCTGTTGCGGACTCAATACGCTGACGGATCATGGAAATTCGAGAGTCACGTGAAACCGGTGCAGCCATTCTTTAATAATGGCGACCCGCACGGCAAAAACCAGTTCATCTCCGTTGCCGCCACCGCCTGGGCGACGTCCGCTCTTGTTCAGCTCATGCCGCCGATGGAACCATGAGCTTTGTATGCAGGTGCTGAACAACAGCAGCTAGCAAACGTGCCAGCAGCTAAACTCTTGGCTTCGAGCGAATTCGAAGTTTGAGCGGGAGACACCACGTGGTGAGGCCAACATCTGAAAAACCGACGGAGCTGGAATTGCAGTTTCTGAAGATTCTGTGGGGCCGATCCCCACCGACCGCCAGGGATATCGCATCGGCCCTACAAAAACCTTCTACGCATGCCCCTCGCTCGGCGGTTCGACGCACCACACAGAAACCCATCGCCCACGCCATCGCCCGCCGAGGCGTCTCGGCTAGACGGCGGGGATTATGGCGCTGGCGACTTGGGACTATCACCGGGTTCGCGTTTGGTGTTGACCCAGCGGAGGAGGATTTTGGCGGTGTGGCTTTCGACTTCGGTTTTGAATTGGATCGTACAGGGGGTGATTCGTGAAGGCGACGAGGTGGAAGTCTTCCGCAACGGCAGTCGGCACGTGATCTGCAAAGGACGGCGAACATGAAAATTCTTGCCAAACGCCTAGTGCTGCCGCTGCTGCTGATTACCGGTCTGGCGGTCGTCGCCACGCTGGCTTCGCGTTATGCGTCGTTGGATTGGTTTGTGCAAAACGATCGCTGGCTGCGAGATGCGATTCAGGCTCATCCCATCCGGTCGGCGTTGATCGCCTTCGTCGTGTATCTGCTGACATCGTTGTTTCCGGGACTGGCCGGCAAGTCCATCGTGGTGGGCTGGCTGTTCGGGCTGGTGGTCGGAGTGCTGATTGTTAACACAGCTTTAGTGGCAGCGGCAGTGGTTGCATTCCTGTTATGTCGACACTACCTGAAGGCGGTTGTGGAAGCTCGGTTCGGTGTCTATCTGCGACCCATTCAGGGACACATCCAGCGTGATGGAGCCATGTATCTGCTGACGTTGCGACTGGCGCAAATACCGTTTAGCTTTCTGAATTATGCGTGCGGAGCAGGCACGGATGTTCCGTTGCGAACGTTCTGGTGGACAACGCAGATCGGCCTACTGCCGGGGAATTTTGTGTTCGTCTACGCTGGCACGCGAATTCCGACATTGCAGGAACTTGTCGCCGCGGGTCCGCTGAGTCTTCTGGATGGCCCGATGATTCTGGCTTTGAGTGGAACCGTGTGTCTGCCGTGGTTGACTCGACGAGTTTTGCGGTGGAAGTGACAACACAACACCGAAATAAACGAGGTGTCAGCTTCGTGAGCGGCACTTCGCGTTGTTTTTGGCGCGCCACGTGCAACACTGCTCTTTCCAGAAGATTCCTCGCCTGTTGCGAGATGCCATGCGTCATAGATGAGTCAACGCCGCACAGTGTGCGACAATGGGACATCGATTGCAGCACACTTGTTGAAACAAATGGAATGCGAGCATGAACTTTGTGAAAATCACCACCAGCGATCAGGACATTCGCTGGATCAATCTGAATTTGGTCAGTCGAGTCACCATTGGGACCGACGAATCTGGAGTCGAAGTTCTGGTCGCCGTGTTTGCGGACGGTTCCGTCGACGACAGCTTTCGGATTCGCGGCACGGACGACGTGAACAAAGCCGCCATTCTGGAAATCGAACGCGCCTTGAATCATCACTGCGAATAGAGTGCAAAACCACTTGACGAAGATACCCCATCAGCCTTTCCGTGAGGGACGACAGCGATGTCCATCGATATTGTAAATTCGACGACCAATCCGGAGCAGTCCTTTCCCAAAGATCACCGAGTGGTTGTCTTCGGCACTCACGATGATCCGGAATCGCTGGCACAAACGCTCACGACTTCCGACGAATTCGATCTGGTTTCGGCCAGACACATCGTGCGATCTCTGCCAGGGATCATTCCCCGAGACCTAAGTCGCGCGACTGCCGCTGCAATCTCCACTGCCGTCCGAGAACTCGGGCTGCATGCGGTGGCGATTCCCGTTGAGGAGACGCCCAGTTTTCTGCACGCAGAACGATTTCACCATCTGCAAGTCAGTGACGATGGCCTGAAAGTGATACACGATATCGACAGCGACGCAGTCTGGCCGTGGACAGCCGTCTCGGTCATCAGTGTCGGTGTTGTGCCGTCGGATGGCCCGTCTCGACATCGATCTCCGCCCACGCTGGCTCAGGGCAGTTTCCACAAATCGTGGACCGACGGAGTCACGATTGCTCCGAAAATGCGCGCCGAAGCGTTCGTCGTGTTGACCGGCGACACGCCTCCATTCATTTTCGCCAGTGACGAAATGAACTACGAATATCTGGGTGTTCGCATGCTGGGTTCATCGTCGGCCAACTTTCGAATGTTGATCAAAGACCTGCTGTCTCATGCGCCCACGGCGTGGGTGACGCCGTCGACGCGAGCGTTCGTTGATCGAGGACCGGTTCGCCACTATGAATTCCGCACACGTGACGATTTTCGCAGCTATACGGAGTTTCAGAAGTTACTCAGCGATCTGTGTTAATTCGCGTTAGTCGGTCGACGCCGCGTTTCCATGAATGGTCAGCACGGGGCACGGGGCGATTCGCACAAGATGTTCCGCCACGCTGCCATGCAGCAGTCGACGGAATCCTGAACGCCCCTGCGTACCGGTCACAATCAGGTCAATGCGATGCTCGCGGGCATATTCCGGAATCAATGTTTGTGGATCGCCCAACTTCGTCGCGTATGTGACGGGATGATCTTTTCGTCCGCTTGGAAACAGAGACGCCCAAAGATTCACCAGAGCTTGTTCTGCTTGGTGTTTGTGCCGCTGTTCCGCATGCAACGCTGACTCGGCCAAGTGCTCGACATATTCAGCAACGTTATGCGCCTGATCCTGAATCACGTTCAGCAGGTGCAAGGTCGCCCCGAACTCTCGACACAGCTCACGCGCATACGCACCCGCCGGGCGACTAAAACGACTGAGGTCCGTCGCGAGTAGCACGTTCTTCAGGCCGGTCACACCGAAGTTTCCAGCAGCTCTTCAGCCGGGGTTGATGAACTCGTGCTCGGGGTGACGCACGGTCAGCACGGGGCACGACGCCTTACGCACAATTTTCTCGGCCACGCTGCCCAGAAACATATGAGCAATCGCTCCGTGACCGTGTGTGCCCATGATAATCATGTCCGCATTCGACTCCTTGGCCTGCTTCAGGATCTCAACGAACGGATATCCTTCCACAACAATGCGATTCACCGGAAACGCATAGTCCGCCCATTCTTTTTGAAGTTCTTCCATCTTGGCAGCAGCGTTGGTTCGCATGCTGGTCCTGAGTTCTTCCATTGGCTGGTAACTCAACAAAGCGCCCGGTGGGACGGGTTCCACCACATGCATTAAATCGACAGCCGCCGCAAACTGATCAGCGAAGGCCACAGCATATTGCAACGCCGATTTGCCGGGGTCGCTGAAGTCGGTGGGAACAAGAATCCGCTTGAGTGTAATCATGATAGAATTCTCCGCAGTGGGCTTGAGACAGTCCAGCAACAACCGGTTGCAAGTTGTGTGCCAAAGTCGATTTCCAGTAGTCGATGCCGCTGTCGGGGGGCACTTCGCCGCAGGCGAGTGAGTGCAGATGTGTCGTTCGAAAAACCTTGCCGCTGCGTCCGTGGATTCGGCCTGCAAGCAGCGTTGTTTGTCCACCGACGCGGGTTCCGTTTTCGTAGCTCGGCGGTCTCCGCCGAGAAATTCCAGTGGGGACCACCGCGCGACACATTCGCGTTCCGCTGCTCGAATGTTCTGTGTTTGCCGTTGGGTGCGCTGATTGATGATCGTCAAGGCAGGAAGGGGTGGCCGGGGTTGGAGCGAGGTACACGCGAAACCCGTGGCTTCTTTCACTTCGTTCAGTCCAGCCACGGCCACCCAATCGGAAATGCCGAAATCTAGGAGCGAACCCTTTGCCGTTCCAGTTGCCTTTGCCGTTGCCGTTGCCGTTGCCGTTGCGAAATGTCGCTGAGAATTGACGTTGGATGCAAACACGCGAGAATACCGCAGCAACCAGTTTCTGTTCCTTGACGCCAAGCGGAGCGGGCTGTTGCTTTCGTAACCCGAATGCGTAAGCGAGGGATCTACTGGTGGATCGCAGTTCCTCGCTGACGCATTCGGGTTATTACTCGCACGCAGAAACGCAGAGCAGACTTAAATCGACACCCCGCAGCGTGCGCACAAATTAAGAACACGGATACATCATGCTTCAATTCCTGAATCACGTCGGAACAATAACGGACGTATTGCTGGCATCTTGCCGCCGGTTATTCCATCGTCAGTTGCGACACCGAATGGCTCTACTCGCGCTTTCGTCGCTGTTGTGTGTCATCGCGCAAGGGCTTGATACGCAACAGCTTGCCGCCGAATCCATCCGTCGTCCCAACATCATGTTCATCCTGACCGAAGATCAGGGCGCTCATCTTAGCTTGCTGAAGACTCCCGGACTGCAAACGCCGCACATTGATGCTCTGGCGAAGTCCGGCGTGTATTTCGACAACGCCTTTGTGGCGTATCCGGTGTGTTCCGCATCCAAGGCCGCGCTGTACACCGGGCTGCATAGCCACACCAACGGCATCCTGAACAACACGCCTAATTTTCATAAACCTGCTAGAGAAGTCACGCCTGCTGAGCACAATTTGCACTTGGCAAAGGTCAATCGCGTGCGAGATCAGTTTCGGACGCTTCCGGAAATCTTGAAGGCGAACGGCTACTATCAGGGCGTCACGCACAAGCTGCATGTGTTGCCCAATCGCAAGTTTCCTTACGACGAGTTCCTGCACGGCGGCAGACAGGAAATTCGCGAGTTTATGGATCGAGCCGCCGCGGCGCAGCAGCCGTGGTTCTTGATGGTCAATATCTCGAATTCGCATCGCCCGTATCCGAACAGCGACAAGCAGCCCATTCGCGTTGACCCCAATCAGGTGCAGCTGCCTGCCTATTTGCCGGACACGCCCGTCGTCCGCCAAGACTGGGCCGAATATTTGGCCGGTATCGAAAAAGCCGACCAGCTCACCGGCGAAGCACTGGACGTGTTGCGGCAATCGGGAGCCGACGACAACACGATCGTGATCTTCATGAGCGATCATGGGCCGACGTTTCCGCATGGGAAAATGACGCTTCACGATCTTGGTCTGCGAGTGCCTTTGGCGATTCGTGGTCCCGGTATTCGAGCTGGTGTGAGATCTTCTGATCTGGTGAGTGAGCTTGATCTGCTGCCTACGCTACTGGAATTGATCGCTGGCGGTTGGGAAACGAAACTCACGGACGCCGACTTTCCCTATCAACTGCACGGCCATTCGATTGCGTCGACGCTGACGGATACGAAGTCGGTCGGTCACGATTTTATCTTCGCACAAATCTCCAATCGAGGCCCGCTGCCCAACGACGGGATTCAGGAGCGATCGGTATTCGATGGTCGGTGGAAATTGATCTATCGCGAAAACGTCGCACAACGCTGGCGACAGGTCAACGCTGATTCACGGATGTTCAAAACTTGGGGCAATCGCAGTTATGCAGAAACGCTGCGAGTTAAGGAGCAGTTTCCGGAAGCTTTTCGAGTGCTCGCGGAAATGGACCCGCAGGAATTGGGCGGCGACGTGCCACCCCTGGAATTGTACGACCTGCAGACCGATGCCGACGAAATGCGAAACCTAGCTGACGATCCTGAATTTCGCGATCACCAGTCGCGGTTATTAGCCGCTTTATCGGACTGGGTGGCGAAGACTCAAGATACGTCGATCAAGCAACTTCCCTCAGCTGTCACAGTTGTGGCGGCGGATCAGTCCGACAACCGCGCAGCTTCGACGTTTCCTGTAGTGGCTTCGAAGAAAGGATTGCAGGTTGAAATCCCCGAAGACGCGGTGGCGCTGGGCGTCAAACACGCGGTGTACAATTTTAACCTGACGTCTTTGTTCGCGACGAATGATTCCCCCGAAAATCCGTCATGGACACGCAACGGCAAACAATATTTTTTCGACCGTTCGTATGTGGCCAAGCAGGACGCGGATATTAAAAGCATGAGTGATTCCGGTGCGCTGGTGTACTTGGTGGTGCTGGTTTACCGGTCACACGGCAACCGCACCAATGATTTTTTGTTGCATCCCGACTTCGACGAAACGACACCCAATCACCTGAGTGCTTTCAACACGGTCACGCCGGAAGGTCGTGAAGCCTTGGCGGCGGCGTTGGAGTTTATGGCGAATCGTTGGAGCGGTTCGGAATCGACGCATGGCCGCGTTGTGGGTTACATCATCGGCAACGAAGTGAATTCGCACTGGTGGTGGTCCAACTGCGGCGAAAAGACAATGCCGGACTTCGTCGACGAATACGCGGACGCCATTCAGATCACCAGCGACGCCGTTCGCACGGCTTCGGATTGGGCACGTGTCTATGTGTCGTTGGAACATCATTGGACAATTCGATATTCCAAGAACGACTCGCTACGATCATTTGCTGCCAAGGATTTTCTAGAACACTTTGCCGCCGTCGCCAAAGATCGCGGTGATCCGGAATGGCACTTGGCCTTTCATCCGTATCCGGAAGATCTGTTCGATCCGGCTTTCTGGAAAGACGACACGGCCACGCCGGACGCCAACAGCCCGCGTGTCACGTTTAAAAACCTTGAAGCGTTAACGGCCTTCATGCGGCAACCGGACATGCAGTTTCGCGGACAGCCGCGCAGTATCATTCTCAGCGAACAGGGTTTTCACTCGCCACGCGGTCTGGAAGGAGAACGCCTGCAGGCGGCCGCTTATTGCTACGCTTACCGAATCGTCGCCGCCCTCGACGAAATCGACGCCTTCGTCCTGCACCGGCATGTCGATCACCCGCGCGAAGGCGGTCTGAATTTGGGCCTGCGAAAATACGATCCGGATGATCGCCGGTCTCGACCAAAGAAGCTCATCTACGACGCCTTTCTCAACGCTGACCGTGAAAACTGGCGACAATCCTTCGAATTCGCCTTGCCCATCATCGGATTGAATGATTGGCCGTGAAGGCCGAATCGAACCAGCCAGATTGGAACTCCGGATAAGTGACCGTATACTTTAGCATTCGTTCAGCAACAACCAGCCGTGATGCAAAAAAATATCATGTGCCGACAAAACAGAATTAGTCGCGTTGAGGACAAAGTGCGAACCATGTTCAAAATAGAAACTCCAGCGGTCATTGTATTGGGACTTGTGCTGCTGATGAGCGGTCGTTCGCTTGCGGCGGAAGACATTTCGTTTGCTCAAGACATTCGACCGCTGTTGTCGAATCGCTGTTTTGCTTGTCATGGCCCCGATGCAAAATCTCGGGAATCTGGCTTGCGGCTGGACCAGCCAGACGGGGACGAAGGTGCCATCGGGTTTGTGATTGAGCCCGGTTCTGTGGAAGACAGTGAATTGTGGAACCGAGTTACTTCGGACGACGTAGATGTAATCATGCCGCCGCCGGATTCTCATCTAAAACCGCTGTCGCCCCAAGAACTTGAGCTCATTAAGCGGTGGATTGAATCCGGGGCCAAGTACGAAGACTTCTGGGCGTTCGAACCTCCCGTCAAGTCCGCACCTGCCGTCGTCAAAAATCAATCGTGGAGTACGCAACCCATCGATTTGCACGTGTTGCGAAAACTAGAAACGATGGATCGTTCGCCCGCAGGCGAAGCCGATTTGCGAACTCTGGTGCGGCGAGTCACATTTGATTTGACGGGTCTGCCTCCAACGCGAGCCGAAGTTGCACAGGCCATCGATGAGCACCAGCAATCGGGCGACTCAGCTTGGGAACGTCTTGTTGACCGCTTGCTGTCGCGGCCACAGTTTGGAGAACACATCGGTCGCTACTGGCTGGATCTCGTGCGATTCGCTGATTCTAACGGCATGCACAAGGACTTTCATCGTGATCAGGTGGCCTATCGAGATTGGGTGATTCGATCCTTCAACGCAAATCTTGGTTACGACGATTTTGTGCGGTATCAGTTGGCCGGAGATTTATTTCCGCAGCCGTCGCAGGATCAGCTGATCGCTTCTGGATTCAATCGACTGCATCTGATTATCGACCAAGGAACCGCGCTGCCGGAAGAGAGCTTTTCGAAGAACGTGATCGATCGCGTGACGTCGGTGGGCACCGCCTTTATGGGGCTAACCGTGCATTGTGCCCAGTGTCACGATCACAAATTCGATCCGATCACGCAACAGGACTTCTATTCGCTGTCAGCCTTCTTTAACAACATCGATGCAGCGCCGGAAACCGTTTCTGGCCGCGGATCGAAAATGGGTTTGCAGGCTCCCTTCATAACATTGGCGACGCATGACCAACAACAGCAGCTTGACAAATTCGATCAGGAGATTGCTGACGCCACAGCGCAGCAGAAACAGCTGACCGCGAATGATCAGGCTGACGCCAAACAGAAGCTTGAGGCTTTGTTAAAACAGTTGCAGCTGGATCGAGACAAGTTCGACCAAGCTATCCCCAAAGCGATGGTGATGAAAGAACGCACGGAAGTCCGGCCAACATTTGTTCACGAACGTGGCCAGTATGACGCCCTTGGACCCGAGGTGACTCGAAACACGCCCGGATTCTTGCCGCCACTGCAACGCTCGGGCGAGGTTGCATCCAGATTGGATTTGGCCAACTGGTTTGTGGACCCCGCCAATCCGCTCACTGCGCGAGTCGCCGTCAATCGGCTTTGGCAGCAGTGTTTTGGAGTTGGACTTGTCAAGACGTCGGAAGACTTCGGCAGTCAAGGCGACGTTCCTTCTCATCCGCTGCTGCTGGATGATCTGGCGGTGTCGTTTGTGGAATCGGGCTGGGATGTTAAAGCGCTGCTGAAACAAATTGTGATGTCGCACACCTATCGGCAATCGTCGATTTCGACGCCCGTACAATTCAAGGCCGATCCAGAAAATCGGTTGTTGGCTCGAGGCTCTCGTTATCGGCTGGATGCAGAAATGATTCGCGACCAAATTCTTGCGACCAGCGGTCTGCTTTCCGAAAAAATGTATGGGCCAAGCGTCAAACCACCGCAACCCGAAGGACTGTGGCAAGCCGTGTCTATGACGGGAGAACGCTATCGAGCAGACACTGGAGAATCGGTCCGCCGCCGCAGCGTGTACACGTTTTGGAAACGTTCGATGCCGCCCCCGCAGATGACAATCCTGAACGCTCCGCTGCGAGACGCCTGTATCGCGCGACGCGAACGCACGAACACGCCAACGCAGGCGCTGTTGCTGCTGAACGAACCTGAGTATCTTCGAGCCGCCCGCGAACTGGCCATCACTTCTCTGAAGCAGCCCGAACAACAGCGACTCGATTTCTTGTGGGAAACTGTGACCGCTCAACTGCCCGACGAAAATGAAAAGTCTGTCATGCAGAAGTTGCTGGCTGACATGCGACAAAAATACTCCGCCAACCCTGCTCTGGCTGATGAAATTTGTCGGGGCAGAGATGTTGCGGATGATGATTCGACGCCTCAGGTCAAAGCCGAAATCGCGGCTTGGACCATCCTCGGCAATGCTGTGTACAACCTTGATATCACCAAGACCAAAGACTAAAGCATGGATCCTTTTCAAACGCTGAATCTGTCGCACAATCGGCGGCGATTTTTAACGAACACGGGTATGGGATTGGCAGTCTCAGCTTTCGCCAACGCCTTGGCTGGCCAAAGCTTGGCGGCTCCTGCGGGAATGAACTCCGCAGCGAAAGCATCACGGGATGCAGCTCAAGATGCCAAGGAGCTTCACTTTCCGCCTAAGGCAAAGCGCGTCATCTTTTTGTTTATGGCCGGTGCCCCCAGCCAACTCGATCTATTCGATTACAAACCCGATTTGGCAAAGTTATTCAAAACCGAACTGCCAAAATCGGTCAGCATGGGACAACGTGTGACGGCCATGACCAAAGGCCGGGCTCAACTGATTGCACCGTCCAAGTTCAAGTTTTCTCAGCGAGGCAACAGCGGGCTCTGGATGAGCGAATTGCTGCCTCATCTTGCGGAACAAGCTGACAACTTGTGTCTGATTCAATCGATGAACACCAACGCCATTAACCACGACCCTGGAAAAACATCGTTCTGCACGGGATCAGAAATTCCAGGCAAACCCAGCATGGGCGCGTGGCTGAGCTACGGTTTGGGCACGCTGAACAAAGACCTCCCAGACTATGTGGTGTTGCCGTCGGCGTTTTGGAGTGGCAAGGTTAATGTGCAGGGACTTTACTCTCGTTTGTGGGGCAGCGGATTTTTGCCTTCGAAGCATCAGGGTACCAGTTTTCAGGCGGCCGGTGATCCCGTGTTGTTCCTGTCAAATCCTGCTGGCGTCGATTCGGCGACCCGCCGCCGGATGCTTGATTCCTTAGGCGAACTCAACCAAAAGCACTTTGCCGAAATCGGCGATCCAGAAATCCAAACCACGATCGCTCAACAGGAAATGGCGTTTCGCATGCAGAGGTCCGTGCCCGAACTGACCGAGATTTCTGGCGAAACGGCGGACACACTCCAGATGTATGGGCCCGACGTTCACAAACCCGGCTCCTACGCTCGCAACTGTCTACTGGCTCGGCGAATGGCGGAACGCGATGTGCGTTTCATTCAACTGTTTCACCGAGGTTGGGACCATCACACTCGACTGCCCGAAAACCTAGTCGGACAGTGTCGCGACGTCGATCAACCCACGGCCGCCTTGTTGCTGGATTTGAAGCAGCGGGGCTTATTGGACGACACGTTAGTTGTGTTTGCTGGCGAGTTCGGGCGGACGGTCTATGGCCAAGGCAACATGACGATGGACAACTACGGTCGCGACCACCATCCCAGATGCTTCACTGCTTGGCTTGCCGGCGGCGGCGTCAAAGGCGGGTTGAATTTCGGCAAGACAGACGACTTCAGCTACAACGTGGTCGAAGATTCCGTCCATGTGCGTGATCTGCATGCGACAATGTTGCACCTGTTAGGAATCGATCACGCTAGGCTGACGTTTCCCTTCCAAGGTCTCGACCAAAAACTAACCGGCGTCGAACCAAGTCGTGTGGTCCACGAAATTATCGCGTGACCGTCCACACTTTTTTAAATGAAAACTGATGAACACCATTCTGGCCGCGTACTCAATTTGTCTTGCCTGCGCGATGCCTGTCATCGCCGATGAACGGCAACGTCAGCCTGACATCGTGGTGTATCTGGCCGATGATCTGTCTGCGGCGGATCTATCGCTGTACGGCGGAACAAATATCAAGACACCGGCCATCGATCGGTTAGCTGCGCATGGACTGACCTTCAACCGTGCCTTTGTCGCTAGTCCTTCGTGCGCGGTCAGTCGCGCCGCGTTGCTGACTGGATTGATGCCAGCGAAAAACGGTGCTGAAGAAAACCACACATACCCTCGCAAAGACGTACTGCGACTGCCCAAAATTCTGAACGACCTCGGTTACCAAACGGCAGCGTTTGGCAAAGTCGCTCATTCTGGAAGTGCGCCGGATTACCACTTCGATGTTCACAATATCAAGAAGGAGATCCCCGAACTCCAAATTTCGGTGAAGGAATTTCTCGAAAACCGCACCGATCAACGTCCGCTAGCGTTGTTTGTGGGTGTGTCTGATCCGCACGTTGCTTGGCCTGAACAATCAACAATCGATCCAGTCGCGATGGACATGCCACCGCAATTGCTCGACACGCCTCGGACGCGAGTTCAACGTTCTCGGTATCTGCAGGAAGTGAAAAACCTAGACGCTTATTTGGGTGAGCTGCGGGAACTGACTGACAAGCACCTCTCGCCAGACAAGCTGTTCGTTTTTTCTAGCGATCATGGGGCTCAATTCCCGTTCGGCAAATGGACGCTGTACGACGAAGGGATTCGTGTGCCGCTGATCATGGCTCGAACAGGAAAAATCAAAGCTGCCGCACGCACGGATGCCATGGTCAGTTGGATAGACATCCTGCCCACGTTGATCGAAACCGCAGGCGGCCAAGTTCCCGACGGGTTGGACGGTCGATCGTTTGCGTCCGTGCTTGATGATTCGGCAGACTCGCACCGGAATCGCATCTTCACCACGCACAGCGGCGATCGACAGATGAATGTCTATCTGAGTCGCAGCGTTCGTACAGAACGTTATAAATTCATCTGGAATCCACATCCTGAGTTTGCGTTTACGACTCACATCGATCTATTGCTGCGAGACACTTCGGGCGACTACTTTAAGCAGTGGACTGCAGCGGCGAAGACGGACAAACAAGCCGCAAAAGTCTTGTCTCGATACTATGGTCGGCCGGAATATGAATTGTTCGACTTACAATCCGACCCGCATGAACTCAACAATCTGGCCGGTGAATCGCAACTTGCTGAAGTGCAGAAAGATCTGCTGACCGAACTGACAGCTTGGATCGAAGAACAACGTGATCCGTTAACGGTTTTTCATGAGCCACTGATGCTGGATGCTCCGGAAACTTGGGTGCCCAGAAAAAGGTAGGGTGTCGGATAGGCGATCCGGGTGGCACAGCTTGCCGTCAGGCTAGCTGTGTCGCTTTAGCGATTGGAAACCGCTCTCACGGGTTCTTTGCACAAACACCGCTGGCCGTGGTTTGGGCGTTCCAGAGCGATTTCCGATGGCTACGCCACACTGGAAGGCTCCGCCATCCAGTGCCACCCGGTGCGTTGTGGTTCCTGTGTTGTTGTGAAACAATTCGGGGTCAAGACACGCCCATTCTTTCGCACGTCACTTCCGTCATGGTTATCCGCATGCACCGATTACTAACTTTTATGGTCTGCATCAGCGTCGCGCCGGCGTTGTTGTCTATGTCAGCCGCCCAATCGCCCAACGTGTTGTTGGTATCGATCGACGACCTCAACGACTGGGTCGGATGTCTCGGCGGGCATCCTCAAGCGCAGACGCCCAACATCGATCGTCTGGCGGACATGGGCACGCTGTTTGCGAACGCTCACTGCCAGTCGCCCGTTTGCAACCCGTCGCGAGCCAGCATGATGACGGGCCGCTATCCGCACACCAGCGGCATCTATTTTCTATCACCAGATCTGAAGCAGGCGCCCGTTGTGAAAGGGATCAAGACGCTACCCGAAGTCTTTGCGACGCATGGTTACAAGACGCTGGCCACAGGCAAGATCTTTCACACCGGCGACAAACGATTTTTTGAGGAGTACGAACCGTCAGGTGGATTTGGGCCGCGGCCTGAGAAAAAGATTTCACAGCCCCACGGTCATCCGCTGTGGGACTGGGGCGTTTATCCCGCAGACGATAACCTGATGCCGGACATCAAAGCCGCCAAGTGGGCGGTCGATCAACTGCACTCAAAACATGTCCGGCCGTTCTTTATGGGCGTCGGATTCTATCGTCCTCACGTCCCCATGTATGCCCCGCAAAAGTGGTTCGACATGCACCCACGGCAGAACATCCAGCTACCGCTGGTTCAAGAAGATGATCGCAATGATTTAAGTCAATACGCCATCGACCTAACAAACCTTGAACATGTTTCGCCGACTCACGAATGGGTCATCCAAGCGGGGCAGTGGGAACACGCCGTGCAGTCTTATTTGGCGTCGGTCACGTTTGCCGACCACTGTCTGGGAATGGTATTAGACGCGTTGGAAGCCAGCGATTATTCCAACAACACCATCGTCGTACTGTTTTCCGACCACGGCTTTCATCTGGGCGAAAAACAGCGCTGGGCCAAACGTACGCTGTGGGAAGATGGCACGCGCGTCCCCCTGATTGTTTCCGCACCGGGATTCCAGTCACGTCAACGGACAACGCAACCAGCCGAATTACTGGACGTGTTTCCAACTCTACTGGAACTCGCAGGACTGCCCGCAGATGCAAATCAGGAAGGGCAAAGTTTGGTTCCCTTGTTGAAGAATCCGCAGCAGGAATGGAACCACCCGGCGATCACCAGTTTTGGCCTCGGCAACTTTGCCATTCGATCGCAGCAATATCGCTTCATCCAATACCACGATGGTTCACGCGAACTGTATGACCTGTCGAACGATCCTCACGAATGGACCAATCTGGCGACCAGCCCCCAGCATCAACAGATCATCGCTGAACATGCCTCACATCTGCCACAGAATCAGCATCCCGTTCTGCCCGGCAACTCGACCGGCCATAGCGCTTATGCGGCCGCCAACGCGGCTGCCAACATTGCCAAATAGGTTGACTGTCATCAACACCGATCGCATATTAGAAACTCATCATTTATGAACGCTCGATTTATCCTCACCACACTGGCGGTTGTCTTCGGACTGTGTCCCGCACGTTCTGGCGTCGCACAACAGCCTCCGAATGTCGTGTTGATTTTGTCGGACGACCAATCATGGACCGACTATGGCTTCATGGGCCACGACACCATTCAAACGCCGAATCTGGATCGGCTGGCCTCACAAAGTGCGACGTTTCGTCGAGGCTACGTGCCGACGGCGCTGTGTCGGCCTTCGCTGGCGACGTTGATCACCGGACTGTATGCACATCAGAACGGCATCACTGGCAACGACCCGGCAAACACTGCTGAAAATCGCCAGCACGCCATGACAGCAGGCCAGGATGCGCGTGAGTTGTTGATTTCGAACATCGACAAACATCCCACGTTGCCCCGGATGCTGGCGAAACAGGGTTACCTGAGTTTTCAGAGCGGCAAGTGGTGGGAAGGCAGCTATCAGCGCGGTGGATTTAACGAAGGCATGACGCGCGGGTTTCCCGAAAAAGGGGGCCGCCACGGCGATGACGGTCTGGACATCGGTCGGACGGGCATGCAGCCAGCACACGACTTCATCGATCTGGCGGTTAAAGAGAAGACACCGTTTTTCGTGTGGTACGCCCCATTCCTGCCACACACGCCACATAATCCGCCGCCACGAATTCTGGCCAAGTACCAGCAGCCAGGCCGCTCGGAAAATATTGCAAAATACTATGCCATGGTTGATTGGTTCGACGAAACCTGTGGTCAGTTGCTGGGTCGTCTGGACGAAAAAGGCGTGGCAGATAACACGCTGGTGATCTACGTGACCGACAACGGTTGGATTCAGCAGCCCGACGGCGGTGGCTATACGGAACGTTCGAAACGCAGTCCGTACGAAGGCGGCACTCGCACACCGATTATGTTTCGCTGGCCAGCCAAATGGAAAGCCGTCGAACGCTCGGAACTGTGCAGCAGCATCGACATCGTGCCCACCATTCTGGCGGCCGCAGGAGCAGCAATTCCAGAAGCCCTGCCGGGGCTCAATCTGCTGCCCAACCTGCAGTCCGGTACTCCGATCGAACGCAACACGATCTTCGGCGAATCGTTCGCTCATGACATTGCCGACATCAACGACCCCGAAGCCTCTTTGTTGTATCGATGGGTGATTCGAGATCACGCCAAACTGTTGCTGACATACGACGGGCGCACCGGCAAGATGAAGTATCCACCGCAGAATGGCGAACCCCAGCTGTTCGACCTGCAGGCCGACGCTCACGAAAAAATCAACGTAGCCAAGCAACAGCCCCAAGTTGTCGAGGAACTCAGCGGCTTGCTAAACGATTGGTATCCGGTCAAGCAACGCCAACAGGGCGTGGCCGCTGCGACGACACAAGAGGACGAACAGCCGCGTCGTCGCAAAAAATAGTCTCAGCGGTCCCACTGAATTCACGGTGGGGACCACCGTGCGACAGACATGCAACAGGAGCGTTCCGTGACTGAGTGGCTTGAATATTCGATTCATGTTCGTTGTTGCAGTAGCAACGACCTGCACCTGATGGAAATCGAGAACGCGTGGCTAACCGGGCTGGCCGACTTTGTCACATTTGCGTCGATGACAATCATCGCGCTGTTTCTGATGTGGTCTCCGTCAGAAGCTCTTCAGAGTCGGCTGCTGCGGTTCTTTGCTGGCCTGCTACTGGTGTGCGGGATGCTGCACTTTGTCTCCTTCTGGCACTTGGGCCGTCGGTTTCACGTCAGTTCTGTGCTGGGTGCGCTGTCTTCAGCGGTGCTGTTGGTTGTTGGAGCCGGCATTATCTTCTTCTTGCTGCGACACCGACCCGCTCAGCGAACATTAAAAGAGGCCCGGCAGTCACTCGCGACGACTCAGGAGCAACTCACGCGAGAACAACATCTGCTGGCTGCGCTGGTCGATAACTTGCCGGATTCGATCTATTTTAAGGATCGCAATTCCAAATTCATCCGCTGCAATCAGGCGGTCGCGGACGTGTTTCAGCTGGCAAGTCCGGCGGAAGTCATCGGTCGGTCGGATCACGATTTCTTCACCAAGTCTGAAGCCGACGAATACCGCGCCGACGAACAGCACATTATCGCCACCGGCGAACCAATTATTAACAAAGAAGAATACGAACTGTGGGCAGATGGTGAGCATCATTGGGTCCTGTCGACGAAACTGCCGCTGCGAGACGCCGATCAGAAAATCATCGGCACGCTCGGATTATCTCGAGACATCTCACTGCTAAAACAGACGGAAGAACACTTAGCCGCCAAAGTCACCGAACTGCAGATCCTGCATCGCGAACTTCAGCAAAGCAATCAGGAGCTCGAACAGTTTGCCTACGTGGCTTCACATGATCTGCAGGAACCGCTGAGGTCGGTGGTGGGATTCTGCCAGTTGCTGGAAATGGAATACGCTGACAAGTTCGATGACAACGGACGCATGTATCTGGAAACAATCGTTGACGGCAGCAAACGCATGCAGCGACTAATCACCGATTTGTTGGAATATTCGCGAATCGGACGGCGCGGAAGCCCGTTCGCCACAGTGCAATTGCAGGCCGTCATCGGCGATGCTTTAGCACTGTTGCAGGCCTCCATCAGCGAAAGCGGCGCCAAGATCGAAGTCGCGGAGCTGCCGGAAATTCAGGCGGATGGTGGACAGATGATCAGGCTGTTTCAGAATCTGATCGGCAATGCGATTAAATATCGCGGCGAAGAAATTCCCGTGGTCAGAATTCGGGCCGAAGACGCGGGTGAACATTGGAAGCTGCTAATATCTGACAATGGCATCGGAATTCCCGCTGAGTTTGCGGACCAAGTCTTTATCATTTTCAAACGCCTGCATACCCGTGAAGAGTATCCCGGAACGGGAATCGGGCTGGCTGTCTGTCGACGTATCGTAGAACGGCATGGCGGGACGCTCAAACTTGTGTACGATGAATCTCAGACCAGCGGGACGACCCTCGAAATCCTGCTGTGCAAGAATCCACCCCACAGAATTTCACCTGACAAAACGATCGCTTCCACGCCGTGATAGCCGGGCCGATGCAGAACATCATAACCACCCACGAAATTCTTCTCATCGAAGACAGCCCTTCCGACGCACATCTCGCTCAACGCGCGTTCGCGGAAAGTCGTTTTGCCAGCCACGTCAGTCACGCGCGAGACGGCGTGGAAGCGATGGAAATGCTGCGCCGCGAAGGTCCGCATGCTGATTGCCGGCGTCCAGACCTGATCTTGCTGGACTTAAACATGCCGCGCAAAGATGGCCGCCAAGTGCTCGCAGAACTCAAACAGGACGAACAGCTGCGACGTATCCCGGTGGTTGTGCTAACAACGTCCGCCGACGACCAAGACATTGCCGAAGCCTACCGCCTTGGCAGCAATAGCTACATCGTAAAACCCGTGGACCTGAAAACGTTTTTTCAGGTGGTGGAGCACACGCAACAATATTGGTTCGACACCTGCCGCCTGCCCGATGCCAACGAGGGCTTCGTATTACGCCAGAATTAGAGTTGGGACCAGCAGTTGTTTAGCGACGTCCGGTTTATTCGGCGAAGCGGCGGTACGGCAGGCACGCGGATTGAATTTCCGGAGCCACTTGTCGTGCGATCTGGTACAGAAAACGCTGAGGGCTGAGTACCGCGAGGGCTTTTCGTTCCAGATGCCCACCCGGTTCCGGACGCTTCAACGACTGTTGCAACGCGCAATCTGCGTCTGCGATCGGATTACAGGCCTGTGGCGCATACCACGTATTCTGAATGGTATGAATCACACTGCCCGTGCTGGTGTCGTAAATCGTGATTGTGCCCGCCAAACGCATCGGGCGATACCGCAGGAACTCATTGATCACAATGCGGACTTCGTACTTATCGATGGAATAGTCCCAGCCGTAATCTGACGCCGCATGCACCGGCGGAAGTACCGGCGAAATCCCTGGAGAAAACGCCGGGGGAATCAGGGGAGCGGATTCGTATACTGTATGTCCCACGGCCTGAATCTCGTCGACCGCCATTGGCTGTAACATTGGCTGTAACATTGGCTGTAACATTGGCTGTAACATTGGCTGTAACGATCCATCGCAGGGACGATCTTGCATCACTGTCGGAGAATCCAGCAGATGCAGGCCGCCCAGCAGTGCTAGGCTGTTGCGGATTTCGGTGGTCAATTCCTGCAGCGCCCCCAGATGTTCGCGGGGCGCTTCGTGACCGACGACAACCACGTTCGGTGGCACAGCAGCCTCTGTGATGCACGGCAGCTGAGCGGTGCAGGTCTGCTTTTCCACCTGCTGACAGCCGCATGACACCATCGCGATCAACGTCAGGCAACAGCTTTGTCGAATGCATCGCAGTCGAATGTTTCTGATCTGCATCATCCGCATTACGGCGTCCCTTCGTCGTTAGTCGCTTCGTTAGTCGCGTCGCCGCCAACGTCAGCTAGCACTCCCAGCATCTCAGAAATTCGGTTCAGCGATTCGATGTCCGATTCATGCTGCGACTGCATCGCAACTTCCAAACGTTTGACTTCCGATTGCCAGTGCGTCACGCTAGCGTTCAGCCGCTTGACTTCGTCATTCGCCTGCATCAACGCCTTGTGCAACGTGGCGATCGACCGGTTGCTGTTTCGCAATTCAGCTTCCATACTGGCCACGCGTTTCATCAGCTCAGCGATCTGATCGATATGTATCTGCGGAGGCTCAGCTGGCACTGGAACTGGGGGCGGAGCGGTTATGACTTCGCAAGGGACACACGGTGGAATTGCCAGAGCCGACACGCTGGACCTGCGCTGCGCAACTGGCTGAACGATCACTTCCGTTGTCTGCGGTGCGACAACTTCGGAAGTCACCGCGACCGATATCGGATGTACGGGCGGCGAGCTTGTCGGCGACTCAGTTTGCTGTGCCAGCCGACGAGGCACTGGCTTGGCGGCGGCTCTGGAAACGGGAACTTGCGGATGAAGCGACGATAGCTGCACGATACCGGCGGCTTCTTCTGCTCCGGCAGCTTCCGTGGCGGTCGGAACGGATCTCAAAGACTGCGCCGGCTGTTCCCAGCTCACGGGCGTCACCATCGTCTGAGCATAGACGGGTTGTTCCTGATGAGGCACCATCGCAACCGCTTGTTGCACAACCGGGACCGGCTGAGCGGCCATCTGTGGTTGACGTGCAGGCACAGCTTCTGGTGCTCTGGCGGTCGGCCAGCGCCGAAATGCCGACGCGTGTCTGGCTAACGCATCTCTGGCGGGCGTTGGCTTAGCCGGCGACGAAACAACATGTCGGTGATTTCCGCGCTGCACCACCGCAGCGGTTTCTGCCGACATCCCGACGATTTTGGGAATGCCATACGGACCTTGAATCACCGCGCAGCCCGTCAACAGAGGCAGCAGGGTCAGCAGCGGTAGCAGCAGTCGGTCGCGGCGCATAGATAGGATGCGGAGCATGATGGGTTCTCTTATAGAAGTTGCAGATCAGGCAACGGATTCGGCGGATGGCTCATAAATGCAATCCAGCACAATGACTTGCCCACAACCACAACGGATTTCAATTGCGGTCACTTCGTCTCCAGTTCGCACCAGCGAAACGCGGGGGGCCGGAACGGAATGTTCGCCTCCCACATACACAGGTGTGGCCCCAACTGTCACCATCTTCCCAGAAATTACCGATTTGAATGTATTCTGTCGCATTACACATCTTCCTTATTCATGATCAGCTTCAATTGCACGTGTGCCTGCTGCAACAGTCGCGACACCCGCGATTCCGACAGATTCAGGACTTCGCCAATTTCTTTCAGCCGCAATTCATCTCGATAATACATCCCCACAATCGCCCGCAAGCGGTCGTCCAATTGCTCAATCGCTTCAGCCAGCTGAGTGGTCTTGTCGACGTGTTCCACGGCCGGTTCTTCGACTGGGCTGCATAGCCCAAAGTCTTCCTGCCAAACTTCAGGCCGCGTCAATCGCACAGCGTTAAAGCACTTTTCGACTTCTCGTTCTGCCATTCCGCAGTGAGTCGCAATCTGGTGCAGCAAAATTGGACCGTCGAGCTTATCGATGGCTTGACGAATTCGAGCCCACTTTTCCAGCATGTGTTGCGGCAACGGACAGTTGCGCCGCAGTTCATCCAAAATGGCTCCGCGAATGCGATGATAGG
Source organism: Fuerstiella sp. (assembly GCA_041688835.1). Taxonomy (GTDB): domain Bacteria; phylum Planctomycetota; class Planctomycetia; order Planctomycetales; family Planctomycetaceae; genus Fuerstiella. Next base: position 33,847 of record JBDNHJ010000403.1, read on the forward strand.
CGAACGCCCCGAACTCCACATTCCGCGACGCGTCGAAATGGTGAGCCGCTTCGACTAGGCCCAGCACTCCGGCGGCTTCCAGATTTTCTCGATCGACATTGTCCGGCAAAGTCACCAGAAGTCGGCCGAGTATATGTCGCACATCCTTCAGGTGATCCGTGATCAACTGATCACGCACCCCCTGTTGTGAAGAACTTTGATATGCTCGAACTGCGGCATCCATGCCTGATTTTCCAGTCTATGACTATGTGACTTCATCAAGCCCGTGAGGGCGAGCGTTCTCCTGAACGGTCGTTTTATCCGTTGTTGAAACTCAGCCTAAACCAAGCGCGTGTGTTGCAAGGCATCAGTCGTCCTCCCCGTCGTAAGCAGAATTCACCAAATCGACAACCATCTTCATCAGAAACGTGGTGACGCAGCCGACCACCAGAGCGCGCACCAGAATCGTTTCCGGTCGCAGCCCCATCCAGCCGCCCAAGACAACCACCGCGCAGCTGGCAAACAGGCCGATCGCTTTGGCAATCGGAGGCTGGTTGCTGCGGTTCTTTGTGGACTGCACTGACATCGAGTTTGGATTTCTGGAGGCACGGTTCTGAGATCATGTAAAACGAAAGAAAATTATGCTGCGGATTCCTGAGGCGTACGGGATTCAAACTTCACATCGGATGTTCGAATCACGGCGACAGGATCCAGCCCGATTTCTTCTGGGAGTTCCTGATAGCTAACCACGCCCAGTTGAGGGGCGATCGATGCCAGCAGTCGTCGCAAAGGTCGCCGTAGAACTCGGTCGGCCAGCAAGGCCAACGGTTGATTCATCCGCACAGAATTCTGCCAGTGCTCGGCCACAATCGCCGTGATCGATTCCACGGCTTCGGGGCTCAAAGCCAGACGCCCGTCGCGCAGTGCTTCGTGCAAGCGACCTTCTAACTGAGGTTCGCAAGCGATGACTCGCAAGTTGCCCGTTGTGCCTTGATAGCGTTGACAGATAATCTGTCCCAATTCCATTCTGACGGCGTCCGTCAGTTCATCCGGTGTCTTCGCCGTAGACGCATTGTTGGCGACAGCTTCCAGCACCAACGCGAAGTCGGCCAGCGAAACCGATTCCGCCGCCAGTTGTCGGACCACCTGATGCAACAGAGAATTCCGGACGGCTTCTGCCTTGATTTCGTCCACAATCGTCGGCGCGAACTCTTGCACGCGTTTCAGCATGTCTTTCAGTGTTTCGCGAGTGATCAATTCGTGACCGTAGCGTTTGAGGAGTTCTCCTAGATGTGTAATCAACACACCGGCGGCATCAACGACCGTGTATCCGTGCGATTCACCCTGTTTGGTGAGCGCGGGATCGATCCAGATGGCTGGCAAATCGAAGGCCGGTTCTTTGGTGGCTTCGCCCGGCAGATTTACTTTGCAATTTTCGGGGGGAATCGCCAGCTTCTTTTCGGTCCGCAGACTGCCTTCGCCCACGGTGCGGCCGGCGATGACGATCTGGTAAGCGTCGGGTTCGAGTTCAAAGTTACTGCGAACGCGAATCGGGGGAATCCACAAACCACGTTGCGTAGAAAATTCACGCCGCAGAATGCGAATGCGTTCGGCCAGTCCTTTCGACTGACTGGGCTTCACTAATCCGACCACGCGAGCTCCCACTTCGATCGTGGCGCGATCTGTCAGCAGAAAGTTTCGCAGATCCGCTTCGTCGTCGTCCGTGCGAGCCGGTTCTTCGGCTTCTTCCTCGTCAGCGTCCGTGGACTCAGAATCTTTGCCGCGATTTGCCAGCAAGAACAGCAATCCGGCCCCCATGGCGATGAATGGAAACTTCGGCAGTCCGGGCACCAAAATCAGCAGTCCCATAAACTCCACGCCGATCCACAGTGGTCGTTCGTTGGCCAGAACCTGAGTTTCGATTTCTTCGCCCAGACTGTCTTTCGATGTCATCTTGGTGACCAGCACGCCAGACGTTACCGCAATAATCAACGCCGGAATCTGCGACACCAAGCCGTCGCCGATGGTCAGAATGGAATAGGTTTCGACGGATTCCGCCATGGTCAGTCCGTTGCTGACGCCCAGAATGATGCCGCCCAGCAGATTGATGGCCGTAATGATCAGCCCCGCAATCGCATCTCCCCGCACGAACTTGCTGGCACCATCCATGGCCCCATAAAATTCGGTTTCTTGGCCCAATTCTTCACGCCGTAAGCGAGCTTGATCTTCGTCGATGACACCAGCGTTCAGGTCGGCGTCGATGGCTAGCTGCTTACCAGGCAATGCGTCCAGAGTGAACCTCGCGGACACTTCGGAAACTCGTCCCGAACCCTTGGTGATTACGATAAACTGAATGATCACGAGAATCAAAAAGATCACAAAACCGACCACTAGATTTCCGCCGACCACGAAAGACCCGAAAGCAGCGACCAAGCTGCCTCCATTCGCAGATAGCAGAATTCGTCTGGTCGACGCCACGTTCAGCGACAATCGATACAGCGTCAGCACCAGCAGCAGCGAAGGAAAGACTGACAAATCCAGAGCACGTCGCACGCCCAGCGTGATCAACAACAGCAGAATCGAAAAACTGATGTTGATTGCCAGCAGCAGGTCCAACACAAATGGTGGCAACGGCACCAGCATGATCGCCACGATGCCCAACAGACTCAGCGAGAGCATGGTCTCGCTGCGCTGCGTTGGCAGAGCTGTTTTTTTTGTGGCTTTGGACATGGTAACTATTTACGGAACAGACTGTTTGAAAATCAGGAGCATTGAAAAACGAGGATGAAGTCGTCAGTTGAAGCTGAGGCTGAGTGCCTTGGCGATCAACGCCCAGCCGTCGATGAGGATGAATAATAGAATCTTGCAGGGCGTAGAAATCACCACTGGCGGCATCATCATCATGCCGAGTGCCATCAGAATGACGGACACCACAAGGTCCACCAGAATGAAGGGCAGATACAGGCAGAAGCCCATAATGAAGGCGGTTTTCAGTTCGCTGATCACAAACGCCGGAATCAAAATTCGCAGCGGTGTTTCTTCCGGAGAATTCAAACTCGGTTCCTGAGCCATCTCAACAAACAGCAACAGATCCTGTTTGCGAGTTTGCTTCAGCATGAACGCTTTTAGTTCGTCCGCGCCGCGTTGAAACGATTCCACGCCAGTGATTTCTTCCTGCATGTACGGCGACAGTGCGTTTTGTTCGATGTTCTTGATCGTCGGCCCCATCACAAAGAACGTCAGAAACAAGGACAGGCCGATGATGACCTGTGTTGGCGGAATTTCTTGAGTCGACAGAGCTCGGCGAACAAACGACAGCACGATAACGATTCGAGTAAACGCGGTCATCGTGACCAGCATCGACGAAATGAACGTGAGCGCAGTGATGAACAGAGCTGTCCTGAGTTGAGGTGACAGTCCCTGAAACGCTTCCGTTTGCATCATGTCTGAGATGGGTGCGAGGTCGTTCACGTTTGGTGTCTTGTTAGAGCTAGATTCCGTTGATGTCGATGAAAGTGGTGAGTGTTAAGCTGCGATCGCGACGTCCTGTTCGTCAGCCACGGACGTGTCGAGATCATCCCAAGCGTTAATCGGGTTCACGGTTTTCACGCCCGTGCGGTCTGTGGTGACCAGAAATTTCTGAGAACCGATTTGCAGTAAATGCGCTTGGAAAAAATTCTTCACAGGCAAAGTGGCCAGATGAGCGATCGACGAATTCTGAGGCGTGAGAAGCTTTCCTCGCCCGTATTTTTTTAGCCCCACAACGCCGACCACCGCGATGATCAGCACCAACACGGTCCACTGCATGACTTCGATAAACTGAATCATGTGCGAATCGTCGTCAGCTAATTGCGACGCGAAATCGGGACCGGGCCCCAGACTTCCTTCTGCCGCTTCAGCCTCCGCCGCTGCGACTGCTGCGCTGGCGACTTCTTCCGGCACTGCGTTCGGAACCGGCCGCGGTGCGACCACGGTCATACGTTCCGCACTCGCCTGAATAATCGGCGATGGCACAGGTCTGAGCCGTGGAATTGCTGCTGAAGGTTGCGTCGGCGGGCTAAGATATGTTGGCGAAACGATGCGGTCTTGAGGGCGTGCCGTTGACTGAACCGCACGATGTTCCTGCCCGTTGGCGCTGTTGATCAGCGACAGCCCGGCCAGCAACACGGCGCACACTGGAACAGATCTTCGGAGAAGACGGTTGTTGGTGACGACGTGGAATGCTTGGGAAACAGTCATTATTTCGAATCCGCCCCGTGGGAATGGCCGGTCGGAACTTCTGAATCTTCGATGGAGGTGATGCGGACGGCGTAGCGATCTTCGACCACCACGACTTCGCCGCGTGCGAGGCGTACCCCTTGAGCGACAATATCAACGGGCTCGCTCAGCGAACGTTCGAGTTCCAAGACTGAGCCTTCGTTGAGTCTGAGTAGATCACCGATGGGCAACGTCACGCGTCCCAGTTGCACGGAGACTTCAACATTGACGTCGTAGAATCTTTGCAGTGGCACGCGCGCGGTTGATGCCGGGCGCTCTGTGAGTGTCGGGAATTCCACGGGATGCACTTCAGAATCCGAAGCCGAATCACGCGTGGGGTTATCTTGTGTGGTAGACATAGTTTTGCGATACGTAAAATGAGGATCGAATCAGTCGTTGGTGGCCATTGTTAGAAATCGAATCAATCCGAAATCAGCTCCACAACTTCAAAACCTTGTCGGGGTCCAATGCGCAGTGGCTGTCCGAGCCACTTTCGTTCTCCGGCCACCGTGGCCGTCAGCGGACGATGAATGGGTTGATCCAAGATCAGCACGTCGCCCACCGATAGCTGCGACACCTGCGACATACTGATATCGCAATGTCCCAGTTCCACGACGACCTCAACTTCGATCCGATGAGCCAGCGAAACCAAATTCGGATGGACGCCGCGGTCTTCCATGTCGTCTTCGTGTAGCTCTTCGCCGATGAGCTGTTCTGTCTGAGACTTAGGCAACAACCAGAAGGCGGTTTCGTTGCCGAAGCGCGATGTCACGCTGATTTCACCGACGAACATTTCTTCGATCTGTGAAAACAATCGTGTGCGTTCTGGTTTGTCAAACATACCAACATAGCGGCAGGGTGTGGCTTCCGGTCCGGGAATCGCTTCGCTGATCGCTTCCGCAATGCCTCGAAACATCACATGCAGCATCGATTCTTCGCCACGTGTAAACTTTTTCGCTTCCGGCCACTCGTCGCCATCGACGTTTAGAATGTCAGCCAGCACGCCCTGTAGCTGACGACGACTGAACACCACAATGGACGGGAACTGCGCACTGCCGACGGTGAAATGTAGACCCACGGCATCGTCAGGAAGTTTTTGCAAAGCTGTGCGACATTGGTTGGGTTCGATGTCTGTGGACGCGATCGTCATTTTCTGCGACAGCAACACGTTCCAAGACTCTGTCATCAGTAAACACATGCTCTGATGCCATTTGGAAAGCGCACGCCATTTCTTCTTCTGTGGCTTACGTGGATTATTAAAATCCAGCAGCTGAAGTTGAGTCGACTCAGTCATTGCGGCGGCACCTGAAGGGAAAATCGTGAAACAGCAACAGACTTATTGAACGTTGAACTCTTCGAACAGCACGTCGTAAACGCGATCACGCCGATCCGTAAACAGCGTGTCATTAAACTGACGACGAATTTCTCTTCGCAGCATGTTCAGTCCTGCTTTACCGCGAATTTCATCCATGGTCTTGTCCGCCAGATGACTCAGAAGCCAGTTTTTCAGCACGGCATTCTTCGCCTCAATCGCTTCCGTCACCATCAGCTGCTCGTCCTTCGGAACCAACACGGCGAGCTTCAGTCGCAGGTAGCGATTCATGCGTCCTTCGTCCAAGTTGACTGTGATTTCGCCAAAGGGCACCGCAATCGTGTCTTCTGCATTCAGCATTTCGAAGGCACCCGGATCTTGTTCTTTGACGGCTTCTGCCGGCGCTGAATCTGGCATTACAAACGGAATGGCGAAGCCGCCAGCCGCAGCCACCACCAACAGCAGCAGCCATACGATCGCACCGGGGCCCTTCTTGGGAACCTGCTCGTCCGTTGACTCTTGTTCTGCATCATCAGGTTTTGCCATGACTCATCTCCTTGCGGGTATTCCCCCGCTATTCCAGCAGCGTGGGGTTTTCACCTGGAACAGGTTTCGTCCTGCCGCGTCTGTTGAGTCGTGAGGATTTAACGGTTAGGTCGAGTTTTCCGGTTTGGTGGGTATTGCCAGAGCAGTAGAAGGCCCCAACGGGCAGCACATGCATGCCTGTTTGAGTGGAATCACGTACGGTGTCGTGCTTTTAATTCGGGTTTTTCTGACCACGTTCGCGGCGGCGGTCAGCGCATTGAAGCCTGAAGCGTAAGCGAAGAACCGAGAGATTGAGTGTGTGTGGAGTCCTTCGCTTGCGCTTCAGGCTTCAAACGTCCGACTTGCACCGAGTCTGCCGACTCGAGCGATGCATGCCGACAACACCGGCTGAGCCAAAGCCGCGACCCCGTAACGCACCCGACGCGGCGTGGTTCGTAAAAACCCGACTAGGGATTCTTCTGCACCAACACAGAACAGCGCTCAGACAGCAGGTGTTACCACTGCAATCGAACGGCTTGCACTCACTCTGGTCGGAACTGGTATTGCTTCGCGGAAGGTCGTGTCGAATGGATTATGCGGTTGGCAAGGATTGTGCCTATCAGCCTGACTTCACCATCTGCACAAACCACTTGCATAAGCATCCATCGAAATGATTCCCGGCATCTACAGCGCTGCGACTGCCATGCAACAAGCATCTCAACGGCACGAATTGATATCGCAGAACCTGTCGCATATCAACATGCCGGGGTATCGCCGAGTTTCTCTGCCGCAGCAGACGTTCGAATCCACATTCAGCGAAGCTCAACAACAAAAATTCGCCTACAATTCCTTAGGCACAGCCTCCAAGGGGCCGGCGGTTGACTTTTCGCCCGGCTTTACAGAACACACCGATCAACCGCTCGACTTTGCCATTCAGGGTGATGGTTTTTTCACCGTCGAAGCCAGCGACCAAGAACTCTACACACGCAACGGCGCTTTTCATGTGAACAGCGAAGGACGTCTCGTCACCGGCGATGGATATCCTGTCAAAGCAGACAGCGGCAACCTGACGCTACCACCAAATTCGTCGATCAACGATCTGCAGGTGACCGCAGACGGTACCGCGACTGTCAACGGCGTCGGAATCGGCAAGCTAAAAATCGTCCGCTTCGACGACCCACAAACGTTGCAGTCCAAAGGCGTCACACTGTTTGCCGCGCCTGCGGGGGTGACGCCGCAAAACACAGACGCGATTGTACAGCAGGGTTCGCGCGAACATTCGAACGTCCATCCCGTGCGTGAACTGGTCGACCTGATCGCCGCTAGCCGTGCTCACGAATCGGCACAAAAAGCGATGAACTCACTTTCGGCCGCCATCGAAAACCACACGAACCTTCGAGGATAATCTGAGATGCTTAGAGCACTATACAGCAGCGCTGCCGGCATGAAGGCACAGGAATTACAGATTGACAACACCGCCAATAATCTGGCGAACGTCAATACGGCTGGCTTCAAACGCAGCCACATGAACTTCGCCGACCTGATCTACACGACGCTCAAACAAGCCGGAACCAACGAAACGGCCGGACAAACAACGCCGACTGGTTTGCAGATCGGTAGCGGAGTTCGGGCCGTTGGGACGACCAAGATTTTCACACCAGGTTCGATGGAACAGACGGGCAACACGTTGGACGTAGCCATCGAAGGCGACGGCTTCTTTAAGGTACTGCTACCCAGCGGTGACGTTCGCTTCACTCGCGCCGGTAGTTTTCGAATGGACGGAACAGGACAACTGGTGACGGCCGAAGGCCACCTGATGGCGGACGGAATCACCGTTCAGGACGGGATCAGTCTGGCGAGGCTGAGCATCGGTTCTGACGGAACGGTCAGCGGCGTCACAGCGGGCACACCGGATGCGGGCACACAAATTGGCAACATTCAACTGTTCCGTTTTCTGAATCCAGCGGGACTGTCCAGCGAAGGTGGCAACCTGTACGCCGCAACAGCTGCGTCGGGGCCCGAAGTGGCGGGCGTTCCAGGACAAAACGGACTTGGTGCATTGCGGCAGGGCTTTTTAGAAGGCTCGAACGTGGAAGTCGTGACGGAGCTGATCGCCATGATTTCCGCGCAACGTGCCTATGAAATCAATTCGCGAGCCATCCGAGCCGGCGATGAAATGCTGTCCACGGCGTCTGACATTGTGAGGTAGTTAAATTGCAGATTGCCGATTGTCGATTTCAAATCTGCAATCAAAAATCAAAAATCTGCAATCAAAGATCACCAAGGCTGGGGGGCCTTATGAATTATCTAGGAATCTCATCGAGATCCATGTTGATCGCAGCGATGTTGCTGTGCTGCGGCCGATGTGTGGCGGCACCACCGCTGATGATTCGCTTGCGTCCGGTGGTGGAAACCAGCGAACGCACGGTGCGATTGTCTGACGTCGCTCAGCTGTCGCTGAACGGACAAAACACGCGGCCACAGCAATTGCAGCAGTTGCAAGAGGCTGACTTGGCCGTCATTGCCAGCGGCGATGCGCTGACGCTGATTGACAAATCCATGATCGACGTTCGTCTGCGCTTGCTGGGTCTGCAGCAGCACGAATATCGACTGTTGGGACCGGAACAGATCATTGTTCGAATCGTCGAAGATAGTGCCACGCAACGGCGAGATCCGCGCTTCGCGCTGCTTTCTAACTCGTCCAAAGTTTCGCCACTAGGCCTATCGCTAGCGGCTTATGCCGAAACCATCAGCGATGGGTTCATCGAACAAGCCGTGCAGGCATCGTTGGCTCGACAATTTAACCTTGCGGAAGAAGACGTGAAGGCGCAATTGATGCGTTCGTTTGTCGATGAACGCATGAGCCAACAGAAGTTGCCAGATAATACTCGCATTGAGGTCGTCAGCCCGACCGATTTTCCGTTCGGACGCACAACGCTGACGGTTCAGTTTTGGGAAGGTGGTCGACTGACCGACAGTCGCAGCGCGTACTTCGATATTCGCCGCAGACAACAGGTATTGGTGGCTCGGAAGACGTTGTCGCGAGCCTCCGTCATTTCACAAACGGATGTGACTCAGGAAACACGATTTGTCGATGGCCGCCGTGATGAATTGCAACTGGCGGACGTGTCGGGGCAGTCTCCTTCTCGCACGATTCGTCCGGGAGAAATTTTGACGTTGAGCGATTTTCCCGTCAGCCAAAACCAGCAAATTTCGGAACAGCTCATTCGAGCTCGAGATGCCGTGCGAATTGTCGGGCATCGCAAAAACCTGCAGTTTGTTGTACCAGCCGCAGAAGCTTTGCAGTCCGGGCGAATGGGGCAGCTAATCCGCGTTCGCAATCTGCATTCGAACAAAACAATTGTGGCGCGAGTCACAGGGCGTGGTGAGGTTGAGGTTCCTTTGGAATGACGCCGGGCCTAGCGTACGCGGCAGATCGTTTCACCCGACTCGTTTCACCCGACTCGAAGAGAAGGCTTTTTTACTCCTGCACTTTGTGCAGGAGTCCTCCTCTCCGAGTCGGGTCAAACGAGTCGGGTCAAACGGAACACTGACACTCATTTTTCTGACGACTGATTATTAAACTTTCCCGCGAGTAAACCATGAAACACAGCATCATCATTCTGACATTGATCGCAACCTGCGCTAGTACGGGGCAGGCGGAATCTTTGTGGAAGAAACGCTCGCCCGATCATGCGTTTTTGTTTTTCGATTCCAAAGCACGGCGCGTCGGTGACTTACTGACGGTGGTGGTATCGCAGGACACCGACGTGAATTCTCAGGAAGACCGCGGCATGGGGAAATCTTCCAATGCCAGTGGCTCATTTTCGCTGGACAGTGAGGCTGGTGGAGGTTTTGGAACGCAGGGTTCCAACGCCGCGCTGGATTTCAGCAAGAACTCCAGCCGCAACTTCGACGGCAACTCATCGTTCCGCAGCAACCAAGCGTTCACGGACCGCATGACTGTGGCGGTGATGGACGTGCTGCCCAACGGAAACATGGTGGTGTCCGGGCAACGTGGAGTGCGCGTGGCGGGCGATGAACGAACATTGGTGCTGACCGGAATGGTGCGCGCGATTGATATTGGCCCGGACAACACGGTTAGTTCGCGGCATATTGCTGAACTGCGTTTGCTGTACGAACCCGCTGGCCCAGAACAACGCTTCACGCGACAAGGTTGGTTGGGTCGCGCCACCAACAAGATCTGGCCGTTCTGATCCAACAGCGCCATTTGAGTGGCAATGATTCCCCTGAACTGATCAACGACTGCTCCGCCGAAGTGAAAGCATGAACAACACAATCCTAACCTTGCTATGCCTTGCCCCACTGTGCTGCTTGACCGGCGACACGGTGCAAGCTGGCGGCGTGCGCATCAAAGATATTACTCATGTGCAAGGTGATCGCGACAACCAGTTGGTTGGCCTCGGCTTGGTAACAGGTCTGAATGGGACCGGCGGCCGCAGCCCCGTCACGCGTCAATTTGCACTGAACCTAGAACAGCGCATGGGTCTCAGGTCTGATCCGATTGTGCGGGCCAGACTGGATCTCGACACCACCCGACTCACGGATAATCTATCCGTGGTGGTTGTGACAGCAAATCTGCCGACGTTTGCCAAAGAAGGATCAGAAATCGACGTCACGGTGGCGGCGTATGACGATTCCAGCAGCTTGCAGGGTGGAATTTTAATCCGCACGCCGCTGTACGGAGTCGACGGCGAAGTCTATGCCGTCGCTTCGGGGCCAGTTTCGATCGGCGGATTCAGTTTTGCTGGACGAGCCGGCAGCGTGCAGCAAAACCATCCGACATCAGGTCGCATCGCCGACGGCGGCACCATTGAAAAAGAAACCTGCACGCCCGTGGGACTCAATGGCTTGGTGCGTTTTATTCTGGAAAATCCCGACTACGAAACTGCGCGCCGCATGGTGGAAGCCATCAATTTGATTGCTGTCAATTCCAGTCGCGTGATCGACCCGTCCACTATTGAAGCCACGGTGCCACCAGACTACTTCGGACGACCATCGGATTGGATCGGCCGCGTCGGCAGCTTGGAGGTCCAACCCGACATTCCTGCACGCGTGGTGATCAATGAGCGTACCGGGACAGTTGTCATCGGCGAAAACGTCCGGATCTCACGCGTGCTAATTACGCATTCCAACCTGACAGTCATCACTGTCGAAACGCCGCAGGTGTCGCAGCCGGCTCCGTTTAGTGACGGCGAAACGGTGGTGGTCCCCAGAACAGAAATCGATGTCAGCGAAGACGGCATCGCCGTCACTGAGGTTGAACCGAATATTACGGTCGGTGATTTGGCATTCGCTTTGAACACACTCGGCGTGGCTCCGCGAGATCTAAGTTCGATCTTTCAGCAGCTGAAAGAATCGGGAGCCTTACACGCGGAACTGGAATTCAAATAGAGAAAGCAGATTATGAACTCAATGCCAATTGTCCCGACATCGTCGTTACTCAGCGACATGAAGCTGCCCACGATGGCGGCGACACAGGGTGAGGACATGGCGACCGAATTCGAAAGCTTGGTGATCGGCCAGCTGCTCAAGACGATGCGCGGCACGTCGGAAGATGGCGGCATGTTTCCGGGCGACAAGTCGGATACTTACGGCGGAATGTTCGAC
>JBDNHJ010000404.1:0-7787 GCA_041688835.1 Fuerstiella sp.
GACGCCCGATGCACCCGCTGCGGCCATGGGGGCAGCCGCTTGTTATGCCTTCTGGCGGTGGCTACGCGCGCCGTCGATGAAGTGGACCCTGTGGGCCGGAATGCTGCTGGGGCTGACGCAACTGTGTAAACTGACGTGGGTGTTTCTGTACGGACTGTGGCCCTGCCTGTGGTTGCTGAACATCGTCTGGAAACGGTTCACTCAAGCTGATGCAGACAACGGGCCTGTCGTCCGGCGGGAATGCGGCCAGCTTCTACTGATGCTGTTTGTCAGCCTGTGGGTGCTGAACAACGGCTATCTGTTTGAAGACACCGGCCAGCCGCTAGGCAGCTTCCAGTTCTTCAGCCAAGCTCTCGGCGGCCCAACGGCCCAGCCGGGCAACACCGCAGGCAGCAATCGGTTTGTCGGCACGATCTTGGAACATCTTCCCATGCCGGTGCCGCGAAATTACATTCAAGGCATTGACCGTGTCAAATTTGAATACGAACGTGGTTATCCGTCGTATCTGCGAGGTGTCAAACGCGACGGCGGCTGGTGGTATTACTACTTGTATGCCATGCTGGTCAAAATGCCCGTCGGGACGTTGGTATTGCTCGGTATTTCGCTAGGAAGCCTTGTCGTGGCACGGCGGCAGCCGTCCGGTGGCCGGGATGTTGAATGGCAAAACGCCCCGGCGGCTTGCGCCGCTCCGCTACGTGAGGCGAGATGTCGGCCACGTCTGAAGGACGAGCTGTTTCTATTGGCGCCGGCGGTGGGTGTGATTGCTTTGGTGAGCTCTCAAACGGGGTTCAATCATCACCTCCGCTACGTGCTGCCCGCGTTTCCGTTTTTGTTTATCTTTGCGGCCGGTGCGATGAAGATTCGCAGCCGGCGATGGAGACTCCTGCCCGTGCTGTGCGTGCTGGCCACGATCGTTAGCAGCCTGAGCGTTTATCCGCACAGCTTGTCGTACTTCAACGAACCATCGGGCGGTTCCATCAACGGCTGGAAGCACTTGGATTTCAGCAACGTCGATTGGGGCCAAGATCTGCTGCTGGCCAAAGAATGGGTGGACGAACATCCCCACGCCACACCGCTGTACGTGCAACCCAGTGGATTTGTGTCCCCGGCGGACGTGGGAATCGTGAGCACTCACCCCCAGCCCATTCGATCCGCCGCAGCCGACAGCAACACCAACGCGATATCATTTCCGCCCGGCTGGTACATCATCGGCCTGCATCGACTGGTGGACCCTCAACTGCCCGTCCACCAGTTCCTGAAACGCGAACCCGACGACACGATCGGATACTCCATGCGCGTGTATCACGTGCATTAAGCACCATCCATTCGCCTCTGGGTTAACCCTAGTGGCAACAGGCCTGTGCACTACCCTTTGTCAGTCGGAGCAGACATCGGCTCATCGCTCATGGTTTCTTCGTCAGTGTCTGTTTCCGCTTCGGCCTCAACAGGTGCGACGGGGGGCTCGGGCGTGACCTCCGTTCCTCCCGGCACAAGCACTCGGTACTCGCCGGGAAACACCGAGGCACCGCCGTCAAAGTTTCGTCCGCGGAGCGTGAATTCAGATACGCCGTTTGGCAACACAAAGTACAGCGTGCCGTTGTTGTCTTCATGAGCACACAAACTGCGACGCTTGCCGGCCACTGCTTCAACAGCAAAACCAAACGCCTGCACATGAAAGCCGAGGCCGAAGTCGTCGCGAAAATGGGCGGCTTCAATGTGCGCCGTTGTCCCTTCGCCCCGCGCGACCTTGTCGCGACATAGATCCGACCCCGCTGCCGTGGCTCGCTTGAGTCGCATTGCATCCAGGGACTTCGTGTTCTGTCGAATCCAATTCGCCAGCACGACGTCTGTTGTGGGATTCACCGTATACCACGAAAATCCCTTGCCCGCTTCGATATCAATCGCCAGCGATGTTCCCGAAAGCTCCACGCGGCACGTCATTTGTTCGCTCAGATACGATTCGGGCCTGTCCCGAAATGCCAATCGAACCTGTTCCTGCTCTTGCTCTGTCAGGCCCAAGTCGGCGATCGACACGGTCGCTTTGGGCACGTGCATGTTGACAGCCGCATTGCCGGTCAAAGTTCCCTTGAGTTCCGGAGTGCGTAAGAAGAAGATCAATCCCAGCGCGCCCATAAAGGCGAAGAAGCAGAGTGCCGGTATCAGCAGGCCGACCAATTGTTGCGACTTTCCTCGCCGCCGTTTTTTCTGCAGCGAACGCGCTACCGATGGAGTTGCCGCCGGCGTCACCAGCGGTGGTATCGCCTCGCTTCCACCAGTCACAACCGGCACGGAATTTTCCGGGATCGTCGCTGGTAGTGCTGGCGTTGCTGGCGTTGCTGGCGTTTCGATGACTTTAGGGACGACGTCCGGAACCAGCAACTTGGTCGCACATTTGGGGCAGCTGCCGCGTTTGCCAGAAAATTCGTCGGGCACCCGAATCGCGGCGGTGCAGTATGGGCAGTTGAATTCGATAGCCATGGATTACTTTCAGGCGGGACACCCGCAAACCAGTGGAAACTGACCTGAGGAGCCCGAAGTCTAGCGAAATCGTCGGCCTCAGAAACCACGACGATTTTCTGATTGACTCCTGATCAGCATCAATTTGCCGCGAATTTTGCACGAATCATTCGCATTAGCAACCCGCTGCGGCCCGCCACTTTCGGTAACATCCCAGCCTACGCAGAATACGTCTAGGCTCGAACAATGGCGGCAAGTTACTATAGTGCTCAGCCCGTCCGGCTTTGAAATACGGCTCTCAAATTCGTCTGAGTCAGGCTTAACTCCCGCTCCATCATCTCACCCTGATAATTCTATGCGACTCCCTGAAGTCTTTGCGTCTCAACCATTTGCTGTCTCCATCGAAATCTTTCCGCCCAAAACGGCGGAAGGCGACGAAGCCCTGCGTCGACACATGCAAACTCTGGTGCAGCACAAACCCGCGTTTATGTCGTGTACTTATGGTGCTGGCGGGTCAACTCAGGACCGAACGCTAAGCTGGTGTGAGGAAATTAACAGCGACTTTAAGCGACCCGCGATGGCCCACTTTACCTGCGTCGGTTCGTCTCGCGACGAACTTAATGCGTGGCTTGATCGAGCGGCAGCGGCCGGCATTCAAAACATCATGGCTTTGCGGGGTGATCCGCCACAGGGGGAAACAGAATTCAAAGTGGCGGCCGGCGGTTTGGGCTACGCCAACGAATTGGTGGAGCTGATTCGCAACCACCCCAGCGAATTCGGAATCGGCGTGGCGGGTTATCCTGAGAAGCATCTGGAAGCTCCCAACATGGATGTTGACCTTGAGAACCTGAAACGCAAAGTTGATGCGGGCGCAGACGCGATCTTCACGCAGTTGTTCTTCGACAATGCCAATTTCTTCAGCTTCCGTGAACGCTGTCAGAAAATGGGAATCGAAATCCCGATCGTCCCCGGCATCATGCCCATCACCAACTTCGCCCGCATCAAACGCATCACGTCTATGTGCGGCTCCGTGTTCCCGAAAGATCTTTCGGACAAGCTGGAAGCCGTACAGGACGACAGCGACGCACAGTTCGAAATCGGCGTTGAATACGCGACTCGCCAATGCGAAGAACTACGAGACAACGCCGTCCCGGGCATTCACTTCTACGCATTAAACAAGTCCCAAGCGTGTCAGAAAATTCTGGAAGCCCTGACACGGTAGTTAACTCACAACGTCATGAATGACGTGTCCGTGGACGTCGGTGAGTCGGCGGTCGATTCCGTTGTGGCGTACGGTGAGTCGTTTGTGATCGATCCCTAGCTGGTGCAGAAGCGTGGCGTGAATGTCGTAGACCTGCGTCGGGTTGTCACGGTCCAGCGGCTTGTAGCCCCATTCATCGGATTCGCCGTAGGTCACGCCGGGCTTGATGCCTCCGCCACACATCCAGTTGGTGAATACAAACGGATTGTGGTCTCGACCTTTGCTGCCTTGAGTCGAAGGCATGCGGCCGAATTCGGTGGTCCACAGCACGATGGTGTCTTCCAGCAAGCCGCGTTGCTTGAGGTCTTTTAGTAGCGCCGCTGTTCCGACGGCCATGCCTGTGGCCAGCGGTTTGTGGTCGCGTTCGATGTCTTCGTGGCTGTCCCAGTTTCGACGTGGGAAACCATTGTCGTTGCCGGACCAGATCTGGATAAACCGCACACCGCGTTCTAGCAGCCGTCGCGCGATTAAGCATTTTCGACCGAAGTATTCGATTTCTTCAGGGATGTTGATGTGGTCCGGATAGGTGGCTCCTGGATTTTGCAGTCCATACATCTGCAGCGTTTGTTTCGATTCGCTCGACAAGTCAAACGCTTCTGGCGCGCTCAATTGCATTTTGGCGGCTAGTTCGTAGCTGCGGATTCGGGCTTCCAGTCTTGAATCGCCTTGTCTGGTGTCTTTGTAGTTGGTGTTCAGTTGCTGCAACAGCTTCAGTCCCGCCGCGTCACTGTCTGGGGTGACGAAGCCGGCGTCGGGTAATAAATCGGCGATCGGATTCCTGCGCTGCGGGAAGATCGTGGTTCCTTGATTGCTGGCGGGCAGGAATGCCGATCCCCAATTTTTGGGGCCGTTGCTGGCAAAGCCGCGATGATCGGGCAGGACGACAAACGTGGGCAGATTTTCGTTTAGCGTTCCCAGACCATAGCTGACCCACGCTCCCATTCCCGGAAAGCCGGGTCGCTGAAATCCGGTGGCCTGCAGGTATGTTGCTTGGCTATGCACGCCCGTTTTGCCAACCATGTTGTGTATGAAAGCGATGTCGTCCACGCAGTCTGCCAGCGGTGAAACAACATCGCTCAGCATTTTTCCGCATTCCCCGTACGGCGCGAATTGGAACGGTGATTTCATCCATGGGCCGAGTCCATTCTGAAACGTTTCGACGTGTTCTCCGAAGTCCGACGCGGCACCGTGATGTTTTTCCAACGCGGGTTTGTGGTCCCACAGATCGACATGGCTGGCGGCTCCACCCATGAACAACTGGATGACGCGTTTGGCTTTCGCTGGATGGTGCAGGACTTCGACGGCGCTGTTCGTGGTGGCGGCTGCCGCCGATTCTTCGAACAGCATCGTCGCGGTTGCTAGGCCGGCAAAAGAATGCGCTGTGTGATTCAGAAAAGTCCGTCGGGGTTGCATAAGAACTCTCGGCAGGAAACTGGGCGGGGCGATTTTTGAATAGCATAGACGTGATCGGGAGTCATTGGAAAGCCGTTTTAGTGCCGTAGGGTATGCTCCTGCATACCAATCACAGTTGGCATTGTTGGGGAACACGGTTGCTACCATGGCAAACCGCAGCGTTGTTAGGCGTTACTCGGGAGCGTGACCTACGAGTCGTGATTGCTGGACGGAAGCATCCTTGTCGTTAGATTACTGCGTTCACGAATTCACTCAAACACAGCTTTTGAAAAAGAAATAGCGTATGTCAGCACTGAAAATCAGCGTTGTTTGTTGCGATGATTCTGCCGAAAAACGGTCTCAGATTGTGGAGATCGAAGTGGATTCCGCGACGATCGAAACACGGACGCTGGACACGATTTCTCAGCAATTGGATGCCAACGAAGCGAAAGGTTTGCACAACGCGGCTCACTATGCGGAACATGGCCCGGTGACATATCTGCAGGAAGTTCAGGCAGGTGGATTTGCTGTGTTGGTGGGAGATCCCGCTGATCTGCAGAGCGTGTTTTTCGGCCCCGGCAAGTATGTGGGTTTCATAGACGACGAAGGTCCGGGACATGGATCGAAAGTCGGACCCGATGGTGTGACGCGAACGTTGCGAATTCTGCAGGGGCACCTTGAAGTCTGAGTCTCACGGCCAGTTCAGCCAAGTGACTAAATCGCGGACAATGCGATCACGGCTGGAATCGAATTCCAGCGTGTGTTGCGCATTTGGATATTCGATTGTTGTCACGTGCTGTGATGAAAATTCGTCGACGCGACATTTGGTTTGTGCGTTGTTGATAATGCGATCTTTGCCAGCCAGCATTAACAATGTTGGTTGGCAGATGTTGGTCGCTTGAGTTCGCAGGATTTGATCCAGGTCGCGGCCTGCGTTCAGGAAGCCGCTGGTCACGGCATGTAGCGCCAGTGGATCGTCGTCGATAAATTGTTGGTGTTCGGCGACATCCGTGAACATCCGTGAGTCGTTCAGCGGAAGCAACACGTGTTTGTGGCGAATGTCGTGACTGCGCGCAAAGCTCAGCTGGATTCGCTGCCACCAGTTGGGGCCAATCTTCGGCTCCAATCCCGGACACAACAGCGCCAGTCGATCGATTAAGTCGGGGAATGTGGCGGCAAACGCGGCGGCAAACGCGGCGGCAATTTTTCCGCCCCAACTGAGGCCCAGCAATGTGATCGATTTGTCGGGATGATATTGTCGCACCAGTCGGACCAGTTGCCGCACGTCGTGCAACAATCGCTGGCCATGATCGGCATGGCCGCGCTGGCGACCGTTTAAGCCAGAACCGCGGCGGTCGGCGAAATAGACTTCGAATCCCGCCGCTGCCATTTGCTGTGATGAGTATTCGTACCAGCCGGAATGGCTTTGGACTCCATGCAGACAAATCACCACGCCGCGAACGGGCGTCACTGCGGCGTACTGTCGCACTCGCAGTTTCACGTTGTCAGAAGTGATGAGAGATCGAATCGTCGCGGGCATTGTGAATCGGGATACACTGATGAAGCAATCGGTGGCTGGAAACTGACAATTAACGGGGTTGGATGCCGCCAATATTTAAGCAGGACACTCATTTCGCGAACGGCCCTAACGCTGCCAGACTGACGAACGCCACCCAACACATGTCCATTGAATTCACGTACAAATCGCATCTGCCACTTTATCGACATTCTTCTGCCAATAATATGCTGCAACGCGACATTTTGCTGTGGCTGCATGCTGACCGGAACACGCTTGGCGACCATCTGACAATTCGTCGCTCCATCAACAGTTTTAGGGTCAGGAAACTTTCATTCTCTATTCCAAACCGGTTTATCCCGCCACACCTTGACAGCTTTGTTCTTCTGACACCTTTTTTCCTCCGGTTGCGGTGAGTCGGACTTTGAATCTGGTTAAGCAACCGGCGAAATCCCAAAACATGTGTTGGAAACGCGGGCAGGATGCGTCGATCTAGAACTGGCCTATCTCTGTGATATGGCTGCGAATCTACTTCGTACGGAGAAGACATGGTCCTTAGGTCTGATCCTTCTACAATTCCCGAGTCAGTACCGTCGGAATCCCAATTGCCGTGCATGACGCTGCGTTGTCACGTTTCACATCCGATGTTCGCCAAGGATTTGCCATGAAATCGTTAACAATCACAGGAATTGTCACACTAGTGATCTTAGGTCTTGGGGGGGGCTAGGCACACTGTCTGCAGCTCAGCAACCTCGACACCTAGTCCGACACGCCCAGGACGGTGGTGGAATGCTGCCGGACCACACGCAGGAAATTAAGACCCAACTGCTGGCCGCCTTTAACGACAACGGGATTCTGGAATTCGAAGCGGGAAAGATTTATCGGACAACTGAGATCCGAGTTTGGAAGAACGGCAGCGGGCTATCGGGAACACTGTCCACCGAGCGAAAAATGCCCGCTGCCATCGAAGGCAATGGAGCTACTTTGAAGTGGGTTCAAGGCGATTCGCCGCCCGCTGGAGCATCCCTGCTATATCTCTGGGACCCGCAGGAATACGGCAATGACGGCTTCTATGTTCGCAATCTGACACTGGACTGCGGCAACAACGAAAATGGTAAGCTTAAAAACCAGGGGATCAACGGCGAGTTGCCCGATGGAGCC
>JBDNHJ010000405.1:0-5696 GCA_041688835.1 Fuerstiella sp.
GATTGGATGCAACGTGCCGCTGGTCATACGCCTGCTGCAACGATTATGGCGATCTGTCCGGATAACGGACTTGCTGCGCGGCCTCGCACACTTGGATCAAAGACCGCCGTCTTCATGGAAGAATCTGTCGTGGCAAACAAGCTGCTCTCGTATTCCTTATGCACGTTGCTGCTTGCTGGCGGACAAAGCCTCCTGGCGGAGGATGTCACCTTCGAACAAATCCTCAGTCGATTGCAACAAACGGAACAGCGTTTGGTTGAGCTCGAACAGGCGAAATCAAATCCGTTTCGCAATGCTTCCAGTCCTGACACGTCGAACTTGCCACTGGCGTTCCCCTATGAAGATGAAGGCCAAGATGAAGACGAAGACGTAGGTGCGGAAAAATCTGGTAAGGACGACGAGCCCAGCTTTGAAGATCGTCTGCAGAAGCTGGAAGCAGGCTGGTCAGAATTAGACGACGCGTGGTCCGCGTTCGACAAGGCAGAAAAAAAGAAGAAGGCGGATGCGGCGAAGAAACCCACCTTCAAAATCGGCGGACGAATACATGCGGACTATTGGGACTTCATCAACGACGATGGCGGAGTGGGATTCCTCGAAAACCCGATTTCCGGAGCTGCGACTGACGGGTCGGACCCCGAAGACCGGTTTGCTTTCCGACGTATTCGTTTGGAAATGAGTGGCGACATTAAGGAAACCATGCTGTGGCGAGTGCAACTCGACTTCAACAAGCCCGGTACGCCTGAGATGAAGGACGTCTACATCGGGTTTAAGAATCTGCCTAACAATCAGCAGTTGTTGATCGGAAACCAAAAACGACCGCTCGGCCTAGACCATATCAACAGTAGCCGTTTCAACGTATTCACCGAAAGACCATTCGTCATCGAAGCGTTTAATGAAGACGCTCGTCGCCCCGGTGTCTGCATGTACGGTCACACAGACGACGAATCGATCAACTGGCGCTATGGTGCGTACCTCATGGAGAACGTCGTCACCGATGGATCGTACTTAGGTGACCAGCGGCAGATGAGCCTTAACTTTCGCGTGGTCGGCAGTCCGTGGTACGACGAAAGTTCTAAGGGACGCGGTTACTTTCACTGGGCGGTGGCTGGCATGTTCGCCAAGCCCGATGGCGACGACACAAACACAGACGGCCACAGCAATGAGGGCCGCTTCCGCACTCGACCGGAAGCCCGAAGTAATTCTCGCTGGTTGGACACGGGGCGAATCGCAGGAGCGGACTGGTACGAAACTCTGGCCGTGGAAGGACTCCTTAATGTTGGCCCTCTACAAGTTGCCGGCGAGTACATGCACAACTTTATGCAGCGCGATGGCTTTGCGGATACTCAGTTCGGTGGTGGCTACGTCTACGCCAACTATATGCTGACGGGCGAACACATCCCGTACAATCGAACCAGCGGAACCATTGGACGCCTCGAACCATTCGAAGACTTCTTTCTGATGGATCGCTGTGGCGGTGGCAAAGCCAGAGGCTGGGGAGCATGGGGCGTAGCCGCTCGCTATTCGTACTTGGACCTCTCTGATGCAGATATTCTTGGTGGCGTTGGCGAATCGGGTTCGCTGGCGCTCAACTGGTACTGGACAGCGTTCTCCAAGCTGCAATTCAACCTCGTCTATGGCGACATCGACGATCGAAATCCTGCCACCGGAACGGACGGCGGAACTTATCTGATCGCCGGAACTCGCTTCGCGATCGACTTCTAAGCCAAGTCAGTGGCTCTAAGGTTTTCGAATAAAGTCAGCCGCGTAAGTACGGACCTGTTGCCCGTTCAGCACATGAAACATGCGAAGTTTTTCGACCGTCGCCGGGCCGAACCGCGACAGCGGGACGTGAATCAACTTCTTGTGATGTTTGCGAGCCAATCGTCGCCAGCCGGCTCCCGGCGGTTTGTAGCTCAGCAACGCAACGTGTTTTTCTCGACTGTAGTGCAAAGCTGCGGCGACCAGTCGCTCTTCCAAGGTATCTGTAAAGTCAAACTGCGGATCGCGAAAGACATCCTGAATTGGTCGCGGCGGAAACAGAAACATACAGCCGCCATACTGCGCCAAGGCGATTCCGGGGCCAATGACTTCTTTATTGAAGTCCGTCGCAAACAAAGACAGCGTGGATTCGTCATGGTTTTCGGCGTGCCACGTAATCCGCCACGGATACTCACGAGGATCGGCGGGAGAATCGAACAGCATCACCACGCAATCGATCTTGCCACGAGCCGGCGGGAAGACGCGGACATACAATTCACCCGTATGCCAGTTCCGCAGCGTTTCGCGAATGTCGAGGCCGTCCTTCATGCTGGCCGTGAACTTTTCTGTCTTCGCCAGATCGTTGCCCAGCATATCCAAGGCCACGTCCTTGATATGTGTGCGGAAATTTTCGATCGCGACATCTTCTGGCGGCCAGCTGCATTGCCCGAATGGATTCCATGTTTTTTCCCATTCGATTTGCTTTTCACGATCCGGCGGTGCGTTCAAGGCACAGCTTCTCCAGACAACCGGATGCCCGGGCAATCGGCTGACCACAGATAACTGTGAAAAATCCGGCAGCATCACCTTGTCGATGCCGAACCGCACCTCAGGGTATTCCTCTTCGATATCGAAGTAGGGATAGTCGCGCGCTGTTTCGGCCAAATGAATGGCAAACTGATCACCGGCGATTTGTTTGGCTGCCGTCACCAGCGTATACAGGTCGGGAGTAAATCGGCGTTCAATCAACGATAGGTTCCGGATGTACTTCAACAGCACCATCAGCAACTGTGGAGTGATCGGTCGCGCGCGTTTTTTGAGCTCCGCCTTATAGCTGTCCCGGGTCGCCAGCAGCAGAGCTTTGATGCCGTCGATCGACAGGTTTTCGTCATCATCCAGTTCCGCTCGCGCGGTTTCGTAGCAGCCGGTAAAAAAGGGCAGCTCGCCCAGCATGAAGGTCAGTGTTCGAGGCTCAACCGCAAAAATCTGAGCGGGGTTGCCAGCCGTTCGCGGC
Source organism: Fuerstiella sp. (assembly GCA_041688835.1). GTDB lineage: Bacteria > Planctomycetota > Planctomycetia > Planctomycetales > Planctomycetaceae > Fuerstiella. The sequence continues at coordinate 2,993 of JBDNHJ010000405.1, forward strand.
GCGACAGGACGATCGACGACTGATTGATACGCGTCTCGAACCCACGGCCAGTCCAGCAAACTACAAACCAACAAAATCGACTTGTGATCTTTCGTCAGGCGATGCAGTTCATTCGCCATCCAGTGAATGCGGCGAATGTGACTCGCATCTTCCGGTGTACTCAATGCAGGCAACACGGCCGCACCAAAACGTTCGACGCTAACTTGCTTCAGAGCATACGGGTCGGGCAATGATGCCGTCACCGGTAGATATTCGTCGTCTTCAATATCAATAAATTCGCGGCGTACGTGTTCCTGCATGGCAATTCGCAACGCGGCGATCACGGGCTGGCAGGGGTCGATGGGAACATAGCTGGCGTGCCCATCGATTTCATCGCCGAATAGGCTGTCGGCATCGTCATCATCGTCTGCGTCCGGATCGAATTCACCATCGTTCTGAAAGGTGTTGATCGCTTCCCGCTGCAACACAACCGACACATTGGGCAACCATTGCACGGCAGCTTCGACTTCGTTCTGAAACGACGGAGGCAGCGGTACCGCGAGGCAGTCGAATTCATTCGCCAGCATGACGCGGCGCACTTCGACGGCAAAATCGCCACTGCCATGAACGACAGGTAACACAGTGATGTGGCGACCGAGTTGCAGGACTTCAGAAACTTGAGACATCGCGGGACCGGCTGGAAGAGGAAAACGCTCGAAGACGCATCCTAACCGCATCAAAAGCGTGCGGGAAGCGTGCGGCATTCGTTGGGCAGGACACGCTTGTTTCATTCAAGATCGCACCTCTGTGTGAAATGGGTGCGTTTATGAATTTTCGGTCCTTGGTTTTGCCGCAAAACACGTCGCATCGATCAGTGACCGAACTGATAATCGAAGTCGGCAAATCGCTCGCGGTCGATTCCCGCGTCTTCCCAGCTGTAGGCGTAGTCACCGACATGCGCGGGCGGATCGTGGTATCGGCGATGATCGGGAAACCGCACGGGCGTGCGCGATGGCAGAAGGCAAAATCTTCAGCAAGATTCCGCAGCAAATCGGCAGAGCATGATTGCGGATGCGTTTGACATTGTCCGCCGCGAAACCGACATCGGAGTCGACCCACAGCGTTTCGTCGAATCCATCGGCTAGGGCGTCACTGCTGATCTGGTTGCGAGCCTAGCTGGACAGCGCCAGTTTTGGTCGCGATGCGAGTATTCGCTGCGTTTGTCCCCTCTCCCCTTTTTTAGGGGAGAGGGTTAGGGTGAGGGGTTTTTCATTCAACTTTCAATTGCTCTTCGGGACCTTCATCCACCAAGGCCCCCTCATCTGACCTTCGGCCATCTTCTCCCCCACGGGGGAGAAGCACGGCTCGATGTTTCATTCTGATTTAGCGTGTGTTTTCCTTCGCAGACACTCAAAACTGGCGCTGCCCAACTAGTACGTGGCCCGCTTGAATTAATACAAGAAGAACCATTCCAACTGCCGTTGTGGGAAGTGTCACTTTCACTTTCACACTCAAGGAGACCGTTGGAATGGTTACAAGTCGTAAATCTCGTACAAAACGTAAACGAAGTCGATCGCAGAAGTTTAAGAAAGCGGTTCTTGGCAGGCCGCAGGGAGTCATTCAGCCGCGTGTTCAGAAGGTTGGACCGGATAAATTTGGCATCGTTGCGGTCGATTGCGCGAAGGCTCGATCGAAATGGATGCTGGTCGATTTCTATGGCACGGTCATCGTCGAACCGACCGATGTCGAACACAACCGCAGCAGCTTTCGGATCGCCGTGCTGACTCTGAAACAGGCGATCGAAAAACATGGACTCACGGACGTCATTTTCGCGGTGGAAATGACGGGCATCTATCACAAGCCGCCGCTGCGAGCCTTCCGTGATGCGGGCTTCGAAACGCGCATCGTGCATCCGTTTGCGTCGAGCTATTATCGGCAGCCGGAACACGGCGACATCAAGACGGATGACAACGATCTGGACGCCATCTTTCGAGCGGCCATCAATGGCTTCGGGCTGATCGAAAAACCGTTTGATCCGATTCATCAGCAACTTCAGATTCTGGCGCGCCATCGTCGTGATCTGGTGAAGAAGAAGTCGAAACTGCAGTGTCAGATTCGTCAGCATCTGGAGCGAGGATTGACAGGTTTCGCTTCGCTGTTTAAGGGTGATGATCTGTGGTCTCAGGCAACACCCGTTCCGTTGCTCAGGCAGATTGCCGCGCGTGGAGGCACGGTCGATGTTGTCAGGAATGCAGGACAGAAGGGACTTGTCGAATGGATGAAGTCGGCGGAAATTCGCGTGCATCAAAAGACGCTGGAACGAGTCGTGGTGTGGGCGGCCAACGCGGCGGATCCAGACCCGGTGGCTCTGCATCACACGCGCGTCTGGACGGCGCTGCTCGACGACTGGCAGTAGAAAACACTGCAAATACAGCAGTGTGAGTGTGGGCTGTTGAAAATTTGGCATTGCCATCCGCTGTCATTCACATGGAAAGTGTTGCGCTAATTCTGAAGCGCGAGTCGGCGTTTGGAGAGGAAGGTTTGCCCGAGATGCTGCGTGACCCAATGCTGCACTTTCTTGCCCGGGACAGAGACCAACGCCTGGTAGATCGTTTCGGGAGTCAGCTTCCCGACGAGAGCACCGAAGGCCGGAAGCAGACTCGTAAAACCACTTTTGTCGAAATCGCCTTCGAAGGACTTCAGTTTCCCCAGCGACGATTCCAGA
>JBDNHJ010000406.1:0-22509 GCA_041688835.1 Fuerstiella sp.
ACAAGGTCCGCTGTCTCAATTGTACGACGCGGAGTTGCCGACGACGGATGTCGTGAATGCCGACTTCGCGAGCTCTCATGTGTCGGCCTTCCGTTGTCCGAGTGACGTGGCGGGCGATTTGTGGTTTGAACCGATCTTGGGCACTCTGTTGAGTCGCGGCAATTATGCGGCCAATTATGGCAGCGGTAGCTGGGGACAGATCTACTGGGACGACAACCAATATCGTGGCGTGATGGGGCAGAATCAGGGTTTGCGGATCGGGCAATTGACGGACGGGTCATCCAACACGGTGTGCGTGGCAGAAATTCGCAGTCAGAATTCCGTGCGTGATAGTCGTGGTGCTTGGATGTATCCCGGACCGGGGGCCTCCAGTGTGGGGTTGGATTGTGACAATGAATGCCGAGGCATCAACGATGATTCGGCGTCGGACTGGACAGCGTATTGTGACCCGCTGCCGGGCGGATTGGATTGCAGTTTTCAAAATTCGGCAGACAGCAATGCGGGGCCGCGTAGTCTGCATCCGGGCACGGCCAACGTGGCGTTGTGTGATGGTTCCGTGCGGTTGATTTCGGAGTCTGTGAATCTGGAAACTCTGCGGCGTTCGTTTACCAGTGCCGATGGCGAAGTGGTGGGAGAATATTAGCCGTATGTCCGCCGATGATATTTCTGATAATTCCCCGACTGGTGTGCCCATCAGTCATGCGGGAAAGAGTCGGTGGACGTTGATCACGCTGGTCGCGGGGTTACTGGTGGCGGTCATGGTTGTCGTGTTCTGGCCTCACCCGCCGCTCATCACCAATCTTAACGGCCATCGCAAAGGTGTGAATGATATTGCCTTCAATGCGGACGGCAGCATGGTGGTCACCGGAAGTGACGACCGCACGGTGCGTCTGTGGACAGATCAGGGGACGCTGTTGCGGACGATTACCGGGCACAGCGACCGCGTGACGGTCGTCCGCTTCACGTCGGATTCTCAGAAAGTGGTCAGCGCCTGCGAACAGGGAATGATGCGTGTCTGGGATGTGGAAACCGGAATTGAGGTCATGTCTTTAGAAGGACATGAAACGTCGGTCGCTGATATGGCCTTTTCTGCGGATGGTCGCCAGTTGGTGTCTGTTGCTTGGGATCAGACACTGAAGGTGTGGGACATGTTTACAGGACAGCTGCTGCAGTCGATTGAATCTCCAGCGGTGCTGGAATGCTGCGTCTTCACACCGGATGACAAACGTGTCATCACCGGCGGCCATGACCATCTGATTCGCGTGTGGGATCTTTCTACGGAGAAATTTTCGACGTGGGAAGGACACTGGGGCGCGGTGAAGGCCGTTGATATGAGCATTGACGGTGACACGGTTGTGACGTGCAGCGGTGACTGGACGGTGCGGTTGTGGAGTCTGCGAGACGAAACGCTGTTGCATATGTTCCGGCATTCGGCGGAGGTCTACGGAACGACATTTTCTCGCGACGGGCTGTTCGTTGCGGCGTGTGCCAAAGATGGTTCGATTATGACGTACGATGTGCTCGCACAGGAACAGATGTCCCTGTTCCGGACAGATCTAGACTTGGCTCAGAAAGTGGACAGTGGTCCGAATGGGCGTTTTGGAACCTGTGGCTATGCGGCTCTGGGTTGTTTGTGGAACCACCTTCATGAACCCGAGTCGCCGCCAGCCCCGAAAGAGGTCGCCGCGAATGTGGCAGACGAAACGAAGTCGACCGCAGGGGAAGATTCAGGGACCGATTGATGGACGATGCGATTTGGAGTGTGCTGTGGCTGGTCTCAACGGTTGCGACTGTGCGGACGTGTGCAACAACGGTTTACAGGATGTATCCACAGGATTCCGCTTGCCAGCGAATACTGCACACAACAGTGCTGTCTGTTTCCATCGGGATCATCAGCCTGACCTGTTTAGGGGCAACCGGATTGCTGTCACGCCCGTCGTTGCTGTTGGCTCCGGTAGTTGTGTCATGGCTGCTGCGTGGGCTGCGTGTGAGTCCGTCGATTCATAACGCTGGAGCGTCTGAGTCGGGAGTCAGCGTGTGGTTATGGAGTGCCGTGGCGGGATTGATTGTGGGGCACAGTCTGGTGAACGGGGTGTTGACGTTTCCCGTGGACTACGACTGTCTGATGTACCATTTGCCGGTGCTTGATATCTGGATTCAGACCGGGTCGTTTGCGGCCACAGCATCGCCGCGCTGGTCAGATTCTGCGAACAGCGAAGTACTGGGGCTGTGGTTTTGTGGCGCGTTCAGCGGTGACTTTTTTGCGCCGTTGAATAATCTGCCGGTGATGGTGGTGTGGGTCGCGGGGCTGCTGGAAGTCGCCCGGCAGTTCGGCGTGGGTGGTTGGTGGCGGCATTTTGTGGCGTTGGCGGCGATTGCCGTGTACACCACGGTTCACGAGACGGACGACGCATCCAACGACTTAATGGTGGTGGCGTTCTTTGTGTCCGGACTGGGCTATGCGCTACGATATCAGAAGTCGCAGGCGGTTGGAGATCGTTTGCTGTTCGGGCTGTCGCTGGGAGTTCTGGCCGGCACAAAATTCTTCGCCACCGGGTATGCGCTGCTGCTGGGACTGGTGTTTTTTTGGCTGATCTGTGCTGCGGGAGGTTTCCGAAAAGCGGTTCGAGACAGTGTGGTCAGTGTGGGGATTTCGCTGCTGGCGGGCGGCTATTGGTATGTTCGAAATTACGTGATGACGGGGCATGTGTTCTTTCCGAAGGGATCAGCCGTGATGCGTGAGCGAATTACGCATCCGGATCTGCTGAAAACCACCCTGGCCTTCAATGGTGATTCGCAGGTTCCCGCTTTGTTGATGGATGCGATTTGGAAACTCTGTGGGCCCATTCATTTTGTAATCATGCTGCTGCTTCCGAGTGTCCTGTTGGCGTTGGTTTTTGTCGTCTGTCAGCGTTGGCATCGCGGTGAGAAGCAATTGCAGCGGATGTTGATTCTGATCGTGTTGTTGCTGGTGACCGGTCTGATTGCGTTGACCACGCCGATGCTGGTGGAAGATCAGCCGGAGACGCTCAATCACCTTCGCTGGGCCTACACGCCCATCAGGTATTCGCTGTGCTTTCTGACAATCATGGTGCTGGCCGTAGGCGTGTTGGTGCAGATGGTCGCTCAACGAATGCCATCACGAATCGCTGCTATGGCTGGCATGAGCATGGTCGTCGTTGCGTTCTGGCAGCTATTGGTCCGCTTCTACAGCCGGACAGAACTGGACGTCAACTTTGCAATCGCTGTGGGACTTATGGCTGTGATTCTGTTCCATCTGGCTTTGGAATTATGGCGTCGATCGGGATCGGCGAAAGGGATTTTGGTGGCCATTCTGATGGTTGCTGTCCCGGTGGCAACCGTTAACGTGGCGAATCGATGGCACGCGGGATTTGCCAGTCACTACGACACCTTCTACAGCACAGACTGCTTTCGCAATGACCTGTTTCGGGCTCCGGAACGAATTCTGGTTTTGGACGAACGGTCTTATGCGTTTTTCGGTTCCGCACGCCAACATGACGTGCTGCATGCACCCAATTATCGAGACATGGAGGATGTCCGCCATATGGTACAGCAGAACGCCATCAGTTTGATTGTGACTCGAGATGACCGATCCGTTCAAAAGATCAGCCGTTACTCTCCCGCATGGACAGACCTCGATGCGGCGGATGATTTTCGCCGAGTGGGTGCAGGGCGAGACTTACGACTCTATCGCCCGACGTGGCCCGCACGATCCGAAGTTGAATTGAATCCAGGACAGCCAGCGACCAAATTATGACAGACCGCTTTTGTATCACGCCGGACGACATTCGATCTGCGGCCGCCAGGATTCGAGACAGCGTGATTCGTACGCCGGTTGTGACCGCGCCGTTGATCAACGAACTGTTGCAGGCAGACGTGTTCTTTAAGTGCGAAAACCTGCAGCATGTGGGTGCCTTTAAGGCGCGCGGTGCGTGCAATGCCGTGTTGTCATTGACTGCAAAAGAAGGGGCGGCGGGAGTCGTCACGCATTCTTCTGGCAATCATGCGGCCGCGTTGGCGCGCGCGGCGGCCTTGCGAAACATCAAGGCTCACATTGTGATGCCGCACAATTCGGCGGCAGTCAAGATTTCCGCTGTTCGGAGGTTTGGTGTCGAACCCACGTTTTGTGAGCCCACGGCGGAAGCTCGACAGGCCGCCGCAGAACGCGTGATGCGGCAGACCGGCGCGACGTTTGTGCATCCGTATAATGACGCTCAAGTGATCGCTGGACAGGGCACGGCAGCGGTCGAACTTTTCGAAGACGTCGCTGACTTGGATGCCGTGATTATACCTGTCGGCGGCGGTGGATTGTTGAGCGGTTCTTTGGTGGCATTGAAAAATCTGAAGCCACAGATCAAGGTCTTCGCGGCCGAACCCGAATGGGCGGACGATGCGTTTCGCAGCGTCGTGAGTGGCAGGATCGAAGCACCAATTCGCTACGACACAATCGCAGACGGACTGCGCACACCGCTGGGCAGTTTCACGTTTCCGATCATTCAGGAACTCGTCGACAAAATTCTAACGGTTGACGAAGCAGCCATCAGACGGGCGACCGCAGCGATGCTGCATCTTGGCAAACTGCTGGTAGAACCATCAGCCGCCGTTCCGCTGGCTGCGATGATGCAGCCGGGGCAGTCGTTTCAAGGGCAACGTGTGGGTGTGATCCTGTCGGGCGGCAACATCGATGTTGAACTGCTGCAGGAGATCCTGCAGCAGGCTGTGTCGCCAGAATCAGAATGACGGGCTGTTGGTTATTCTTCGATGGGTGGACGACGAGGTTTGTCACCGCCCTGACCGCCCTGACCGTCGCGTCCGCGGCCACCATTCTGACCGTCGCGTCCATCACGCCCGTCACGTCCGCGGCCACCGCCCTGAAAACGTTTGGCCATTTCTGTGAGTTCCGCCTTGTCGATAACTTTGTCTGAGTTGGTGTCGACACGTTCGAGGTTTTCTCGCAGGCGTCCTTCGATTTCATCACCTGACAATTTGCCGTCTTTGTCTTTGTCCATGCGGTCCAGCATGTTCTGAGCCATCGCCGCAGGATCGCCGCCACCGCCTTCGCCTCGACCTTCGCCACGTCCGCCGAATGCGGGACGGAGTTCTTCATGGTCAAGGCGTCCGTCTTTGTTGCGATCCAGCTTCTTTAATGCGGCCGTGGCATTGTTGATTTCTGCGGCCGAGAGTTCTCCGTCGCCATTGGCGTCCAAAGCAGTCATCACTGGGAAGGAAGGCCTGCCGCGACCATCCTCGCCTTCACCACCACGACCGCCACCTGGCGGAGGACCACCTTCACCGCGCGGGCCACCTTCGCGGCCTGCGAAGTCTTTACGAATTTCATCCTTCGTCAGCAGCCCATCTTCGTCTTTGTCCGCTCGAACAAACATGCTTTGCAGTCGTTCGGGCACTTCTGTTTTGCTGAGTTTGCCGTCTTCGTCTTTGTCGAAGTTCATGAGGCGTTCGATCATGCCCGGCGAATCGTCTCCGCGTCCTTCGCCGCGACCGGGGGGTTGACCGTTGACTGACGACGTGGAAAACACGCCGGTTGCCACAAGCATGGCTGACAAAGTGACTGTGCGAAAATTCATGGGAAGCTCCTGTAGATTGAGCAACGGCTCGAACAAAGATCGGGAAGACGCTTCGACGACAACAGCTGATCGTCAGCGCTGTGGTCTATCAAACCCACATCCGACCGCTGGATAGTCGCGCAAAAGCCAAAGTTTTCCGAATCCATGGCGATTGGTCTACGAACATTCTGTAATGGGTTGCGACGCAGAACACGCCGAACATTTTTGTGGCGCTCTTCAAACGGGGAGCAAAGCGACTTAAACTCCACCCAGCGTTGCCGCCGCCACTTCCATTCTTTCAAGAGCCCGTCAGTCACTTCGAACGGGAATCGGAATCAGCAGATGCCTCTGTACGAAATTGAGACCGAATCACACATCATGCTGAGCTGGGCGACTAGCAATGAGCAGGCGGAACATATTGCGATGCAGCATTACCCGGAAGAACGCATCCTTCGCATCACCAAGCGTCCGCGCGATCTGTGGGTAATCAGCAAAGGGCTATTGGGGCTCAACGGCAAGGCGATGCCGTGCGATGTGGCTCGAGATTGTCTGACGCGGGCTTCCGGCGACAAGCTGCACGCGATTCGGCTGTACATGCTGGAAACCGGAGCGGATCTGCACGAATCTCAACGGGTCATCGAAACCAACATGTCGATGGGCTGGTAGCTCAGATTTCAGTGACTGAGTTAGCGAATGCTGGCCGAGATCAGTTGGCCCGCCTGAGCCGAAAACTGGCCACGGCTCATCACCTGACCGAAGCCCGCGTCTGTCGCCGCCTGCAGTTTCTGCACATGGACATGTGGACCGTAGGCGACTGCGTTGCGCAGGATCTGTTCGGGAATCATGGCCGCCAGAGCACTCACGTCCAGCCCCGCACAGCCAAGATCGACCAGCAGCAAGACGTGTTCCGCACTCGCAACATGATCAGCCGCTTCGGCGGCCGTTGCTGCGGCTTTGAAGCTGGCCCCGGCGGCCGCCGCGTAGCCGCTGACTGTACTACTGAGCATCAGATCTGTGGCAAGCAACACAACGGTCACAGGAGAGTCTGGCATTTTGATTCTTGTTGGGTTCGAGAGTGTGAGCAACCGAAGTCGCGTTGGTCTGCCAGCGTTAGCTGTAGAATTGTCCGAAACCTGTCGCTTCGAAGGCGTTGATGAAGTGCTGAATTTGTGGTTCTTGGTTGTCATCTGGCCACACGATCGAAACGACATCGAATCTGGCCGACTGTTCCAACCGCTTGTGCTTTTTCAGCCAAGCCAATGCTAAGGTTGTCAGCTTGCGTTGCTTGTGAATGTCGACGGCGTCGTAGGGTTGACCCTTGTCAGTGGACTGGCGAGTCTTCACTTCCACGAAGACGATCTGCGAACCATCTTGGGCGATGATGTCGATCTCACCTCTTTGGTCGCGGTATTGTTTGGCCAGAATCTTAAAGCCCAAGCCTTTCAAAAACCGCGCCGCTGCACGCTCTCCCTTGTCGCCCAGCAGCTTGTCTAGGAAGCGTTTCATTGATCTGCACTCATGTCACGTAAAATTGTCAGAACCAGTGGTCTGAGACCACGGGTTAAACGATTTCCAGCGCAGCGAAAAGGCGATGGTCTGAGAAACCCGAGGTTCAGACCATCGCCAATTGTGATTCAACAGATCCATTGTTGCCAGTCCATGCGGCGAAGAACGTACTGGCAACGGTGCGATCTATTTCTTCTTCGCGTTCGGATCAATTTCCCACGCTTTGGCTTTTCGTTCGCGCAGACGCGTGGCTTTGCCTGTTCGTTCTCGCAAGTAGAACAGTTTTGCACGATGCACGCGGGCGTGTCGCACGATCTCAATGTGTGAGATCTTGGGCGAGTTCACCGGCCAGGTTCGTTCGACACCTTCGCCCGCAACAATACGTCGCACGGTAAACATTTCGCTCATCCCAAAACCGCGTTTGGCCAGCACGACTCCGGTAAAGACCTGAATACGTTCTTTGGTGCCTTCAAGAATTCGCGTATGCACTTCGACAGTATCGCCGACGGCGAAGTTCAAAGGCGTTTCGCGCAGACTTGATTGTTCTGCAATGTCCAGAAGTTTATTTCTCATCGATCGGGTTCCTTTGAGGCATCGCCTCAACCAAAAGCTCTACTTGTCTTGTCACCAAACTCTGCTGAGTTCGGCCACGCTGTGAGGATCTATTTTAGAAGGTCAGACCTTCGTTCGGCTGTTCGCTTCAGACTCTGTTCGTGTTGCCATTTCGCAATGGCTTCGTGATTCCCGCTCAACAAAATTTCCGGCACCGCCATTCCTCGAAACTCTCGAGGCCGCGTGTACTGCGGATGTTCCAGTAATCCAGCATTGCTGAACGAATCATAACGACTGCTGGTTTCATCGCCGAGTACACCTGGAATCAGGCGAATCACCGTATCAATCAGCAGCATGGCTGGCACTTCTCCACCGTTGCAGATGAAGTCACCAGCCGAAATTTCCATCGGTTGCAGGCCTTCTCGGATTCGATCGTCGAACCCTTCGTAGCGGCCGCACATCATAACCAGTCGTTCTTCTTGCGCGAGTTCTTCGACCAGCGTCTGATCCAGAGTTCGTCCTTGGGGACTCATCATAATCAGCTTTGCTGGCCGGCTGTCTGCTGCCACCACCGATTCCACACAATCGAAAATTGGTGGACACATCAACAGCATGCCCGGTCCACCGCCAAATGGTTTGTCGTCCACTTGGCTGTGTTTACCAGTTGAAAAGTCGCGAAAGTTGTGCGTTTGAACGTCCACCAGTCCGCGTTGAATTGCCAATTTCAGAATGCTCTGCCCGAGATAGCTCGAGAACAGCTCCGGAAAAAGTGTCAAGACGTCGAACCGCATGAGATCAAACCTGTTTCCACGAGGCTGCCAAACCGAGGTTCGGGGCCAGTCGAAACAATTACTCGGCTGGTGCTTGTGCGGTTGTTTCCGCTGCTTCGGCAGATTCTGCCGGAGCTTCTTCAGCGACTGCTTCCGGCTCAGGAGCCTTCGGAGCCTGCATCGGTGGCGGAGCAGCCGCTGTTCCCCAGTTGCCTTTCTTGACGTTCCGGATCAACGCATTGACCTTTTCTGAAGGCTCAGCGCCGACAGACAGCCAATAATCGACACGTTCCATATTCAAGCTGACGCGCTTGGATTTGTCGGCCACAGAAGTGTCGTAGAAACCGACTTCTTCAATCGCCTTGCCATCGCGCGCCCGCTGGCGGTCCATGATGCAAATGCGATAAAAAGGACGATGTTTGCGTCCCATTCGCTTCATTCGAATTCGAACTGACATTAACCACTCCCCAAGAGGCTGTGCCTCAAACTAAATAACTAACTGATTGATTGATTGTGTCGCTGGACTCGCCAAAGTTCAGGTGCCCCAGACCCGCTGGTTTGGGGCGACCGAAAGTCTGGCGACTCCGGCGTCACACCACGTTGTGAATGCCTACTTTTTTCGGTTACGTTTCTTGGCTTTCATTGCGGCTTTACGTTTATTCTTCTCTTTCTTACGCATTTCCATCGAATCCACCGGCCCGCGCTTACTTCGCACCTTCCGTTCGCGAATATCAGCGCCGGGATTCATCATACCGCCATCGGCCATCTGTTTGACCGCCTGCATGCGGTCTTTTAGGCCCATGTTGGACATGTCCTGCATCATTTTGCCCATGGCACTGAAGTCCTTGAGCAGTTTATTGACTTCCGCTGGCTGAACGCCGCTGCCGTTTGCGATCCGGTTGCGACGACTGCGATCAATTTTGTCCGGATGATTGCGTTCATCCAGCGTCATTGAGTCAATGATGCCTTCGATTCGCATCATGTCGCCTTCGGGGTTCGCATCGCCCATCTGATCGACGACTTTGCCCATGCCCGGGATCATTTTCATGACTTCCGTCATGGAGCCCAGCTTTTTGACCTGCCGCATTTGTTTGCGGAAATCGTCCAGCGTGAACTTTCCCTTCTGCATCTTCTCCTGCTGGGCCAGCATCTCGTCTTCGTCGAACTCTTGCTGAGCTTTCTCAACCAGAGACAACACATCGCCCATGCCCAGAATTCGTCCCGCCATACGGTCAGGATGAAACTGTTCCAGTCGGTCGAGCTGTTCGCCAACACCAACAAACTTAATCGGGACTCCCGTGACAGCTCGCACACTGAGCGCCGCACCACCACGCGTATCACCGTCCAGTTTGGTGAGAATGACGCCATCCAGTTCCAGCGCTTCATTGAACGCTTTGGCACTGTTGACGGCATCTTGGCCAGTCATGGCATCGCACACGAACAGACAGGTGTCGGGATTGACCCGACTGTCAATTCGCTGCAGTTCTTTCATCAGTTCGTCGTCAATCCCCAACCGCCCGGCGGTGTCGAGGATGACAACTGTCGCGCCTTCGGCCTTGGCCTGCTTGACGCCGTTGCGGCACACCTGAACGGGGTCGCTTTTTGCGGGATCTTCTGAGTAAACCGTGCAGCCAACCTGCTCACCGATGATTTTCAGCTGCTCAATCGCTGCCGGACGCTGCAAGTCGGCGGCCACCAGCAACGGCTTGTGGCCGCTTTCCATCAGCATACGAGCGAGCTTGCCGGTTGTGGTTGTTTTACCACTTCCCTGCAATCCGCACATCATGATGACGGTTTGGCCCTGAGCCTTGATGGGCAGCGTATGATCGCCTGCCATCAGGTCAATCAGGCCCTGATGCACGATGCTCACGATCTGCTGATCGGGCTTCAGTGACTTCAGGACATCGGCCCCAATCGCCTTGGCGGTGATTTGTTCTACGAAATCTTTGACAACATCAAACGCAACGTCGGCTTCAAGCAGTGCCTTGCGGACCTGCTTCATCCCGTTGTGAATGTTCGCCTCCGTGATCTTTCCGGTTCCCCGAAAAGCCGAAAAGGCGGATGTTAGATTTTCTGTAATACCTTCGAACACAAAATCAGCCAGATGAAAAGACGAACAGAACCATAAATGGCGTGTCAGCGGATGACTTTCTGGGCTCGCCCAGAAGCAGTAAACCGCTGTTACCAAAGGCTTTACCGACGCGAGCGATAGTGCCGTCGCACTGCAAACGCTCGAGCGATGCTGGAAACCCGTGGAAAATCGAATCGCGGATCGTACCGTGGTCTCTGCCGCCTGACAAGCCGTTCATGGCCAGGATCGGCGGTTTGTTACAGGGAATTCCTGAGTGCCTGCACTCGCGTGACGTCGATTGGATGACTGTCGTATTGGATTTCGGGCTCTCGGAAATCGTAGAACGGGCACTCCTGCCTTTTTTATACTGCTGCTTCCCGACGGGCAGGAGTCCCCGTCCTACTCCAGTCCCATTTCTGCGAGGTTCACGTTTTGCAACTGAGCTTTTTGGGCGACGTCCTTGAGTTTAGTCACCACAAAGAACTTGTGGTTGGCAACCGCTTGTTCGGTGATGTTTAGTCGCGTGGCGACGTGTTTGTTCGGCCATCCCAACACGAAAATCAGTTCGACACACTGCAGCCTTTCCCAAGCGGCGTTGTCTTTGAAGTCAGAAATCAGCTGCTGCAGGCAGTCTTCGACCACTGCGGATTCTGACTGCGACCGTTCGTGACTCCGCATCATACTAGAAGCGGCCCTGACCCCGCCGCTCAACTGTCGATCGCCGCTACCTTCAGAATCCGGCAGGGACAATGGCACGGTGGGTCGGCGACCCGTGCGACGCATGGCGTCGATTAACTTGTGCGCCGCGATCGAAAACAACCACGACTCCAACGGCGTGTTTTCGTCGTAATTGGGCAGCGCCTTCAGGAATCCCATAAAGGTTTCCTGCACGATGTCTTCGGCGGAACTCTTGTCATTCAAACGACTTCGGGCGAATGCCAATAAGCGGCCTTCGAACTGGTCGATGCACTCCTGCCACGCTTGGGATTCTCCTTGGCGGATTCGATAGACGAGCTGTTTGTCGGATTCACTGGCTGGCATGTTGGGCTCTTGAGTCACTCGAAATGTAGCACGGTGGTCTCCACCGTGATTTCTCGGCGGAGACCGCCGAGCGACGAAAGCAGCACCCTGATTTTGCAGTGAACAAAGCACGAGTTCGACTGCCCCATCAACACCGAAGTCACGGACGTGGGACAGTCCAACGCGACTGCGAACACGCATCAAACGATTGCTGGCAATTGTCAATAATTTTGCTCCTGATAACACCTTACGGACGCCAAAGGCTGTCGGATGGCGGCGATTTCGCATTTTGCCACAAACACGCCGCGTTGCAGCGTAAGCTGTTTTTCATAAATGACTTATGTCGTGTTTTTCGAATTCTGGTCCTCGCAAGCAGAAACTGACGCACGTTTCCTGCGGCAAAAACGTACCTGTGGTAGACATTTGATTGACGGAGCGGTCTCGGCGGGTGACAATCGTGAGCTGCGGTTTAATTCGGCTGATCGGTAATATTCACCCTGAGGAGAAAAGATTGTGACGCGACGCTGTTGCCAACTCCTCCTCACATGCTGCCTTCTATGGTCTTCAGCCTTCGCTGATGATCACCAACACGCTCCCATTATCGTCCGCTCCGCACCAGTCATTCAACGCTTACCGCTGCGTGTGATTCATCCCATTGATGTCGCGGTGACTGCGGCGGGAGACACGCTTGTCGCTGACCGAGCGGGCCGGATGGTGTTTCGGGTTGATGCAGATGGCGAAACCAGTGTGCTGGGAAAAGATCTCGACGGTCTTGTTCGCATCGCGGCTTCCCGATCATTTGGTGTCCACACACTGTTGCGGGGCCAGCGAAGCGGTCAGGTGATTCGGCTACTCGAAACAGGTTTCCGCGAAGATGTGTGTGAATTGTCGTTTGTGCCGGCAGGATTAGGTGTCGATGCCATTGGCAACATCTGGACGGCGAACCCCCAGGCTGGTGTCGTGGTGCAGCTGGATTCCAGTGGAGTGCCGCAAAGCGTCATTCCACTATCGGGCGTGCCCGTTGATATCGCCGTCGATGGGTTGGGAGCCGTCGTGTTGCTGCGGTCTGGGCAGTTGGTTTCCGTAGCTGCGGATGGCAGTCAGTCGCCGGTCGGCTACGTTCCTGCAAACGCATCTCGCCTGAAAATGACTGCCGATCATGCGGTCGTCGCCTTGGTCGTGGATGACGATGGAAAGTCAATGCTGGTGCGACCGACTCCCGATCGCGAATCAGTTGATCGTTTCGCCATGGCACCTCGAGGAACATCGGCGTTTGCCTTCGATCAACTGGGGAACCTGACGCTAGCCAACCCTGAATTACGAGCCATCACTTGCGTGACCAGCCATTTTACAGTGCCCTGCCCCCATTGCGGCCAGCACGTCCCGATGCTGTTCTCCCCGGACGCTCCAGCGCGATTAACGCCAACCCGCCGTTCGTTCTGAGTTCTTAAATCGCAGCAAGTTGCGATTCAGCCACGGCAGTGGCGGCAGACTTTTGCCGGTGACGACAGTCACCGGGAACCGTTCGTCCAAATGACCAAAGCCCCGGATGGGGCGACAGAAAAACGCACACAGCTATCGTCTCAGCCAAGGCTTTGGCGCGATGATTTGACGGCAGACCGTCGGCTACCGCCAACTGCAAAAGTCTCGTAGGTTATGCTCTCGCATACCAATCCCGGTTGACGTCGCTGCCAGATGTCGGGCACTCCTCGTCATGCACTGGTCATGCACCGGCCGTCACGCAGGAGCGTGACCTACGATTTTTCCGACATGTTCGGATTCATTCGCGATTCAGAGAAACGGGCCCGTGCTCTGGTCTGTCTGTGCTGTGCAATCTATGGTTGCCCCGATTCTTTTCTCAGGAGACAAGCAAGATGCCCGGCCCCAACTACACTCAACGTCGTTCACGACTGATCCGCGCCTTCAAGACGCCGGGGGTTGACGCACTACTGGTCACGGGGGAAGCCAACATCCGCTATCTGACTGGTTTCACAGGCGATTCCAGCTGGCTGTTCCTCAGCAAGTCGGCCACTGTTCTGATCAGCGACAGTCGCTATACGACTCAGATTGCAGACGAATGCAGCGGCTTGGACGTCGATATTCGTGACGCGCGGAAGTTGATTGATGATGCGGCGGCGGACGTGATCAAGAAGGCCAAGGCGCGAAAGGTGGGCTTTGAAGCTTCTCATCTGACCGTGGCGCAGCATGCGGCGTTGGTGACGAAGGTCACGACTGCCGAGTTGGTGTCCACCAGCGGCTTGACGGAGCGACTTCGAGAAGTGAAAGACAAGTGGGAGCTCGGACAAATCCGGGCCGCCGTTTACATGGCGGAACGTGGGATCGGCGTGGTCCGCAGCAGTTTGCAAGCCGACCAGACCGAACGCGAGATTCGCTACATTCTGGAAGCAGCCATGCGCAGCTTTGGGGCCACAGGGCCTGGGTTTGAACCCATCGTGGGCGTTGGTCCGACGGCAGCGCTCCCGCACGCTCATGCCGGTGATCGACGCGTTCGCGAATCGTCCATTTTGCTGGTCGATTGGGGGGCCGCCACCGAATCCGGCTATCGCAGTGATATCACGCGAACATTCGTGACTGGCAAATTCACCAAGCAAATGCGAACCGTGTACGAAACCGTACTGAAGGCTCAAAAGAAGGCGATTGCTGCGATTAAGCCGGGTGCCAAATGCAAAGCGGTGGACGCGATTGCTAGAAAAATTATCGCGGACGCGGGCTTCGAAAAATACTTTGGTCACGGATTGGGGCATGGTTTCGGGCTGCAGATTCACGAATCGGTCAGAATGAGCCCTTTGTCTGAGCA
Source organism: Fuerstiella sp. (assembly GCA_041688835.1). Taxonomy (GTDB): domain Bacteria; phylum Planctomycetota; class Planctomycetia; order Planctomycetales; family Planctomycetaceae; genus Fuerstiella. The sequence continues at coordinate 14,323 of JBDNHJ010000406.1, forward strand.
GGAATTGGAACCGGGAATGGTGGTCACCGTAGAACCAGGGATTTATCTGCCTGGTAACTTTGGAGTCCGCATCGAAGACGATATTCTGGTAACCAATGACGGTCACGAAGTTTTGACCTCCGTTCCTCGCGAATTCGACGATGCGATCGTGGAAATCCTTGCATAAACAGGAATTCTTCGAGAAAGTGTGCGATTCTGGCGCGGCTGCGAGGTTTCGGAAAGCCGCTCGTTCGGGTCGTTGTGTCATCGTAAGCAACTTTTCCGGGTGCCTTTTCAACTCAACATTTGCAACGTGTGCTCCGCTTTGTCGGAATCGAAATATTATGGCAAAACCAATAGACAGCGAAACAAACTTCGATCTGGATCGGTTTCGTAAACTTCTGCAGCTGATGGAGAAGTTCGATGTGACTGAGGCCAATCTGACCAAGGATGGGGAGTCATGGAAGGTCCGTCGTGGACCGAAGCATGCTCATTACGCCGCCCCGCCGGTCTATGCACCAGCCCCCGCGCCATACGCCGCCGGTGTGCCCGCTGCCGAAGCTCCGGCTGCCGCCCCCGCGCCCAAGGGTATCACGATAGACGCTCCCACAGTGGGCACGTTCTATTCGTCGCCCACGCCGGAAGAGCCGATCTTTGTATCCGTGGGAGACATGGTGAAGGCGGATACAACCGTCTGCATCATCGAAGCCATGAAGGTCTTCAATCAGATCCCGGCTGAGAAGGCCGGTCGCATCGTGGAAGTACTCGTCGAAAATGGTGACCCGGTCGAATTCGGACAGCCGCTGTTTCGCATCGAACCAGCGTAAGTCACACCACGTTATTCTTTCCGGAACGCCCGACTCAGCTGGCACTTGTTTGCCGTTTGAAGAAGTTCATTTATGTTTCAACGCATCTTAGTTGCCAATCGTGGCGAGATCGCTCTGCGCATCATTCGTGCCTGCCGTGAAATGGGCATCGAAACGGTCGCTGTGTTCAGCGAAGCCGATCGTGGTTCGCATTATCTCGAACTTGCCAACGAAGCCTACTGCATCGGGCCCGCCGCCGCTTCAGACAGTTACCTGCTGATTAACAGGCTGATCAGCGTGGCCGAAATTGGCAACGTGCAGGCCGTTCATCCTGGCTACGGTTTTTTGGCAGAAAATTCGCACTTCGCCAAAGTGTGTCGCGACTGCAAAATCGAATTCATCGGTCCGCCGCACGAAGCGATGGCTCAGTTAGGCGACAAAATCAGCGCGCGAAAAATCGCGATGAATGCCAATGTGCCCTGCGTTCCGGGCAGCGATGGCCTTGTCGAAGACGTCAACGAAGCCGTCAGAATTGCGAACGAAATCGGCTATCCCGTGTTGATCAAAGCCACCGCCGGTGGTGGTGGCAAAGGGATGCGAGTCGCCGGTAATGATGTTTCTCTGCGAGCCGGTTTGAAGGCCGCGTCTGCGGAAGCAGAGAAAGCGTTCAACAACGCGGGCGTGTATCTGGAGAAATTCGTCGAACGTCCTCGTCACATCGAAGTTCAGATTCTGGCAGACACACATGGCAATGTCGTGCATCTGTGGGAACGCGATTGTTCGATGCAGCGAAAACACCAAAAACTGATCGAAGAAAGTCCCGCTCCAAATCTGCCAAGTGAAGTTCGCCGCAACATCTGCAATTCTGCGGTTCGTTTGGTCCAGCAAGCCAGCTACACAAACGCGGGGACCGTGGAATTCATTGTCGACAAGAATTTTAACTTCTACTTCATCGAAGTGAATGCCAGAATTCAGGTCGAACATCCCGTCACGGAAATGGTGACTGGGATCGACCTGATCAAGCAGCAGATTCTGATCGCCGCCGGCGAACCACTGCCGTTTACACAGGATCAGATTCCCTGCAACGGGTCCGCCATAGAATTGCGAGTCAACGCGGAAGATCCGGAGAACGACTTCCGAGGCAGCCCGGGCAAGATTACCAAACTGCGGCAACCCGGCGGACTCGGCGTGCGATTTGATTCGCACGTTCATGAAGGCTACGTCATCAGCCCGTACTACGACTCAATGATTGGTAAGCTGATCGTGCATCGGCCGACTCGAGAAGAGTCGATCGCTTGCATGAAACGCTGCCTGCGAGAATTCACCGTCGAAGGCGTCAAGACGACGTTGCCATTGGCCAAAAAGATGTTCAACAACGCGGAGTTTGTCGAAGGCACAGTCGACACCACGTTTGTCGAACGAACTTGGTAATCTGCGGCAGCCAGCTAGGCGTCCAGCGATCCAGCCAGCGTCGTTCAGTTGCCAGTGACTTAGACTTTGGACTTAGACGGTTATCTTGGCATTCGGCAGACAAGTTTTGGGGCCGCATCGGAATCGGCGGCACCCATGTTAGATTCACTCAATTCGGTCATTCATCAGAAACGAAACTCATGTCTCACGGTATCAAGAAAGTCGCTTTGCTGTTCTCTGGTGGCCCTGCTCCCGGTGCGAACTCCGTCATTTCGACCTGTGCCATTTCCTGCCTGAACCACGGCGTCGAAGTCGTCGGAATCAAGCACGGTTACTCCAGCCTGATCGATTACACGGCCGACAAGCCACTGGTGGAAGGCAAAGACTTCATCAACTTCAATGAAAAAATGCTGCGTCGAACTCGCAGCAAAGAAGGCATCGTGATCGGAACCGCTCGAGCGAACCCCGGCAAATTTGTCAGCAGCCCGGATCACATTCAGGACGAAGAAAAGGTGGCCCCACTGAAGCGAACCTATGAAGGTCTGCGATCGCTGGGCGTCGACGCGCTGGTTTCCATCGGTGGCGATGACACGCTGAAAACCGCCAACAAATTTAAGCTGTATCAGGACACTCTGCCAGCAGGCAGCGTCAAGATTCCGGTGGTTCACGTTCCCAAAACGATCGACAACGACTACAGCGGTATCGACTTCACGTTCGGGTTCTTCACCGCCGTCGAAACCCTTGGTACAGAAATTCGCAATTTGCATGCCGATGCAGAAGCCAGTCGCGCCTACTTCGTGGTGGAAAGCATGGGCCGCAGTGCGGGATGGCTCGCTTATGGGGCTGCGATCTCAGGCGAAGCCAACATGGTCCTCAGCGTCGAAGACATGACCGACGACCTGCTGGCTGCGGATTCCACTCCGGACCGCAAAATCATGGACATCAATAAAGTGGTCGCCAAGATGGTCCGCATGATTCGCTATCGCGACGAAAAGCAGGGCAAAGAATACGGCGTGATTGTTCTGGCCGAAGGGCTGGCCGAATATCTGTCGGACGACGTCCTGAAAGATATTCCGCGCGATGACCACGGTCACATTTCTGTGGCTCACGTCGACCTTGGCAAGATGTTCGCCAAGCGAGTTGCTGCAGAATTTGAAAAGCAAACGGGCAACAAAAAGAAAATCACCGGCCTGCAACTCGGCTACGAAGCCCGCTGTGCTCGACCACACGCCTTCGACGTCCTACTAGGCAGTCAACTGGGTGTCGGTGCCTACCGCGCCTTGTGCGAAGAACAGCTCAACGGAGTCATGGTGTCCGTCTCAGGCCAGCTGGATCTACACTTCGTGAAGTTCGAAGAACTCGTCGACCCGACAACGCTTGTTACCGTCGTCCGCTTCATCGAAAAAGACAGCGACTTCCAAAAACTGGCCCGCTTCCTAGAAACCAAAGTCAACGACTAGGCCGAGACGCCTCGGCGGGCGGTGGCGTGGGACGCTGGGTTTGTGCCTAGGACGTTGAACCGCCGAGGGAGTTTTTTTTTGCAACACTTCTAGCGTCCGAGGCGGCTGTTGTTTCCAGCCGTTTTGGCGTTAGCCACGGTTCCGAACAACCAGCTAGCGCTGGGGTGTTAAAAGTTGGCACTGCATAGGGAACTGGTTCGCGCAGGTTTGTTTCCGTGCGAAAGGCCGCGACTCAGGCGAAAGTGCCTAACTTCCAGCCCGGAGGGCGACACAAACCCGCTGGCTACCGCACACTTGTGTCAGTCTCCGGCCTTCGGACCTTTTGTTTCTTGGTTCCGGTGGCTCACGCCAACGACCGTGTCTCTGTCGCCCTAGGCTAGCGCCAAAACGGCTCGTCTTCCGGTGCTGCTTTGTTCGACTGAAGTATTACGGATTTTCACCACTCGGCAATAGTTTCCCCACCAGCACGGATGATCAAGGACTTCAAGACAACTTGGTCGATGTTCTGGCTAACAAAACGCACTGATCCATCGGCCAGCAGGCTATGTGCTCCGCCTTGGTGGTACGACGACATCAGGCCGGGGGATTTTCCGGGAGTCGAACCCGGGGCGTTAATCGAGAGCGGAACCTGATCCACCAGCTGATCACGAGGGTCCGTCCAGATGACATTCGTTCCGCAGGCTTCTGCGATCACTAAGGTGTTTGATGTGCCATCCTCAATATCGCGAATGGCCTTGCCGTCTGCTCCGTCGAAAACGGTGCCGGGACCGGCGATGGCAAGATAAGACGTCAGGAAGCGTTGTTGATCGTCAGTGCTGATTGGCCGTAACGGACAATCGAGCATCGGTCGTCGAATTGTTTGCAGCGGTCTATTGGTTCCCGAGTTCCAATCGGCGTTGACGTCATAGCGTGGCAGTTGTTCATCCTCTTCCAGATAAGGCGAAAGCCGAATGCGCCAAGATACAGGAGGCGTTCCGCCGCCCGCCGCAGGAAAACAACGGAAAACGTCGTGGTAGCTGTGCAGCGCAAGACCAAGGTGCTTGAGGTTATTCTTGCATTGAGTGCGTTTGGCTGACTCCGGCGACACGCTGGTTTGTGGTGGGCGAAGCACCGCAAAATAAAGAAGAATCAGAAAGCTCCAGCCCATCAAGCCCCCGACGCCAGCAGGCTTGCCGTGCTTCCATGCCACCCGCTGTTGCCATCCATGGCCCACGATTGCGATTGCGACTGCGATGGCCAACAGGGTTGGAGTCCACAAAGTGCCCCCGCGAAACATGTTCCATGGAGCTGCGAGCAGTAACAGACAGCCTAAAAAGCATGTCACGATGGCCCAGAAAAATCCTGCAACACCGCTGACGAAACACCGGCTGCTGAAGTACGCCAGAATGACAATCAACGTAAAGAGGCCCGTGGATGAAGCATTCCACGTCCAGTTTCCAGAGTCCCCAAGTGTTGTTGGAAATGGATACATTGCGCCGCCTTTCACCACTCAATGTGGCTCATATCGTTTGCTGATTTACGATGGAATGACGAAAGCGAATCGCACGCTCAATCCAAAACACGAAACAAGCCCGGACTGCCGTCAGCAGCCGAGCTTGTTCTTTTCTCCCTGAAAAATAAACCCGTTACGGGAGCGCCACCGTCTTCAGCTCCAGCGATCCGTTGTTGTCAATTAGCACAACAGCGTGGGTGTCGTTTAGCTTGTCCATCTGCAGCACACCGGTCATGGATTCCACGGTGTCAAATCCTTGGCCGGCGGTGCCGCCGCCTTTGACTGGTTCTGTCAGACCTTTGTTTTCTGTCAGGCCCGCTGTCGAAATCTTCATCACGCCTCGAGCTGAATTGCTGAGCAGCAGGAATTCCGCTCCGTCTTTTTCGTAACTGATCATGTCCAACGGCTTGTTGCGATTTCCTAATTCGGCAACCGTGGTGGCAGTCACCTTTTCATCCGCGGAATCGAGTGCTTCCAGTGGGATCTTGACCAGTGGCGTGCAAACGTAGGCACCCAGCAGGTTTGGTTTTCCATCGATCATCAACGGTACGAATGTTCGCATGGCAGAATAGTCTTCTTCTTTGCCATGGGCGGCGTGATAAATCTGGACTCCAATGCCCTTGTCGGATTTCGCAAATGGAAAGTCCAGTTCACGGACGCTCGAAGGAGAGCCAACGGCTCGGAGGCCTGAGATCAGAAGTTTGCCTTCAAAGAAGGCCAAGTCGGTAATCGCGTCGGCCCGGTTGTTGCGCTGGCGGCGTCCTTCGCCCGTTATTTTGTCTGCGGGAGCATCCGCCAAGACGGCGCTGGAATAGGCGACGTTGTCGAGGTTAATGCCCTGCATCTTTCTTCCGCCCTCGGTGATCTTCACAATCGATGGGCGACCATTTGTGTCGCAGGCGACGAAGACCGATCCTGTGGCGGGGTTGACCACGAGGTCGTTGATGGTGGTCGGGCCGGAAAACATGTCGCTGAGATTGACGCCCAGATTGCGGACTTCAACCGTGACGTTTCCTGCGTCTGCTGCGGTGTCGGCGGTTGAGATGGCGAACACGGTGGCCGACTTTGTGTCCCCGATAAACAGCACATCCGCTGGCCCAAAGGCCAGTGAGCTGGCCGACTTTACATCTGGGTTTCCCAGCTTCAGGCCGAAGTCTGCTGCGAATGTTGCCGCGGAACACGTCAGTGCCACCGCAAGAAAGTAAACCGTTGTCTTCATCGTCATTCTCCGATTTGTGGTTGGCAGGCTTTGGGAACGTGTGCTGAGCCCGTACACCAGACCCTTGCCGCGCAGAATGACACAAGTCCTGCGGAAGCTCAACCGAGACAACCGCCCAATTGGTCGACAATGGCGTACTGGCTTCTACCGTCGCAATTCCAAAGGCGGGCCGTCGCCTCGACCGGCCGCCCAGGCTTGCAGACTTTGCAGTGTTCTGCGGCCGCTTAGAAAATAGAGGTCATCCAAGGACTGCAAGTGGATGTCGAAGTCGGCTTCGGCCGCTGGCTGCCAGTCGTCGCGTTTGCTGAGAGCCAGCTGTTTGATCAATTGCACGGCGATTTGTTGATTGCTGCGGAACGAGGGATGCACATGATCCACCAGCACATTGTTGTCCACGATTCCATCGCGGCAGCGATGTTCCATAATCTGTTGCAAGCTTACGAATGGTAGATCGTTATCAGCGGCAACTCGCAAGATTTCCTTTTCAAGGGCGGAAGTCATTCGCAGCGGACAGATATCCTCGTCGCGAGCTCGTACAAAAGCCGCCTTCGCTTCTTCGGTTCGGTTGGCCATTCGCAGCGAGCGGCCCAGTTGGTACCAAGAAAACGCGAAGTTAGGATCTCGTTCGGTGATTGTTTTGAGTAACGGGATACTCGCCGGCAAGTCGTCTTTTTGTCGTTGGCTGGCTGCCTTCAGTTGAGCGGTGACTTGCTGTTTGGTTTCTTCGTCAATGGTATCGCCAAACTGTGATTTGAAGGGCGGGCAGTCACCCAAATTCGAAGCCGGAGAAACGAAGACCAGTGGCACATCGTGGTTTCGACAGACGTTGACCATCTGTTGCAGATTGCGGCCAAACTGCGTGGTGATGTGATTGCTACGCAAGGCTTGTCGTGTGAAAATGTCCAGGCCGCCTTGGTGATCCAGTACGGCATCCACTTCTTCCGACAGGATGTGTGGTTGAACGACGGCACCCGTCTGGGCGGTTGTTTGGCTGGGCTGAATCATGCGGCGCAGTAGCCGAACGCTGTGCAAGGCGTCCAGCCAGTTGTGCGTCTGGGTGAGCGTTGAAGACGCGTCAATGACTTCGCCGTACGTGACGCATTCCAAAAATTCGTTGTGCCCCGTGCATACGATCAACAAGTCTGGTTGATAGCGGATGCACTCTTCCACAATCGGCAACAGTCGGTAGCTGGCGTACGAAATACCACCGCAATTGACGACCTGCCATTCGGTGTCGGAGTCAGCGTGTTTCAGAGCGATTTTCAGAAAGGTGCCGAACGAGGTTGGGATGGAAAATGGCCGTCCTTGCACGGTGGAGCCACCGAGCAGAAAAATTCGCCGCACGTTGTGTGACTTCACCGCCGGAAACGACTCTTCAGCAAAATACAGCCGGCGATTTTCGGCGATCCTGTATTCAGCGGCCTGGGTATCCAGCCGAAACAAGGGCCGCGCAGCATTGAACTCCTCGAACGTACTGACCGGGGCGGTTGCGGCCCAGCCTGTCAGACGACACGTGGCTTCAAGGATTCCGAAGACAGTCAAACCCAACAGCACCGTAAGGAACCGGAAGGCATATTGACGGCGTTTCAAACAGGCAGGCTTTCGAAAGTCATTTGGCGAGCGTGGCAGAGCACGTCACAATACCGCAGCATCATCGTCGCAGCAAAGCATAACCTGGGTGGGTCATAAAGGTGTCAGGGTGTGCCGGGATAAACCGGTTTGGAACAGAGAATGAGAGTTTCTTACGAAGAAGAGTTAGCCACTTGCTTCGGCCTTCATCGGAGGGGCGATTTCGGTAACGGAATTGTCTTGAGCGTCCGG
>JBDNHJ010000407.1:0-9104 GCA_041688835.1 Fuerstiella sp.
CGACCAAGTTTCCGGTCAGCACCAAAATCCTGAACCGCGTGACTCTTGACCGTTGTAACCCGTACAGGTGGCCCGAAATCCGCGTCCTCAACAACTCGAAGGCGGCATAGCCGGACATCGTAAACTGCAGTTGAAGGCGACCCGCATTTCTTGACGACTTAATGGTGGTCGCTTCCAGAATCCCGGACATGACCACCAGTGTTTTCTGGACTTTGGAATTTTGACGCCTCAAAATGTGAGTCAGTCAAAAGTCACTGCGACGTTACTGCGAATTTGATGAGTTGTTGGTTCCGTGCGAATCCTTGCGTGAGTGACGACAATCCCCCGGCCCAACATGTCCTGAAGTTTGGTACCCACGATGCAACGGTCTTCTATTCGCCAATTGATGCTGACATTCGCATCGCCGCCAAACATCTTGCTGACAATCATGATCAGCTTGTGGCTGGCATGCGTCGCAGCATCGTCCGCACAGGCGCAATCCGTTCGCGAAAGTGACGAACTGTTTCTGTTCCGACCGAGTACTCCAGAACGTCAGATCCGCGGCGCGATCCTCGCCGAAAAACTCGATCGCCCACAACTTGCACTCGGCTATCTGACTGACCTGCTGGATTCGCAACCTTCCCCAGAAGTCCTGCTACAGCTTAGAAAACAATTCGGCCCCGGGGCGTTCCTCAGACTCAGCGCAATACCAGAACTCCAACCCACATCTCGCGAACTGCTGAACCTGATCAACGAAGCCAGCCGACAGGATCTGACGAATGTCGCAGCCATCGACGGCTTGATTAACGAACTTGGCCAATCGAAACAACAGACCGTGGAAGCGTCCTTGAGAATCTTGTCTTTGGAATCCAGCGCCGTCGTTCCGCTGTTGAATGCTGATCCAGCGACGCCGCACGGAGACCTTGCTGGTCGGCTGTTAAAAAAATATGTTCCTCGGTTCAAAGCGGGGCTACTGAAGGCCCTGCCGAACTCTGATGAGGAAACGCAAACCAGAATTCTAGAACTGCTGGCCGAGTCCGCAGACTCCGATATTGTCACCGATTTGGTTCGCTATCGATTTTCCGAATCGACCAGCGTTGCGGCGGCAGCCGACATGGCGATTCACAAACTTGCCAGAACGCAAGGCCCCCTCCCATCTCAACAGCAGGCTGTTGATAACCTGATGAGCCAGGCCATTGATCTGATTCGCCAAGCAGGCCTGCGTTTCCCGAATGACCAACAGAGAGCGGATGACAGAACGCTGCAGGCCGTCCCAGCGGATCAACCGGTTGTCTATGGAGCTGGCTTTCTATCGCGAGCCGTCAATCTGACAGATCTAGCCGGACAAATCGCCCTTGACGATCAGCAACTGCTGGCAGTGAAGATGGTGGCCGAACTGACAGAACAATCTACACCGCCCGTATGGCCGACGGGGTTCGATGTTCCAGAAACAGCCGTCAGCGATGAGGCCCCCGCAGAAACCGATCGCCTCGCACTTCAGATAGCGGCCGACACCGAAAACACGGCAGCGATTCTGAGTCTGTTGCGGCGTGATTCTGCAGTGCCGATATTGCGACAGGAGCCGCAAGTCATGAGACAACTTCTGATGCACTTCGATCCGCGGATCCGTCTGTTGACGGCGGGACTTCTGAAAGTGGCAGACGTACCAGATTATCGATTGGATGCGGCGCTGGCAAGTGCAATCAATGGCAGCACCAGTCCTGAAGCGACTATCATCGACACCCGACGAGGTGAAGGGCCAACGGTGTCGGCGGTCATCTCGGGTGCCGGCTATGCAACCGCCGACTCTCGAACAGGGCAGGGGGGCTTCGAACTCGCAGTCAATCAACTGGGCTCCGAGTTGATTTTGATTCATTCGAACGTCCTGCGCTGGCCGTTGTCACAGACGATCTCGAACCTGCGAGCGGACTATCGTACAAAATGGGTACCGATCGTAATCTATGGTCCCGAACGAGATCGAGCGGGAACGAAACTGGTCAGAAGCAGCTACCCGGCCGTGTGGTTTGTGACGGAACCGATTTCTGACAAAATCAGAAACGTGGATGTGCTGGCCAGCAGTACCGCAAGTGTGATCGATTCCACGATCGTCACCGAAAGATTCCGCCTCGAAGGCATCCCACAGGCCGTCCTTAGCAAAGAGGAACGGCAGCAAATGATTCGCTTTGCGCGAGGCCTGCAATAGCCTCTCAGCGGGTCTTTCAGCCAGCCTTTCGTCGAAAAACTCAAGTCGTGGTCAAGTGCTCTTAACGTCGCCCGGACAGCATTACGAATCCGATCGCGATCACAAACACGGCACCAATACAGTATTCGTGCGGCTCCAGATCGACGAATTCCGATCGAAAGTAGCGCTGGATCTGAATTGTCCACAATAGAAAACGAGTTTTGACTTCGACTAACATTTGACGGCCCCGAGTTGACAATTGACAACGTATATCCAGAAGGTGTGTCAGCAATCTCAGGCTGCCGGAAAGATCTCAAATAATCAAGGGGGCGACTGAACGCCAGATTCGTGAATACAACAGTCGTAGCGAATCTGCGGGTTTCAAACCGGATCGGCCACCACCATATTATCGCGATGGACGACTTCGCCATAGGGGACGTGGCCCAACAATTCGGGAATACGATCTGACTTACTGCCGGCAATGATCCGAATTTCTGCTGACGGATAGTTCACAAGACCGCGACCAATGATCCCAGCGGATGGCGACACGAGGTCCACAGAAGCACCTTGCTCGAACTCACCAGACACTTCACGAATTCCGACGGCCAATAGTGATCGGCCCTGTTGAACGACAGCCCGGACGGCTCCATCATCCAAAAGCAGCTGACCCTGTGGATCTGCCGCGTTGGCAATCCATTTTTTCCAAGCCGGCACTGACGTGGCCGGCGCAAGAAACAACGTCCCGGTTTCGTGACCCGAAACGATGCTGTCGAGTACACCGTCGCGTTGACCATTTGCCAAGATCACACTGTGTCCAGTGCTGGTGGCGTTCAGGATGGCCTTTAGCTTGGCTGCCATCCCGCCGCGTCCTCGACTGCTTTGATCGGCGGAAACATGACTTAGCAGTTGTTCGTCCGGCTTCTCCACCAATGGAATCACCCGACTGCCTGCAGCACTCGGAGCCCCATCGAACAAGCCGTCGATTCCCGAGAGTATCACCAGCAATGGTTTCTGAACCAGACTGGCCAGCTTGGATGCCAGCTGATCATTGTCTCCCAGTGCGATTTCTCGAATACTCACACTGTCGTTTTCGTTCACGATCGGAACAACCTGAAAGCTGAACAGCGTGCGGATTGTATTCCGCACGTTGAGGTATCGTTTGCGATTTCTGAAGTCATTCACCGTTAGCAGGATCTGCCCCACTCGATGCCCTCGAGCCTCCAAGCTGTGCCCCCACGCTTTCATCAAGCGCGGTTGACCGGCCGCTGCCGAAGCCTGCAATTCTGGAAGTGATTGTGGCTTCTGGTCCAGTCCTAACACGCCGACCCCAGCCGCCACAGCTCCGCTGGACACGATCACGACTTTGCGTCCGGTTTGCAGGATGCGATCGATCTGATCAGACAGGTGCTGAATACGTTCGCCATCCAACTGGTCGTCGTCTCGGGTCAAGACATTCGAACCGATCTTGATGATCAGCGTTTGACTGAAATTGAAGACGTCCTGTCTGATCGAATTTGGCATGCTGGTGATTCAATCTGTGGTCGAACATCGTGCGCTGTTCGGGGAGCTGGGAAAACGATTGTCTGATCGACCGGCTGATCGATTGACTGACACTGGCTGACACTGGCTGATCGACCGGCCGTTTTTCGATCTTGAATCCGGTTCAGTGCAGCGGAAAATAACTCTGCCGCGTCAGTTGCCAGCAAGGTCCGCTTTTTCCTGAGCGGTCGCTCTGATCTGCTGGATTTCGAGTTGCCGGGCGGTGCGTTTTTCATCGGTAAAAAACGTCTCAATCGTTTCAGAAAACGTTTTGCACAATCGATCCGCAAGTGTGTTTCGGAGGTTCCGGAGTCGTGACTCCTTTTCGGAATTGATCCGAATGTTACTGGCTTGTTCCAGAAAATACGGCTTACTCGGAACCGCGCTGTATTTCGCCAGTAGCTCATTCAACAACGTCACATCACCCGCTTCGGCTGCTTTTTTAGCGCGGGCAATGGTGACTTCGCGTAGCGCAATGGCATCGATCAATTCGTCGGCAAGCAGCTGGATTTCGCCTTCGACTCCGAGTCGAATCGAATCGTCTGGCAGTTCGATGGTATCCGTCGGCAACAGGCCCGGAGCATAAGGCACACGGGCCAGCAGCGATGTGCCGCTGTAGACTCGGATCCAAAACGTCGGATGATTCTCTCGCGTTTCAATGACAACCTCACCGTTGCGGTCGCTGACCAGTTGTGTCTGAGGTCCGTCTTCCGCACTTCGCCAGTTCAGCTGATAGGCCAACGCTAGTCGATGAGAAATCAACGGTTTGTCTTCTCGCCCCTGCAACACCAGACGCACACGACTGCGATTGGCACCGGGACGCTGGCGAACGGCAAGGTGCTGAGTGCGACGGCCCTTCGCTCCAAAAATTTGTGCACGCAGATGCGTAATGAACACCGTTGTGGCCTTGCCCCGAGTTTCGACCGTGTCGATATCCATGACACGCAGATAAGTCAGCGGCAATTCTTTCAGCTGCTTCAACTTTTTCGGTTCTCGACGTTCCATCTGGCGGACGAATGGCCGCAACACATCACCCACAATGACCTGTTCTGCGGATGGATCTGGAGGAATAATTTCTCCGCCCTGAAGCTGCATCTCCATCATCGATTCCCCTTCATCTCCGGGAAATGCTCTCAGAAACACTAGCATCGGACGAAACGTATCTCGCATCAGCCGAACAGCCATAGTTCCGATCGAACGCTCATCCTGCGTCACTTCAGTTCGCACCGGGGTTAGCTCATGAATTCGCGAATCAAACTCGCGACATCCAATAATAAAACTCGTGCCATCACGTTCGATGCTCAAAATAAACGCTTTATGAAACTCTTCTTCCGGATAACGGTCGATCACGTCGGCCACCTGCAACCGCTGAAGATGGCGTCGATCTCCAGGCACCATCCATTCATTCTGATCACACACGGTTTGCCAAAGTCGTCCATACATACGAGCGATCGCCTGTTCGATGTCAGTCACAACTCGCTGACGTTCTGCTGCGTCGGTAAAAGTATTCGCATCGAAGGCAATGGATGCACGAACCGTGTAAGGCTGCCGCGCGAATGGAATTTCGACCTCAACCGGCGGGGAAACAACGGCTTCCGCTGCAGCCGTTGTTTCCCCGCTAGGGTCTGCTTCCGCGTCCGTCCCCGGCGCAGCTGCGGGCGAGTCCGGTGTCACGGTTGCAGGTGCCGCATCCTGAGCGTGTGTCAGATTCGAATGTGACAGCAGGCAGCCGCCCAGCAACAGCAAAACAAGAAGCCGTCGACACAGGAAAGTACGAAGATCTGTTAGCGTCACGGCTTCACCTGCCAGCGTTCGATGTTTTGATAAACCGTTAGGGGCTGACCTTCGAACCCAGACACGTTGCGTTGAAAGGCGACAAAGTCACGCAACTCCCACAACGGCACAATGAATGACTGTGCCGCCATGTGTCGATGAATGACAAACAACCGCTTCTGAGCGTCAATAAAGCTGGTGGCGTAGTCAAGATTGATTAGCTCTTGGCGCATCCAGTCCGGATAAGACGCGAGGCGAGTGACGTCGAAGTTGTCGTCCGTCAGCATCAGAGACCAGAGATCCAGCAGAGGTTCCTGCATCCGTACAGTGCGATACATGAAGTCCCAACCATCATCGGCCAGTTTTTCTCCTTCTTTGTCGGCGGGGATCATTTCGATATCAAACCCCAGCGCCTTCCACCGCACCAACATCTGCTCAGCTGCTAAGGTCGCAACATCGTCCGCCTCGACCACAAATCTTAACTTTGGCAGTTGAATATCGGCACCGGCGGCTCTGATCTGATCGGCGTTGTCCCGTCGAAAAATGCTTTCGTCCCAGTCTTTCTTGTCTTTCAATGCAGCCGCTTTCGCGTCCGCGACCAACTGCTGTTTGGCAGGGATCCGCAGCTTTTGCAGGGCTGCCATTCTTAGCAGATACGACAAGTACATGTCGTACTTGGGTGGTTCGACAAGTGGACTGTTGGCATAACTTCCGGAATGCCAAGGAGCCTTTGCCGGACGACCATACTTCATTTCTGGATCTCGCAAAATCACTTTTTGAAGCAGCTTTTCACGATCGACGCCAAAGGACAACGCCCGGCGGATCTGCGGGTTCTCCGTGGCTTCCGACAGCGGATTGAACACCAACACATGCGTTTGTGGCAACACATACTCCTGCACAAACGCATCTCCACTGGCCTTAAAAATATCGATCTCCCACGGCCGAAGATGGGGCAGCATGTCCACCTCACCACGGACAAACGCTTGGATTTCCCCGTGACGATCCTGAAACTTTTGCTCCACAACTTCCGCCACGTGATACTGCGTGCGAATCAAATCCGACGGCTCAGGAATCGTGCGGCGGTACGCACGCGTCGTCTCCGTTTGCTCCACAAGCTCAAACCGGCGTGACAAAAGTTGGCGAGGCGCAGTGTCGTCAGCCGCGACAGCGTCTGCCGGAATACTGGTCACAGGAAATCGAAACAAGGCTTCCAGATTTAAGGGAACTCGGTTGAACGTCACCTGCAATTCTGTGGGAGACGGAACAGAAAAGCCTTTCACAAACGACGCCAAGCGAGGATTGAATGTGGGCAGATCTGGGTTGAGCTGATCGCTGAGCGTGTCGGCAATGTGATTTGCGCTGAGGACTTCCTGAGTCTGCCAATAGGGGCGACTTTGCCGAATCGAAAACACGACCTCGCGACCCAAGTCTTGCGGATCCCATAGGTCGAAGAACGACGACTGAAAATAAGTCAGTTCGTCAGCGGCATAGGGCTCGAACAACGGAACGGAAGTCAATTGGCGATGTCGCCTGTCTGCTTCCAGTTCTATCGGAGACACGACGTTTTGATTGGCAAAGCTGCGAACCGGAACTCGCAGCGTTTGAAATCGGGAAACAAGCTCACGATAGATTTCTCTGCGAGTGCCCGTAATTTCCTGAACGCGATTCGCAGCCATGGCCGTTTCCGCCGCTGCATCGGACTTGCCAGCTGCGCCCAGTTCGTTGGCGGTCGACAGCAGACTTGCCATGCGTTTTTCGAACTGATCCTGCCAACGCAGTGCCGTCGGATGCTTGGGAAAATGCGTCTGCAGACGGCTGAGAAAATATCGGGCTTCCGCATAATCGTCGGCAGCAACCGCAGCCTTGATTAACGGATCGATAATTTCGCTGAGCTTTCCCGGCAACTCGGAATTGTCAAGGTTCCGGACAGCCAGCTCATCCAGCAACGCTAACGCTGCATACTGATTGCCAGCTGCCGATCGTTGCTCGGCTTCCCGAATTAATAACCGGTCCAGCAGCGGGATCGTGTTCTCCCAACCCGGCACCCTCTTTTCAACCGCCAGCAGGATGTCATAAGCGATGGCGATTTCGCCCTCGTCCAGCAGTGTTTTCGCACGATCCAGCATCAATTCTTCAAAAGAGACGATTTTTTCGATCTGCGATAGTGGCAGCAGATAGTCTTCTGACTGGTCGCTCAGCAGCACCAGCTTTAGCTTCTGCAGTTCCTTCAGTCGCTGATTTCTGGCAGCACGTTCCTGCGATGTCCCGCCACGCTGACTCTCCAACTCGGCTTTTTCTGCGGCCATTTTTCCCAGTGTGTCCGGACGCAGAAAAAACGGCTCCGTCACCAAAACCTGCCCGTCGTTGGTAAACACCCAATCGTAGAGGTCTCCGGAAGCTTCCGTTTTCAGCAGATCCTCAGCACTTGGCGTGACCATATCGGCGGGTGTTAATTCCGCACGTTCCACTTGCGGCTCGTCTTGAGCATGCACGCACGGAATCGGGCCTAGGACAACCAAAGTCGTCCACAGCAGAGCAGGGCAGATAATCGAAAAACGTTGATGACTCATGGCTAGTTGAGAATATCTTCCACGGAATAAAGACTGCCGTCGTTGCTAATGACAATCAGCGCCTGGCCAATCACCAACGGACCGCTCTGTGCAGCCTGCCCCAAGTCCTTCACTTTGCCGGTGGCATTTCCATCACTGTCCAGAATCATGACCTGTCCATCGGAAAGGCAAATCACAAATCGACCGTCGCGAGCGACAACTGGCTTGCCGACCAAGAATCGTCCGTCCAGCTTGACCATTCCGGTTTGCTTCAGCGAAGCGCCGCGTTCGAAAATACGTAGCTCTTGGCGGGCCACATCAACAAAGATACGATCGCCCGCGATTTCCGCAGGCCGGCTGGGCTGACCGCCCAAAGGAACTTGCCCCAGAATTTCAAGCGTTGCTGCAGCCATCACCTGTAGATTGCCCTCCGCCGTCACCGCAACCAGAATGTCTGCATCTGCTGTTGGTCGAATTTCGATCGCATCTTGCAATCTTGTGGTACTAACATGAAACAAATGCGGCCGTGGTGAAGGTCGAAATTCGACACGCACCGCTTCGTTTTGCGAATTAATGGCCAGCACTTGGTTATCACTGATGGCGGTGATATTCTTCCAAGTTGTTTTTTCGCCGATCCCCTGAGCAGCCTGATAGTCATCAACATTTTTTACTCCAGAACAGTGTAGTCGGCCTTTCATGGCGAACACCACGGCATCACTCAAAGACACCGGTGGCAACTGCGGCTCAGCGGGCAGCGGCCACATCCGCTCCAGTTGCCCGGAGTCGGTAAAGGTCCACATTCGCGGATCTTCGCCACGACAATAGGCTGCCACACGACCGTCACGAATAGCAATACCGCCGACCTGATCACGAAGTTTATTCGGCAACTGGTAGGACGTTTTCCCTTCCAAAATAAACCCGCCTTTCCGAATGTCGGCCACAGGGACTCGGAACAGGATTCCGAAGTCGCCCACCAGCAACATTTCATCGCCTTGTTGAGATGGCCCCGCCGCGACGATATTCGTCCCCACCACAGTTCGCCATTGCCCGGCCATTTTTTCCAGATCGACCAGTGTGAAAAA
>JBDNHJ010000408.1:0-2528 GCA_041688835.1 Fuerstiella sp.
AAGACATTCGAAATGCACCCGAATTCTGCCTTCGCCGCAGTTTTGATTCCTCG
Organism: Fuerstiella sp.; assembly: GCA_041688835.1. Classification (GTDB taxonomy): domain Bacteria; phylum Planctomycetota; class Planctomycetia; order Planctomycetales; family Planctomycetaceae; genus Fuerstiella. Next base: position 54 of record JBDNHJ010000408.1, read on the forward strand.
ATCGAATCCTAAGACAAACTCTTCGGATTTCCTAAGGGGATCGCTGGCCATCCGATACCCTCGCGAAGCCACTTTAAGGACACCCACTCGCTACCGCATTGACCGAGCCGACGTCGGAACCGCTGCCGATTTGAGGCAATTTGGCGGTGTACTCAGGCTCACCCGTGAACCTCAAGCGTTCAGCAGGTATGGTACGGTCGGGCGGGCGCCGGACGTGTCTTGCTGGCCGAGGTTTACCGCTTAGATCCTAGGTATGGTACGGTCGGGCGGGCGCCGGACGTGACCGTTTGTCCGGACCATTTTGAAACGCATCTTGAACCAGAGAGACTGAGCCGTGGAAGTTCGCCGCAAACCTGTTGTATTGATCGTTCGGGATGGCTGGGGAGAAAACCCAAACCGGGATGCGGACGCGACAAATGCGATCGTGCAAGCCAGCACTCCGGTTTCCGACCAGTTGATGAAAGACTACCCAAATACGCTGGTCAAAACATCCGGAGAAGACGTCGGGCTTCCAGCTGGAGTCATGGGGAACAGCGAAGTCGGTCATCAGAATATCGGCGCTGGCCGAATCGTTGATCAGGAAGTCATGCGAATCACGCGTGCGATCCGGAATCGATCGTTCTTTTCTAACGAAACCATCGCGGCGGCCATTGCACATGTGAAAGCCAGCGGCGGCACGCTGCATGTGCTGGGGCTGATGTCGGATGGTCGAGTTCACAGTGATATCGAACACGCGTATGCGTTGATCGAAGTCGCCAAAACTGCGGGCTGGGGTCGCGATGGCCTAGCAATTCATGCGATTACCGATGGCCGCGATACGTCACCCACCAGCGGTGTGGATTTTGTGGGGCGCGTGGAACAACAATGCGTAGAACTGGGGGCAGGGCACGTGGCTAGCGTCATCGGTCGGTTCTTTGCGATGGACCGTGACTTCCGTTGGGACCGCGTCCAGAAGGCGTACGACCTGCTAACAAAAGGATCAACTCGAACAGCGGCTTCGGCAGTTGCGGCTGTGCAGAATTATTACGAACATCCCACGACACCGTCTGTGACAGGCGACGAATTCGTCGAACCCACGACAATCGAATCGGCGACCGGCCCCGCGCTGGTGAAGACCGGCGACGCCGTGATCTTTATGAACTACCGTGGCGACCGACCGCGCGAATTGACCAAAGCCTTTGTCTACGACGATGCGGCATGGGCAGGCATCGAAGGCGGCGGCTTTGAGCGCGGCCAGAAAATCGACAATCTGTATTTCGCCACCATGGCAGGCTATGAAACAGGATTGCCCGTGCATGTGATCTTCGAAAAACCAGCAAAGATGCCGCACATTCTGGGCGAATACATCAGCTCGCTGGGACTGCATCAATTCCGTTGTGCGGAGACCGAAAAGTATCCTCACGTCACGTTCTTCTTTAACGACTATCGCGACGAACCGTTCGGCGAAGAAGAACGCGGGATGGCTCAGTCGCCTCGAGACGTTTCGACGTACGATCAGAAACCGGAAATGTCGGCAGAAGAAGTCGCCAGCAAAGTTCTGGCGGAAATCGACAAAGGCGAAGCGGAACTAATTGTGGTGAACTTTGCCAACGGCGACATGGTCGGGCATACCGGAGTTTTGAAAGCGGCCGTGTCCGCTGTGGAAACGGTTGACGCCTGTGTGGGACGCGTGGTGGAAGCGACGCTTGCCAAAGGCGGATCGCTGGTGGTGACGGCCGACCATGGTAACTGCGAACAGATGATCGACCCTGTCACAGGCGGCCCGCATACCGCACACACCACATTCGATGTGCCGTTGATTGTGGTTGAGCCGGGACTTGAAGGTCGCACACTTCGCGCCGGCGGCCGTTTGGCGGACATCGCACCGACAGTGCTGGCGCTGATGGGACTGGACAAGCCAGTGGAGATGACCGGGGAGTCGTTGCTGTCGCCGACAGGTTTGTAAAGGCAGAAAGGGGTGGCCGGGGTTGGAGCGAGGTACGAGCGAAACCCCGGGGCTTCCTGCACTTCGTTCAGTCCAGCCCCGGCCACCCAAAACCACAAATCGAAATCTGTGAGCGCACCCTCGGGCTACCGCAGCGCTGTGAATTCCTTTCCGGCGGGAAGGAACTACGATAGACTGAGCTGCAAACCGTGCGTGCGTAGACCAACAGATAGGATTCGAAGAGTTTGATGATGCTGTCCAATTCCTTCCGGCAATTTTTGGTGTTGTGCTGCATTTGTGGCCTGCTGTTTTCACTCACCGTGACAAAGCGATTGAACGCTGCGGACGACTCGCAATCGCTGACGTTGCTGGTCGAAACATTGTCCACAGTTGATGACCCGAGTGTGCTGCAAGCGTTATTGCAGGGGATGCTGAAGGGGCTCGAAGGACAAAGAAACGTCGCGGCACCTCAGCAGTGGAGCTCCGTTGCTGCCATGCTTGATGCCACGGGTGACCAGCGCGTTCGAAACCTCGCGAATCAGCTTTCGCAA
>JBDNHJ010000409.1:0-42437 GCA_041688835.1 Fuerstiella sp.
ATTGCCAAACATCTGGGCATCAGCAGCGATCAACTTGGCCAAGTCGGGAAATTTGGCATCCTCAAAAACATGGCCGGTCGACGCGCATTTCTTTCGGACCTTTCCCATCAAGTCCGCTTCGTTTACGTGGCGGCAACTCTGCCCCGTTCGACATCTCTTGGGGATAATCGAAAAAACGGACGGAACTTAAGGTTTCTCGCACAAGCCGCCGGCCGAAGCCCCGATACCGCTGGTAATACAGGCTGGCGGCTAGCGCCGTGCCGCTCACAAGAACACGATTCAATCAACAGCCCACCGCGGCGACAGGAACGTTGAAATATGCCTGAATCCATCACGGAATGGGAATCGGTTTTGGGAGGTCGCAGCGCCGGGCTTATCGAATCTCGTTCACACGGGCAAAGACCGCTGCTTGGGCGTCTTCGTATTGCAACGCATAATCGGTGTTGTTTCTTAACTGGTGAACCAGTCGGCCACTTCGTGTTTTCTTAAGGACTGCGAAGTTGATCTGGTATTGATCAAACACGCTCGACCAGTCTTCCGGGCCATCCAGCAAACGCACGTACGACGACCACACGGCGGCGGGAATCAGATGCACGTGAATGTTGACCATCGGTTGTAGCTTATCACCGCAGACGTTTGCTAAATATCCGGACCACTCAGCCGGTACAAATGCCAGCCCTGCGGGAAGAGTCGCTTGGTCGGACAGAAAGTGGCCGACTCGAATTGGCGTCGCTGGTGACAACGATCGCTGAGCTTCGATCGGCTGGCCTTGAATCGTCTGTACGCCCAAGGCGGTGAAGCTAAAGCAAATCCAGCACAAGCCAAGACTGACGATCGTCCAGACAACTCGGCGTGGCGCTGGCGGAAGACAACGACGTCGCTGTCGCAGCCTGCGCCATGCTGCGGCGGCGTGAACAGCCAAAACCAGCGACGCAATTGGAGCCAACCAGTTGATCATGCGTGACGACCACAACGTCAGACCGGCAGTCGACAGCAGCAGCAGCAGGTGTTCTGCCCTCAGCCGCCGGGGACTGATGCTCAACGTCAGCAGTAGCAACACCGCGACGACGGCCGCCGTCTTGCCCTGCTTCATACTCAGTGTCAGCGGTCCCCATTCGTACATCGTCGCAATATTCGGATGACCGCCGACTCGCAAAACTTCTCGATAGGTCTCCAGACCGTTGGGGTTGAACGGCACAGCGGCCGAACACAACATCAGCAGCGCCACCAGCCGCCACGCAGATCGACAGCACACCGCCATGCGAACAGAATGTGTTCGCCATGCGATCTCCACAAAGCGCCCCAGCGTAAAAATCCCCATCAAGGCCAGTCCCATGGCGAACGATCCATGCAGGTTCGCCCACACCGTAAACATTGCTGGCAATGCAAACCACGTCAGTTTTCGTTTGGTTCCGCCGGCTGACAGCACCGCCAACACAATGCAAAAGAATGTGACGCCCACCAGTTGCGGTCGAATCACCAAGAACTGTTGCCAGTTCAGGACCAAAAACACGCAGTATCCGAGCATCGCGAACACAACGGAACCGCTGAGCCTGCGGACGGCCCAGCCGACGGCTCCCAGTGCGACGGCAACCAGCAGGCCATTCAGGAATTGCAAACCTGGCAAACCGAGCGATTCGTTGGCGAAAACTGCTGCCATGGCAACCTGAGCACCCCAGGCAGTATTCACCATCGGAACGTCTCGCGCCAGTCTCAACAGCGGTTCAGTGGTCGGGATGCTGCCCGTGTCGATGATCCGCCGCCCGTAGTTGATATGGTCCCACAAATCCGAATGCCAGAGGGGCGCACTGCCAAAGAACAGGACGACAATGAGTAGTAAGCCTAGCAGAAAGGCGCAGTCAGCGGCTGAGCTGCGAAACCATTCCGGCGTTTTGCGCTGCAGTGTTGAGTCATCCGGCAACGTTGCCGGACCAAGACTGGTGTCAGTCGAAGACGCAGATGTTTCAGCCGGGGGAATCATTGTGGGGCGCGTGCGATGACTTGCAGAGACGGTGGCTTTGCACCGTGATTTGTCGGCGGAGACCGCCGAGCTACGAGAGCGGGTCAAGCCTTAGTCTGCAGCGGGCAAGGCTGCGGCAAACGCCTTGCCAATTTTTGCCATGATTTTTGCGGAACCGAGGTAGTGGTATTCTGCGTTCGAAACGCCCGTCTGCAAGATCGTCAATTCTTCTGGCGTGAACAGTGTACTCGTCAGTTCGTCAACTTGTGCTGTGCGTTGTTCGGCGGTGAGTTCTTTCTGATTGTTCAGGCTGCGACTTTTCGCTTTCACCTTGTCCCATCGATCCGACAGTTCTGTCAGTTGTAGATCCCAAGCTTGCTCCGTCAAAACCGCTGTGACGTTGCCTTGGAATTCCGGCAGCGCGGCAGGGGCCGCCATTGCTTTTCGAAACTCAGCATGAGTCCCAGCGTAGCGTTGTTTGTCTGGGCCATATTTTTCGACAGGACCACCGGCACCCATTACGCCAATCACAAACGGAAGATTCGGCGCGGCCAGATCTTGACGAACATCACGAATGAAGTGCGTTAACGCATCGCTGTACCGGTCGTACCCGCCCGGATTCGCTCGATCCGGATAGACTCCCTGATCAACCATGTCGTTCCAGCCTTGGAACCACACAAAGCCGGATAGTTCATAGCCGGAACTCTGGTCGTAATCTGGATACACACGCTGGATATTGTGTAGCACATGTTGCACATGTTGCAGCATTAACCTGTAGTACACGCCGGTGGCGTCGCTTCGTTCCTGTCGCACCTGTTTGAGATCTTTGCCCTGCTTTTGCAGTTGCTGCAACTGTTGCTCAGTCAATTCATAAGGGCCCGCGCTGGGCGATCGAAAATCGGTATGCAACGACTTGCCGCCCCAAGCCGTCTTGATGATCAGGATCGGTTGCTGCACGCGCTGCTGCATGTCGATCCCGAAGGTCAATTCCGGACCAATTTTGGGGCCGCCCCCGACCGCTCCGTAGCCTGTTGTGAGTGCTCCATGGCGTTCTTCGTCACCAATCCCCAGCGCTGAGATGCGGATGTTCGGGAACACTCGATCGACACCGTCTGCCGTGCGGATTTGGTTCAAGATTGGAACCGTGTCAGGATCCATTCCGATGTGTTCGATCGTTCGCACGTGGGCGTGGCCCTGCATATTCGACTGTCCGGCCAGCACGTACACCTTCAGAGGCTCACCGGCTGTGGCGGCCGAACCTGACGCGAAAAAACAGGCGAGGAATATCATCAGCAAAGTGCGGTGGTTAGTCGCTGCAATCATGGCGGGTCTCGGGGTAGGCAGGGAATTGGATTGATCAGCGGAACGGTTCTTAGACATCACATTTTAAGACTCAACATCCTAGCAGCAAGCCTATCGTAACAACTGGACGAGCAAATTTCACAGTCACTCCGGAAGGTGCGATCACGGATCATTGTCAAGCTGGGCCATCTTTCTAGAACCGCGAGCGTGTCTGTTGCGACAGATTCACAGGAAGCTGGAAACGGGAAAAGTGCGGCGAAGTTGCTCGATTGTCGGTACTGTACTTGACCTGTGGCAGGCTTCCGAAAACAATCGCGCGCTGCGGCACGATGTCTGCCGGATATTTTCTTCCAACGGTTTAGCAAAAGAGTTCACATGAGCGGTCCGATTGTTCGCACTGGTACCACACCGAAGTTCTGGGAAAACTGGGAACAAGCTTTTGGCGGCGGGAAATCTTCAGAGACAGCCTCCAAGAAGTCTAAGAAAAACACCGAAGACGCACCGAAGGCAGAGAAGAAGCCCGCCAAAAAACGCGCCAAGGGTAAGGCCCAGAAGTAGCTGCAGTCCAGTTGAGTTCATCCGCGTGACCTTGCCACACGCGTGGTGATCGCCAGACCATGCAGCTGCACTTGGCAGACAGCTGCCCCCCAGCGTGAGGACAAAGCACCGTTAGCGCTTCGGCCCAATCATCGGAAACGCATCCACAACAGGCACAACAGGCAGCTGCGCGCCGTCAGGCTTGGCTGTCGGGCCTGAACTGGCTGGTGGTGAGCGGCGTGTTTGGGGGAGTCTCGCTGTTGAGCGTGCCGCTTCCTGGCGTGAATGAGCCGCACTATTTGACCAAGGCGCGATCTTATGTTGAGCCCGGCTGGTGTGCCAACGATTTCTTTCTGCAGTCGGCCGACGCCCACGCCGTATTCTTTGCGGTGGTGGGGCCTGCGACCAAAGTGCTGTCCTTCGGTGGCACGATTTTGGCGGGACGTGTGCTCAGCCTGATGTTGCTGGCGTGGGGCTGGAACATGCTGGGGCATCAACTGCAGCTGGCCAGATATCAGGTCGTGGCTGCTGCCTGCGGGTTTTGCCTGATCGCGTCGACAGGAAATTTTTCGGGCGAATGGGTCATCGGAGGATTCGAAAGCAAGGTTCCGGCGTATGGCTGCGCTTTGGCGGCTGTTGCGTTTTGGCTGAAAGCGTGGCGTAACGAATCTGTTCGCGATTATGCCAGTTCCGGAATCTTGGCCGGACTGGCGGTGTCATGGCATCCCGTGGTGGGACTTTGGTTCTGCATTGGCATCGCGGTGACCGAGTTACTGCTGGCCATTCTCGTTCGGTCAGGACAGGGATCAGCGGATCGCAGCCACAGCACGGCGCATTCTTTGTTTAGTCGATTGCGGAAACTGACAATCCACGGAATCACGTTTTCCGCAGTCTCATTTTGCTTCGCGTTGCCCGGTTTGATTCCGGCTCTGCGAGTGGTGATGACGAACGATCTTTCCTCAGAACGCCGCGATGAGGCCAACTATATTCAGGTCTTCTGGCGGTTGGCTCATCATCTTGATCCGAGCACCTTTCCTCGGCAAGCATGGATTCACACGGGCATCGTGGCGGCCGTGTGTGTGCTTGGTCTGGCTGGTCTGGCTGGGCATTATCGAAAATCAATTGCTGGCCGATCCGCGTGGTGGCCGTTCGTGGGTCTGCTGGCGGCAGCGGCAGCCACGGCTGGTGCGGGAGTGGCCGTGGGCTGGTATGATGGCAGAGCGATTGATTTGCCGAACTGGCCACTCCGCGCGTTGCTGTTGAAATTCTATCCGTTTCGATTCTTCGATGCGTTGCTACCGATGACAACGTCGCTGGTGTTGGCAAAACTCGTCGGCACACTGCTGCCTCACAGGGCGCGGATCATTTTCGTCATAACCTTGATCGTGGCCTCACTTGCTGCCGCGTTGCACAGCCAACCGACCGCTCCCAGCGGCTATTCTTCACGAACCTACGCGGCATGGAAGGAAGCCTGCCAATGGTTAAAAGGCAATACTCCAGCCGACAGTTTGGTGTACAGCCCGCGCGAGAGCTTTGGGCTGAAGCTGTTCGCTGAACGTGCGGAGTACGTTTGCTTTAAGGACTGTCCACAGGACGCCGCAGGAATTCTGGAATGGAATCGGCGTCTGTGGGAAATTCATCATTGGTCTGAAACAGCGTATCAGGACCAGCTGTATCAAGATTCTGATCTGGTCACTCTGTACGAACAGACAGGCGTGACTCACATCTTGACCAAACGTTTGGGGCCATTCGCTGCTGAGCCGCTGTGGCAGAATTCTGTGTGGCGAATCTACGAGACGACTGCGAGATCCGCTGCGAGATCTGCCGAGCAGAAATGAGAACGGCACGCTGACTGAGTACAGGAACTCAATCAGCATGCCGCAGCTCGCCCTCTTTTCATGGAAACAGTCGTGCCAGCAACTGCGCCGGTTTGTTTCGTGGTGAGAACCGGGGCTAGCGCCAATCCCGTTGAAATAGCCATAAGTCACCGCCTTCAGTTATTTTGCGGTCGGTAATTTGGCGAAAAACTGACCAACAGCAAGAAGGCTGTGACGATGACTCAGGAAGGCGTTTGTACGTTGGCGGCGGATGAGAGTGGAGTCGTTTTGGATCGTCTTGTTGAGTTAGGAACACATGTCGAAATCGGCGTCGTGTTGAAGCGTCTGAGGTGCGGGGAAACATCTTCCGCCGGGCGCATTGTTGCTGGAAGATCGCGGATTCTTCAGCTATTTCCAGTGGAAACGAGCTCTTTCAGAAAAGGTGGCGGTGCTTGCGAGAATCAAAAGTCACCACATTCTGAAACCCATTCCACATCTGCCCGACGGTTCTGATCTGACGAAGATTTATCCCCAAAGTTACGACCGCGACAAAGACCGCAACGGAATTTTGGTTCACGTGATTCGTTACAAACTGAATGATCCCAAGCGTACCGGACACGACGAAGAGCCCGTGCTGATGACAACGCTGCTGGTTAAACATCAAGAATGTCTCAGCTTGCCCCACGCGGGAATAACAACCGACCACGCCCAACGGCCGGTCAGGATTTTCCAACGGAAAATGTTTGCCATCGCCGAAGCCCAGTTTACCCAACCGGCAGCTGGGGAGAGTTTCGTTCTGATGGGCGACACCGGCCAACGCGAAATTACCGAAACAATTTGCCTGGCTGTGGCAGCGGTGATTGCCAAACGTGCTATGCTTCCCGCGTATGCCAGCCAGAACAGTGTCAGGCTGGCGATTCGTCAGAATGGATCAAGGTGATTCCGGAATGAAGATCGAACACACGGCGTTTAACGTCGAAGAACCCGTATTGATGGCGCGGTGGTACGTTGAGAACCTTGGCTTGACCATTCAGCGCCGAACCGTCGATGCGCCTTACGCTCACTTTTTGGCGGACGACGGCGGCACCGTGATGATCGAAATCTACGGCACCAAAGAAGCGCCGCTGCCGGACTATCGCAACATGCCTCCCGGTCAATTGCATCTGGCGTTCGTATCCACAGACGTGGCCGCCGATTGTGCTCGCTTAAAGGCGGCCGGTGCCAGCGTCGTGGCAGACGTGCATCAACTGGGCGACGACACCTTTGCGATGCTGCGAGATCCTTGGGGATTGCCGGTACAGCTTGTCAAACGCGCCACTGCGATGATTTAGAGTGATTCGATCAGCTTGAGGTCTGTTTCGTTTCCTTGGGTGCATCCGTCGGCGAACGCCAGCGTGCTGCCGAGCTGATCAGCGGGTTTGTTGACGAGGTTGACCGGCGGCCTTCAGAGGCTTCGCCGGGTGAGCTCACGGATAATGGTTTGAAAATGTAAGGGAAAAATGGGCGCGCTTATGTTCAAGGGGCAGGATGTGCTTCGTGCTGCCCTCCGAACGAAGGACAAGGATGGCAGAATCATGAGAGCGCAAATCATTCTGGGTTATTGCACTCGTACCAACTTCATCAGGCGTCCGGAGACGTTCCAGTCTTGAACATACAGATTGCCGTCGTGGTCCCAGTATGATCCGTGGGTTCCGCTAAAGATGCCTTCAATCCATTTGTCCTGCGGAACATTGAACCCGCGCTGTTTTGTGTCGGGGTTGTGTCCCAGCACTGCGATGATGGTGTTGCTTTTGTCCAAAATGACAACTCTACCTTGCAGATCCGGCACAGAAACGAAATCTCCCTGCACGGCCGCTGATGTGGGTTGACCCAGACCTGTGATCACCACGTCGATAAAATTGCCATCCAGATCATAATGCAACAGTCGGCCTTTGGGCTGGTGATTGCGATCGCAAATCAGCAGTCGCGGTGGATCGTACCGGGTGTCGAGTGTCATTCCGTGAGCTGTGTTGAACTGTTTGAGGTCGTTGCCTTTGGCACCAAAGTGCATCAGGTACTTGCCGTTCTTGTCGAACTTAAAAATGTGATTGCTGGCGTAACCATCGGACAAAACAATGTCACCATTGGGAGCCACCGTGATGGCGGTGGGGCTAAACTTTTTGAGATCGAGGCCTGATTCTTGAGGGAACGGCAACTTCAGGACGATGTCGCCGGTTTCTGCGTGAAACTTAATTCCCTCAGCATTCTGGTTGCGAGCTCCGTAGATGAATTCACCTTCGGCTTCCTCACGAATTTCCATGTCGTGGATGTTGGAATATTCATCACTCACAAACCTGCGAAGCAGTTTGCCATCCGGAGTGAACACAAACACGCCCATGTTGGCGCTGGTGTAGATGTTGCCCGCTTTATCAACCACGACGCCTCCGTGAGTGGCACCGATCACGGATTTTCCGTCTTCGCCCAGTCCCCAGCCGGGCACGGTGTCGAAGGTCATGTCGCCCGCCCCCATGCGAACGGCTGCGGGTTTTTGGCAATAGCCGTGGGGCAGCGTCAATCCCCAAGCAATCATAACGGCGACAGCAAGCAAGCAGTTCTTCATAGTTCGGATTCCAAGAGTAGCGATGAGATCAGATCAGGATGCGAAAACCGATGAGCTCGACCCACCGATGGGTGCAGTATCGGCACAAACTCGAAAGATTTCAATCCGCCGCCACAAGCCACGATGATTCGAAACCGTGGCGAACGCCAAAGCGGCAAATTTGCTGCCGTCTGCTGCATTCGGCGGATGTGCTACGGAATGTGCGTCGCCGTAGTGTTGCAAGCGAAACTTCCTGATTAAGATACCGACCCCGTGATTCGGTCAACATTCGGTCACCGAAAGCGACGCCGGTCCGATTCCCAAAGCGGCTCCTCAATACGCCCTACCTTCAAACCCACCCCGCCAGTTTGTGATTCTAGGATCAGTCCACCAATATGCCAGAATCCTCTGAAAACACGCCGACGCCTCGTCTGGGCGAAACGCGACCGGCAGCCCCCAAACGTATTTCTGACGACTGGCTGGCGATCGCGTGTGCGGTGCTGGTGTTGACGATTTCTTTCGCGGGTGTCCTGTGGAACTCAACGCTGCAGACTGCGGCGGATGATTCCATCGAAGTCAACGCGGTCAACCCGTTAAAGAACTGGATCGGCAGTCCGTCAAAGTGGACCAGTTCGCCGCTCGACGCGTTCGCTTTGCCAGCAGATTCCGGAGGCCTTGATTGGTCGCCTCTGCTGAGCACGATCGGCGCGTTTGTTGTGCTGGCCAGTTTGCTTTCGCTGGCCGTGGGATTCCGAGACGGCGTTGGCAGCGGGCTGCGGTTTATGGCAGGGTTCGCCGTCGTGTTTCTGCTAGCCACGTTCAGCTATACGTTGGCCGCGCACAGCGTTGTCAAAGCTTACAATCTGGAATACGCACTGTGGGCGCTGATGGTGGGCCTGATCATCTCCAACACCATTGGAACTCCCAAATGGATTCGTGACGCGGCCAAGACTGAATTCTTCATCAAAACGGGTCTTGTGTTGTTGGGGGCCGAAGTTCTGATGTCGCGTTTGATGGCGCTGGGGTTGCCGGGCGTGTGTGTGGCGTGGGTTGTGACTCCGATTGTTCTCATCAGCACGTACGCCTTCGGTCAGAATGTACTGAAGATGGAATCACGCTCGTTGAACATGGTCATTTCTGCAGACATGTCTGTGTGCGGAGTTTCTGCGGCGATCGCAGCTGCGGCCGCCTGCAAGGCCAAGAAAGAGGAACTGTCGCTGGCGATCGGAATGTCGCTGTCGTTTACGGTGATCATGATGGTGGTCTTGCCCGCGATCATCAAGGCGGTCGGCATGGATGATGCCGTCGCCGGTGCGTGGCTGGGCGGAACGATTGACGCCACCGGCGCCGTCGCCGCCGCCGGTGCGACTCTGGGAGATCGAGCTCTGGAAGTGGCCGCGACAGTGAAGATGATTCAGAACATTCTGATCGGTGTGTCTGCGTTCGGGATTGCCACCTACTGGGTCACCTTCGTCGACAAAGATGCCACAGGACAGCGGCCCGGTGTGTCTGAAATCTGGAAACGTTTTCCTCGCTTTGTGCTAGGATTCATTGCCGCGTCAATCGTGTTTTCACTGCTGCATTCCTTCATGGACGGCGGCCCCGCACTCGTCGACAGTATGATCAAGGGCTCCACAAAGACGCTGCGGGGCTGGTTGTTTTGTCTGGCGTTTGTCAGCATCGGGTTGGAAACAAAATTCAGCGAACTCAGGCCGTACCTGCGCGGCGGCAAGCCATTGGTGCTGTACGTTTGCGGCCAGACGCTGAATCTGATTTTGACGTTGGCGATGGCATATTTGATGTTCGGCGTTTTGTTTCGTGACTCCATTCAATAGCGGCTATCGATGAATTCACGCAGTCAACAGATCAGTCAACAGATCAGTCAGCTGATGTTTGCAGTGCTGATGATCACTGTCGTCTGGGGTTGGCTGCTGCCGCGAGTGTCGCGACTGCCGGTCGTGCAGCAACGGCTGCAGTTTCTGGACGACAAAAAGATCGACCCCAGTGCCATGTACTATACAGAACTCGAAGCGATGGACGCCATTTTGGATCGCATCGAGGGACGGACAACAAAGTGAATCGCCGTGTTGAAGCGTTGCGGCACTGCAACTGTGCCGGAGTTTTGTTACTCTCACTCATGAATCACACGACACCATGAACCATTTTTTCTCAAAGGAACGAACAATGAAAACGATCGTCACCCGCCCTTTCGGGGCTCTCTTGCTGCCCCTGCTTCTCGCTCAAATTGTCGGATGCTCGTCGGACGCCCCTTCGTCAACTGTTGCGGACCCGATTGAGGCTGCTGAGGCGACTGCCGCTGAGCCTGCTGGAATGGCGGATTCGACATTCGAGCCTGAGTCGGCTGCGAATGCTGACGTCATCGTGATTGATGTGCGTAGCAAAGAGGAATGGGATACTGGGCACGTCGCTAGCGCGGTTCATATTCCTCATACAGAAATTGCGGAGCGGATTTCCGAGGTGTCTGACAACAAGGACGCCAAGATCGCGGTCTACTGCGCTGTCGGCGGTCGTTCTGGGAAAGCGAAGGTGGTCTTGGAGGAAATGGGATACACAAACGTCGAAAACGCAGGTGGCTACGACGATGTCAAAGATCGTTTTTAGTAAAAAGTGACGGTTTCTTTTGACAACAACACAACAGAAGGTCAACTGACAAATGCTTCGAAACATATTCGCACGACTGGCAATCGTCGCTGCGGTGGCTGTCACCGGTTCGGTCGCATTCGCTCAAACGGAGCCGGTCGTCAGTCCCACAGATCCTGTTCCGCAGCAGGACGCCACCGACCCGCCGGGGATCAACGATCGATTCCTCGACCTGAACCTTGACGTGAGTGAATGGATTGGTCGCTTTGAGATCGAAAGCCGTGAAGTTTACGCTGCTCGTGAACGCGTGCTTGATGCGTGCGGCATCCAGCCCGGAATGACTGTTGCCGACGTGGGAGCTGGCACGGGGTTCTATAGCCGGCTGTTTGCGTCAACCGTGGGTGAGAGTGGCTGGGTTTATGCGGTTGATATTGCTCCGCGTTTTCTGGAGCATATCAACACCCAATCTCATGAAGACAAGGTTGAAAACATCACGGGCGTGCTGTGTTCCGAACGTTCGATCCGACTGCCGCCGAACTCGGTGGATGTCATCTTCACCTGCGACACCTACCATCACTTTGAGTTCCCGCAGCAGACGCTGGCTTCCATTCATCGTGCGTTAAAGCCGGGCGGACGATTGATTGTGATCGACTTCGAACGTATCCCCGGAAAGTCTCGCGAATTCATCATCGGACATGTTCGGGCCGGAAAAGAAGTCGTCCAGAAGGAAATTGTCGACGCGGGATTTCGCTTTGTCGGCGAAATCAACGTCCCACAATTCGAAGAGAACTACCTGCTTCGTTTCAGCAAACAGTAGATCATCCGCTGGAAGCAAACGGCTGGGAAACACAAAAGCCAACGACAGCAGGCGTCTCCAAACTGTGATTGATGCGGGGCATTTGGTGAGACAACACATTCAGGCTGACGCGCGGCAGTCCCCCAGCGATTTGCTGATCAGGACTCCCGGCGTGGCACAACGTTTTCCCGATACGATCAATATTGTTCCAGCAAATAGTTGATCAGATCCGAAGACGTCACAATCCCGACCAGTTTGTCGCCGTCGACAACCGGCAGTGAGTGAAAGTTGTGCGATGCCAAAATTATGGCCGCATCGCGAACGGTATCGGTGGAACTGACCGTGGTTGGTTTGTTCATCAGTTCCGACAGCTTGTAAGTGTGATCAAGGATCGCATCGAGGCTGCGGGAATCTTGGTTTCCAAAGTCACCGAAGGAGATTCGCAGGAGATCGTTCGATGTCAGGATTCCAACCAGCGTTTCCCCGTCCGTGACTGGTAGATGATGAATTCCCTTATCCTCCAGAAGCTTTCTTGCGGCCGACACTGGCTCATTCTGAGCAATCGCGACGGGGTGAGATGTCATCACTTTTGTGACCGACTCGTTTTTCTTCATCGAATTCAATTTCTGCTGAGAAGAGTTACCCGGAAAATATCGACTGCGATATTCGCCAATCATCTCGCGGCTTGCACAGCAATCACTGAGCCACCAACTGAAACCGTTTGGTGCGACACAGCCCGCTGCGTTATCCGTCGGTTCCGCCGGATTCGCCGAGAACCTGGTCGCTGTATGTTGCGATACGAAAGATGACGTCCATTGCGTCACGCCGCGAAATCGAGTGCCGATCATCAAGTACAGAGATCAGGTGGTCGACGAATCTCGTCAGATGTTCGCGGCGAATCTTCAAACCCTTGTGAATCTTCGCAATGTCAAAGTTGCCGACACCATCCGGGCCTTCCAGTGCCGCAGCGAAAAATGCCGCCTGCATACGCTGTAGTCGTTCGACAGTCGAGTTCTTGAAAAATGGCCGCAGTTCAGGATCCGCGAGGACTCGACCGAAGAAGGCATCGACCATTTCGGAGACAGCTGTTGCGCCGCCAATTCGTTCGTAGAGTGTCATAAGGTTTCGGCTTCCGTTGAAGGGTTAGAGTTCGTTTTCAGCTGACTGACCTACAATTGTCGCGCCAAACCTGAGAGTCGGGAGAGGGCTCCCTGAAATGTGCGTTTTTGTCGCGGGCCATGTGCCGCTGTGGCGCACTCAGTGCGACGCTTTAGCACAGGCGTGCGAGTCTGCACACGCGTTGCGGTTCTGTGGTTGGTCTCTGACTGTGTTCTCACGAACGGAAACGGTGAAAACAGTCGACGCGCTGCGTTTTCGGCTGCAACGGTTCGTCTGATGAGGAACTTTTTGCGACCAGTCCTACTGATTGGCACACCTAGTGCTTTCTGCTAGGTTGCGGAGCCGGCGCGTCGATTGACTCGCCCGCGTTTCGCAACTCCCAACACAATCACACTTCCTCAAGTCTGTAATCTGCCTCTTTTCGAAAGATGTTTTCCAATGATCGGTTCGACGAACATGGACGGTGTTTCTGCGGCTAAGCGACTGCTGCCTTTGTCACTCACGGCGCTAGCTTTGCTGATTTTAGCGGGTTGCGGGGGTGATTCTTCGGAGCCAGCTTCTTCATCAACCGCCACGGCACCAGCGAAGCCGAAAGCAGCGGAAGCCGAGACTCCAGCGGCTGAGCCTGCGGAAACAGCGGCTGCCGAAACGGCTGCACCAGAAGCCTCCGCACCCCCAGAAAAACCTGCGATGAAGAAGGTCATCGATCCATCTGCGATCGGTAGCTTTTCAGGAAAGATCGTGCTGGATGGCGATGCTCCAGCGTTAGCAGCACTCACCAAAGCAAGCGATGAAAATCTGAAAGACAAAGAAGTTTGCGGAGTTGCCGATATTCCGGATCAATCATTGCTGGTTGGCGAAGGAAACGGCATTGCGAATGTGTTTGTCTATCTACGCCGTGCTCCCAAGGGATTCAAAAGCGAAACGCCGGCTGAGGCTGTTGTGTTGGACCAAAAAGGATGTGTCTTTACGCCGCATGTGGCTCTGATTCAGACTGGCCAAGAAGTTCTGATGAAAAGCAGTGACAACGTGAGCCACAATGTCCACACGTTTCCGGCACGTAACCAAAGTATCAATCTGCTGATCAACCCCAACGAACAAACGGGCATTGAGCTGACGTATGCAAAACCCGAAAGTGACCCTTTTCAGGTCAAGTGTGATATTCACGCATGGATGGCCTCATATCACTTGGTGCTCGACCACCCGTTCATGGCAGTTAGTAACTCCAACGGCGAATTTAAGATTGACGGTATCCCGGCTGGTGAATACGAATTCCGAATTTGGCACGAAAAGGGTGGCCTGCTGGATAAGGGCTACGAAGCAGTTGTCACCGGAGAAGACGAAGCTGTTGAGCTGAAATACTCTGTGGACCAATTCGCCGGTTAATCATCGTCCATCCATCAATCAGTTAATTTCTTCGCGAAAAGAAAAATGCGTTTTCATCAACACCTGATCTGCCCGGCGACCTGTCTTTTGTTGGCCTTCGCAACCACTGGCTGTGAGCGAGCAGAACCTATGCGCTGGGCGGCCAGTGAGCTTGTAACTGCCATTCCCGACGAAGCTTTGCAGGCTGAGCTGAACGAAATTGTGAAACAGAATTCCGGGACGGCTGCGGAACCTCGTATGGTGAGTCAGCCGAAGGAAGACTTCGATTTCGAACTGCACCTGAAGCGTGGTCAGGCGGTGTACATGAAGCGTTGCGTGCAGTGCCACGGCGTGAACGGTGATGGTAATGGTCCTGTGGCCGTGCATCTGTTTCCGCGCCCCCGCGATTACACCAAAGGAATCTTTAAGTTCACATCAACACCATATGGCAACAAACCTCGTCGTGAAGACTTGATTTCCACAATTCGGCGCGGCGTCACAGGCACGTCGATGCCGCGCTTCAATCGCATTTCCGACAAGGAAGTGGAAGCTGTCGTCGACTATGTGATTGTGTTGGCTCAGCGAGGCGAACTGGAATATCAACTGGCGATGGAGGCGGAAGCGTCGGAAGAACTGGATCCAGATTATATTCCCGAATTCGTGGGTGATGTCACAAATCGTTGGCTGTCGGCGAAGTTGAACTTTACCCATCCGATTTCGCCTCGGCCAGTCTTCACGCCCGACGTGGTGGCTTTAGGGAAGGTCGCGTTTCTGTCGAAAGGCTGCAGCGGATGCCATGGCGAAGACGGTCGAGGCCACACGCCTGAGAATTTCAAACGCAATGACAGCTGGGGACATCCGACTCGTGCGGCCGACTTAACATCCGGAATGCTGCGAGGCGGTCAAGAACCGATTGATGTGTATCGTCGCATCCTGAACGGCATCAACGGATCACCGATGCCGGGCTTCAAGAGTGCTCTGGAAAAAGAACCAGACACGATCTGGCATCTGGTGGCCTTCGTGCTGGACATAACGAACAAGCGTCGGTTTGGTAGCGAATTCACGGCAGGGCTGATGAAAGAGTATCGGACAGCGGCGAACGCCAAGACAGAAGTGCCAGCGGACGAAGAACAGTAGACGTGGCTAGGAACGCCGTCGCTTCGCTTGTCCTCCCTTCGGCCCACTCAAGAATAATTCTATGACCACAGAACTCGAACAACGACAACGTGAGCTGGCTGAGCTGAAACAGAAAGTGGCGACTCTGGAGTCACAGGTTTCCACAGCCACAGGGACAGACCAGTGGAACCATGACCAGTTTTACGGCACCTACTATGGTACCGTGGGATTCGTGTTCGGCGGAATCGCGGCGATGGTCAGTCTGCTGTTTAATGTGATCGGAGCGTCTCTGGCGGGCAAGCATCCGCTGGAAATCATTCGGGTCTACATGACATTTCCGCTGGGCGAAAAGGCACTCGCGCTGTCGACCAACGAAGGCGGAAAAATGGTCATCGACGACGGCATGATTCTGGCATTGGGATGTTGTCTGTATATTGGCACCGGCATGGTACTGGGTGTGTTGTTTCACTGGGTGATCTGTCGCTTCGCGTTAAAGAAGCCACTGGTCACCAGACTATTGTGGGGCACAGCGCTCGCCGTCGGGGTTTGGATGATTAACTTCTACTTTGTTTTGTCGTGGCTTCAACCTGCACTGTTTGGTGGCGACTGGATCACCAACGGGCAGCACATGGAATGGTGGGTCGCGTTGGCAACTCACTTGGTCTTCGGCTGGACGATGGCGCTGATGGCTCCGCTGGGAGCGTTCGAATTCTATGAACGCCCCACAGCCGCCACTCCGGCCACCTAGTCCCCGTTCGTGTTTGATGCTCCTGCCAGAGCGTCAAGTCCATTTGTTCATCACATCCACGATACCGCTCAAGAGATTCGAAACGTCTTCATGTCAGAACCAACGACAACACTGACCGCCGACCAAGCTGAAAACGCCGACGTGAAGACTCACGACGAACTGGTGGACGAAACGCTGGTTAAGCTCTACTTCTGCACAGCACTCACGTTTTTGACGGTGGCCATGCTGGCGGGATTGCTGATGGCTCTGCAATTGATTCGTCACAACCCGATGCGTGGCATCGAATTGTTTTCGCCGGGTCGCTGGCGAATGCTGCACACCAACGCGATCGCTTACGGTTTTTTGGCCAATGGATTTATCGGAGCACTGCACTGGATTATACCGCGGCTGACGCTGCAGCCAGTGCTGAGTAAAAAGCTGTCGTGGATTGTCTATATCGCGTGGCAGGCTGTTGTGGGCGCGACGGCCGTCGGACTGATTCTCGGCGAAGCGCAAGGCCTAGAATGGGGCGAAACTCCAGTGTGGGTGGACCCGTTCGCTCAACTGGGGCTGGGCCTGTTGGCTCTCAACTTCATGCCGCCCATTGCCAGAATGAAGGGACCGATCTACGTATCGCTGTGGTACTTTATGGCCATGTTTGTCTGGACGTTTTTAACGTACGCGATGGGCAACTTTGTGCCGCAATACTTTGTGACGGGAACCAGTGCCGGTGCTGTCGGGGGGCTGTTTATTCATGACCTCGTCGGTTTGTTTGTGACGCCGCTGGGCTGGGGGATGATGTACTACTTTGTGCCGATCCTGTTGAAGAAGCCGATCTGGAGCCACGGTTTGTCGCTGGTGGGATTCTGGGGGCTGGCCTTCTTTTATCCGCTACAGGGCATCCATCACTTTTTGTACACGCCGATCCCAATGTTCCTGCAATATGGGGCTATCGTGTCCACGATCGCAGTGGAACTGGTGGTGACGACGGTCGTAATTAACTTCTTCGGCACGATCTGGGGCTCAGGTCACGTGGTCAAAACCAACCTGCCCATTCGGTGGTTCTATACGGGGATGATTTTCTACTTCTTGACCTGTCTGCAATGTGCGTTTCAGGTGACGCTGACCTTTCAGAAGATCATTCACTTTACCGACTGGGTTGTCGGACACGCTCACATGGTGATGTTCGGAGTCTTCACGATGTGGATTATGGGCTCAATGACGTACCTATTTCCGCGACTGCTGAAACGTGGCTGGTACAGCATGAAATTGTGTGAATGGCACTTCTGGCTGTCCACGATCGGCATCGCCGTGATGTCTGCCGAACTGTTTTTGCTGGGTCTGTTTCAGGGCTGGTCATGGGCCGCTTTGGAACCTTGGGATGCCTCCACGGAAATTTCGTTCCCGTATTGGGTTCTGCGAGTCTTCGCTGGTCTAGCAATGTTCGCAGGGTTACTGGTGTTCCTGTGGAATATCTACAAAACCTGGACATCCGTCCCGCAACAATCGACCGTGCCAACAACAGAATCCGATACCACACTGGCTGCCGCCGCAACCTAGCCACCGTGATAACTGACCACCGAAAACTGAACACCGAAAACCGAAAACTGAATCCCAATGTTCGAAAGTAAAGCAGGCATTCTGTACATCGCCGGAATCGGCTTCTTCGTGTTGGCCTTTGTGTCCAATGCGTTGGTACCGGCGTTAATGTACGACGACATTCCCGAACAGACGGTCGAAGAACTGGTCAACAGCAACCTCCGTTATCAGTTCGAAGATCTGGCTCGACGCTATCCCGCATCTTTCGAAGCCGCTTACGGAAAAATTCCCGGCGGCGACGAACAGGACGAAGCATGGTGGGACGAAAAATGCGCAGAAGCTCTGCGTTACGGGCACAAGATTTATGTGGGCGAAGGTTGCTGGCACTGCCACAGCCAGTTCATTCGTCCGGTGTCGAACGAAGAAGAACGATGGGGGCCAGTGTCGCGATCGTGGGAGTACCAGAACGAATTGAACCGCCCGGTGATGTTTGGAACTCGGCGAGTTGGTCCGGACCTGTCACGTGAAGGTGGACGTCGCAGCAACGACTGGCATGCCGTACATTTCTACCGACCCTTGGATCTGTCGGAAGGATCTCCGATGCCTGAGTATCCGTGGTTCTTTGAAGGTTCTCCGGACAAGCCAAATGCAAAGGGGCTGGCCATCATGACGTACGTTCAATGGCTGGGATCATGGCAGGAAAGTTATCCGTACTTCGAAGACTATATTGCATCCGGAGAGCCCCCCGAGGAAGAAGGCGAAGCCACCGAAGCAAATGGGGACGAAGCTGATTGAGCACTGGTTAACAATGCGATTCAGCCACGGCAGTGGCGGCAGACTGTTGCCGGTGACGAGAGTCACCGGAAACAAGCTGCTCAGATATTGAAAGCTTGCCAAATATGCCTGACACAATGAAATCTTCTCCGCCCTCAGAAACCAACAGCACGCCTCGGCGGCGAGGAACGGCGTGGATTGTGACGATCGTGTTCGCGATCCTGATTCTCATCCCGAGTATGCTTGGGTTCGTGATGAAGTTCATGGAGCTCATTAACATGACTCAGGGAGAAGCGGACGGTGGTTTTGCGATCACGCCCGTGGTGAACTATTTACTCGCCAGCGCCGGATTTTTCTTTCTGCTGCTATGGGCGGCGGTGAACGGCATGTTTAATGATCTTGAGAAACCGAAATACGTCATGCTAGAAAACGAAGAACGGCTGGATGCGTCCAGCTCGTAAGACCACCGTTTTTCTGTCGACAGTCCGTTCCTCCCACCAGTAGTCATCGCCATGATCGAAGTTACCAACAGCGAAACCGTCGAACAGCCTGATCCGGAAACGGAGCAGACATTTCATTATTATCGTGGCAACGCGATTCCGTGGTATGTGCGGATGATCTGGATTGGATTCTGGATCTTCGCGGTGTACTACATCATCAAATACTTCTTCCCCGCCATGCAGATCGATTTAATTTCACCTCCGTAGAGCGTCATTCAAGAAACGTCTGTTTGATTTCACCACACAGGGCACAGAGCACGTCGAGTCTACGCTGCGGTCAGAATTGACCTCCGCATTCTCTGTGGCCTCTGTGACAAAACATCATGCCACAATCCGCGACTGAACAAAGTTGCACCTATTGTGGCCTGCCCGTGGTCGCAGAATCAGCGGCCCCTGAATCTCCAGCGGCCCCGTTGTATTGCTGCTACGGCTGCCGGTTTGCTCACGCGGTGGTGCAGGAACAGGGTGACGAAGGAGCCATTCGGTGGACCGTCATCCGTTTGGGCCTGGCGATCTTTTTCACGATGAACCTGATGGCCTTCACGATGACCATGTGGTCACTGGACGTGTACGAGGTCGAAGCAGATCCGTTTCAGCGCACGCTGTATCAGGTTTTCCGCTGGCTCAGCATGCTGCTGGCGCTGCCAGTGTTGCTGCTGCTTGGAGTTCCGCTGTTGCAAAACGCCGTCGAAAGCTGGCGGCGCAAGGTCTACTCCACCGATCTGCTAATTGTGCTGGCCGTGATCGCGGCGTATCTAACATCCGTCGTGAATGTGGTGCGAGAATCCGGTACCGTATACTTCGAAGTCGGCGCGACTGTGCTGGTGATGATCACACTCGGGCGCTGGATCGAAGCGGCCGGAAAACAAAAGGCCACCGAATCGCTCGACAAACTGCTGACTTTGCTACCGGAAACGGTCACGCAAGTTCACACCAACGGCGAAGAATCATCGGTTCCGGCGGTTGATATTGCTGTCGGCGATATCCTGCGCATCCGTGCCGGAGAACGCTTTCCGACAGATGCCGTTGTGCATCGCGGCAACACCACGGTCGACGAACAAGTCTTCACTGGCGAAAGCCAGCCGATTGCAAAGACCGTCGGAGAAACCGTACTGGCAGGAACGGTCAATCTCGATGGCGACATCCAGATCACAGCGACAGCTGAGTTCAAACAAGGCTCCTTCGGCCGATTGCTGCAGACGCTTCAGGAAGCTCGGAATGCTCGTGGCTACCATCAACGACTAGCAGACCAAGTCGCGCAGTGGTTTTTTCCGGCGGTGACGTGTATCGCCTTCGCGACTTTTGCATGGCATGTTTCCACTGGGGTCGGCGAGGCAATTCAGGCGGCGATGTCGGTGTTGCTGATCGCTTGTCCGTGTGCGTTGGGCTTGGCCACGCCGCTGGCCATCTGGACGGCTCTCAGCACAGCCGTCCGGCATCGCGTGCTGTTTCGTAGCGGAGAAGCGGTCGAACGACTGGCCACCGTCCGCGCCGTTTGTCTGGACAAAACCGGGACACTCACCACCGGCGTTCCGCACGTGTTTCAAACCGCGTTCTTTGGCGAACACGAATCCGAAGACGCATTGGAGTTGGCAGAACTTTTGGCGGCATCGTCGTCGCATCCGTTTTCGAAGGCCGTAGCACAGAAGCTGAATCGCCGAAGCACGGTGGCTGAACGGCCACCAACACGGCCGCTAAACGCGATCAAAACGGTGTCCGGCGGCGGTGTCGAAGCGTTCACAGCGGACGGCAGGCTGCTGCGACTCGGCAGCGTCGAATTTTCGTGCTGCAAGCTCCATGACGACGAAACGCAACTGTTGGGGTTGGCTCCCGATCTTTGTGTTGGCTGCAAGGCCAGCGTATCGCTGGGGCTGCGCGTTCAATTGGATCGGTTCCGAATGGCGGCCGATCAGCAGGCAGCGTCCATCGTGTTGCTGTCCATTGATCGTGTGCCAGCGGTCGGCTTTTTGATCGCGGAAACGATTCGCCCAGATGCTCGCGTGGCATTGCAATGGCTCGCCGCAGAAACAGATTCACTGCACGTGCTATCGGGCGACCGACCTTCCAAAGGCCGATTTCTGCTCGAACAGTTGCAGGTGCCGGCGTTAAATGTGGAATGCAGTTTGAATCCCGAGCAAAAGGTGGCGCGGATTCTTCAGGTGCGAGAAAAGTACGGCACGACGGTGATGGTGGGCGACGGGATCAACGACGCCCCGGCTTTGGCAGCCAGTGACATCGGCATTGCGATGGGTTGCGGAGCCGATGTTTCGCGAGATTCTGCGCAGGTGTGTTTATTGAGCAACGACTTGACGCAGATTCCGTGGGCGATTGATCTGGCAAGACGGACGAGGGCCGTTATTCGGCAGAACTTGTTTTGGGCATTCAGCTATAACGCCGTGGGAGTCTGTTTGGCCGCGACGGGGATGTTGAATCCGGCGATCGCTGCGGGGCTGATGATCGGCAGTAGCCTGCTGGTGATTTCCAATTCGCTGCGACTGTTGCGCGATGACGTTCAGGCTGGCGGTCCCGGCGACTCGACGGACATTCCACTCACGTCCGGTGATAAACAAACGACAGCAGTCGATCGTGTCGTGAAGTTCACTGAACGTCGGGATGATGTCGCGGCACCAGTATCGAATGCAGCGGAGGCGGTGCAATGAGTTCGTTGTTATATGAATTGCCGTTGGTGTTTGTCAGTGGAGTTCTTGGTTCGGCCCATTGTATCGGTATGTGCGGCGCGATTTCTGCGATGATGAATTTAGGCACAACCGGTGTTCGTAGTGCTCTGGAACGGCAGATGCTGTGGAGCGTGGGGCGAATTTTCACGTATGCCTTTCTGGGCATGGTGGCTGGTTATGCGGGGCTGCGATTTACAAATTCGGAGTTCCTGTCGTCTCGCACCAGCATCGTGGGAATCCAAGCCACGTTTGCGATTCTGGCGGGTCTGCTGCTGGTGATTCAAGGGCTGTTGGCGGCGGGCTGGTTCCGCAAGAAGATCAAGGCGGGGGGATCGTGTCTGACCGCATCGATCTTTGGCAAGTTTCTGAAAGGCGGGTCGCGCAGCGGTGTGTTTGTCGCCGGTGTTTTAACGGGATTTCTGCCATGCGGTTTGGTGTATTCATTTTTGGCTCTAGCGGCCGCCAGCACCAGCGTGTGGAAGGGGCCGTTGCTGATGACAGCCTTCGGTCTGGGCACTATTCCCGTGATGCTAGCCACGGGCGCGGGGCTAACGTTGGCGTCGCTGCAACTTCGCCAACGCTTAATGAAAGCCGCTGCGATCTGTGTGATGATCACCGGGCTGTTGACTGTTGGGCGAGGCATCGTCTTCGCCGCCAATGCGTCCTCCAAATCGCCAGAAGAAGCGTGTCCGTTTTGCGCTGCTGCTGAGGCGGAAGAACAACAGCGGACAACCGATCATTCCGATGCAACCTTTGAATGAATTCTGAACCGAAGACAGCATGACTTTCATGGCCGAAGAACCTACACCATCAGACGAAACGCAGACTTCCCGCACACTGTCGGAACTGCGGAAGTCAGCCGCCGCGAACAACACTGGTGCGCCGAAAAAACAAAAGACACCCTTGTTGCATCACGACGATCACGAACACGCAACACCCGCCGCAGCACGAGCTCCCGGACGTGTTTCGCGAACGCTGGTCAACTTTTGGCTCGACGGCTTGCTGGGGCTGCTTTTCGTCAAGCTATGTATCACGGCGGTGATCGTACAATTCGTCTTCCCGCCCGGTGTTGCCGCTAGAGGAGCGTCGTTGTGGGGGATGAATTATGGCCGGTGGTGTGGTCTGCAATTCGGACTGCTGGCCGTGCTGGCCCTCGGAATTCTGCTGCACGTGATGTTGCATTGGACATGGATCTGCAGCGTGCTTAGCAAACGGGTGATGAAGTGGCCAGAAGTGCCAGACAGCGGCCTGCAAACCGTTTACGGTGTCGGTCTGTTAATCTGCCTGCTACTGATCGGAGCCGTCACCTTCGGCATCGCGCAGTGGATGATTGTGATGCCCGAATAGCAAAAACGGAACAAATCCTCTACTTCTGCGGGTTTTCGTACCACACCACGTTGTTGCTACCGCGACCGGCGACCAGAAAATCTTGGTCGCCATCGGAATCGAGGTCGACCACTCGAATGTCGTAAGCTTCCTGATTCGTTCCGACCACATGCCGCTGAAACTTTCCGCGCCCATCGTTTTCGTACCACACGCACAGCTTGCTTCCGTAGGCACACGTGGCCGCATCGATGTCGCCGTCGCCATCGATGTCAGTGACCTGCAAACAATGCGGCTCCTCCAGATCGGCGTCGATGATATGGATGTCCCAGTTCGGTGATTCAAACCACAACACCCCCTTCCCGTGGCCTCGAGAGGCCACGAGATCCATTCGACCGTCGCCATTCACATCACCCGGATGAATGTTTGTCGCGCCGGGATGTGGTCCCGGCAACGCGTGTTTTGTCCAAACCTGAGCGGGATCTGCAGGTGCTTCCCACCACGCGAACCATTCGCCTTGGCCCGATTTGTCTGTGGGTCCGCCCTTCGCCCCGGTGGCTGCATCCATCCGACCGTCTCCGTTGATGTCGCCGATGCCCAAATAGTGAGTCAATCCTGGCGCGTCGCGATCTGCAAAAATGTGCCGCTGCCAAACGTCTGCTGATCGCGGGTTATTGGGGGCAGAAATCCACGCCAGTGAATCGGGAAACGGTTCCAGTGACTGAGCGCTGGTGGCCAGTAGATCGATGCGTCCGTCGTTGTCGACATCACCCCGGATGATGCCGTGAATTCCATGCACCTGATTGTCGATCAGGCGCTGTGTCCATGGCTGAGTCAGCGGTTCGTCGGGTTGCTCGTACCACACAATCAGGCCGGGGTTGTAGTGGGCGCCGACGTAGTCCGCATCGCCGTCTGCATCAATGTCCCACGTTTCGCTATGGATGTACCGACCGGCGTGTTCAGCATCGATTGTCGTTTGGGTCCAGTCCGGTCCGGCGAACAGTCGCGTGTGGCCGCTGCCGGTGTCGGCGATGACGTCCAGAATTCCATCCTTGGTGAAGTCTGCCGCAACCGCAGTCATGCAGGCTTCTCCCTCGAAAATGGTGTGGACCTTCCAGCCAGCGCGCAGCTGCTGAGGCTGATCCTGCGCATTGGTGTCAGCGGAAATCGCGGCGACTCCGCACAGTGTCAGTAGACTTAAGAACCAGCGAGACATGTGATAGCCCTTATCGAGTGAATGCGTTCCGCGGTCATTGACCGGATTAATCTGCCGTCAGAATTGATTCTGCTGCGGAGCGGCTTAAAAAATTCATCACCAGTGGTTGCGACAGGTCGTCTTGAGATTGTTGCCACGTCGCATAAAAACCGTCAGTCGTGCTCAACACATCGACATACCTGCTGCAGCCGGTGCCCGTGGGACTGATGAATATCGGCAACAGGTCGGACAGCCGTTCTGCTGCGCGAACGTTGTCATCAATAATCACGGCCGCCCCGCCGATTTCTTCGCAACTGTATCCCCGCGGACGCTTGACCGCAGTGTTGTGTTCATCCATCGGCCGCAGGCATTCTCCACCGCAGTAGAACAATACCTTGGTGTCCATGGAGTCGAACGGGCCGATCGACGGAATCGGCAACACACACGTGCCCCGCGTCATAGCGACGTCCCACGTTGTGCCTCGAGCGAACGCGGCGTGCTGCGGAGACGTGGCCAGTGTTCCGGGTGCTGGAATGTCGACGACTCCCGTATTGGAACTCGACCATCCAAACGGATGACTGCAATATCCCAGTCGATCTCCCTGAGCCGTCGCCCAGAAGAACGGGTCTTTCACGTGCAAGTGTTGAGGACAATCGCTGCTGAAGGCGGCTTCCACCGGAGCAGATTTCAGCTCAGCCACAGACGCCGCACGCAGCACGTCGATCTTCCAGACGCCGGCTCCAGGTTTCAAAAACTCCGCAACAACAGCGGGATAGGGCACGTCCCGTTTTTCCGTCGACACAAACAGCTCGACGCCGTCGGCAGTCAACCGCAAACAACTGCCTTCGATAGACAACACGTCTCCCGAAAGGCAGTTCAGTTCAGACTTGTTCCACGATACGAATTTTTCGAACGTCGCGCCCTTGTCTTCTGATTTGTAGATTGCCAGTTCCAATCCACGAGTTCCGGCAGCCACCCCTGTCCGCGAGTCGCCGGCATTGCGAAAGCGACCGATGACGTACAGAGCCCCATCCGGAGCTTCGACCATATTGCCGCCGCCAAACCAATATCCGGAAGACCGATCTTGGGGTTCCACGATGATTCGCGCGGCCTGTTGATTCACCAAGGCGTGGCAAAAATTGGTCAGATTGTTTCGACGCCTGTCATTGAGTGACATAAGAATGCTCAGAAGTGTGACAAAGGATGCTCAGAACCGCTCCGCGACTGGCACTATTCCACTAACGCTCGCCTGACGGCGTCGATCAGAACTTCCATCGCGAAGGGTTTTCTCAGATAGTCGGACACCCCCAGCATTTCGGCGTACGCTTTGTGCCGACTGCCTTCGTTGGCTGTCATCATGATCACCTTGGGTGGGTTTTCCATTTCGTTGAGAAATTCGAGTACCGGGAAACCTCCCTGTCGCGGCATCATCATGTCTGTCAGCACCAGATCGGGGTGCTTCGACGTGATCAGCTTGCGACCATCGTTGCCGTTGGTGGCTGCGAACACTTCGTACCCATAGGCCTTCAACACCGTCTGCACAGTGTTGGATATTTCGCGGTCGTCTTCGATCACAACAATTATTTTGGCACTCACAAATCACCTCGGTTTTCCGTCAGCTGTCTCAACTCGGATGTGTGTCCAGACTTTCAGAATGGATCATACGCAAAAGAAAACGCCGCGAACAATGAGTGTCCGCGGCGTCAATTTGAGTCTGCTGTAATTTCCGCGATTAGATCGCTGATTCGTCGACTTCGCCTGTGCGAATACGAATCACTTCTTCGACGTTGGTGACAAATATTTTGCCATCACCCACTTGGCCAGTGCGTGCGGAGTTCACGACAGCTTCGACCACTTGGTCGACAACATCGTCGGAAACTACAACTTCGATTTTGACCTTGGGCATGAAATCGACAATATACTCCGCCCCTCGGTACGTTTCCTTATGACCCTTCTGACGCCCGAAACCTCGGACTTCAGTCACCGTCATCCCTTGAACGCCAGCTTCTGTAATGGCTGATTTCACATCTTCCAGTTTGAAGTGACGAACAATCGCTTGAATCTTCTTCATGATTTCTATTCTCGTGATCTGAAGCACTCATCCACAAAAGGTGGCGAGGCCCGTTTGAAAGTAAATGAACAACAGGTCGCTCCTGACACTACTAAGCCACTGCTGTGTTGCAGCAGCGGCTCAGCAAGCTCTCACCGTCAGCAAGCTAACAGATTTGGACCCTATTGGAAAATGTAACCCTCTTCTCCGTGCTGACTAATATCCAGCCCCTGAACTTCCTGCCCTTCTGAGACACGCAGGCCCATCGTGAGGTCCAATATTTTGCACAGAATCAGGGTTCCGACAGCACTGAACCCGACCGCTGCAGCAATGCTGATCAATTGCACGGTGATCTGTCCCGGATTTCCATCCAGTGCTCCCTGAGCGTCAGAAACCATCGATGTAGCAAACACGCCGGTCAAGACAGCGCCGAGGATTCCTCCCATGCCGTGAATCCCGAACGCGTCCAGTGCGTCATCGTAGCCGAAGCTGTTCTTGAGCGATGTGCAACACAGAAAACAGAACACGCCGGCGATGAAGCCCATAATAATGGCGCTGACCGGGCTGACGGAACCGCTGGCCGGAGTAATACACACGAGTCCCGCCACGGCTCCTGAACATGCACCCAAGATGCCCGCTTTGCCTTGTTTTAGCCATTCGGCCAAACACCAGCCGAGCACTCCTGCGGAAGCGGCCAGATGTGTTCCGAAAACCGCATTGACCGCTCGCCCATCAGCCGCCAATTGGCTGCCACCGTTGAACCCAAACCAGCCGACCCACAACAGACCCGTTCCGATACAGGTGTAAGTCAGATTATGAGGTGGCATGGGTTCTGTTTGATAGCCACGTCGTTTGCCGATCAAAATCGCACAAATCAAGGCAGAAACGCCAGAACTGATATGCACCACAAGGCCGCCGGCAAAATCGATCGCCTTGTACTTGGCGTCCTCATTCCATTCACAAAGCCAACCCGCATCAGACCACACCCAGTGAGCGATCGGGCAATAGATCAGCAATCCCCACAGCACGCTGAACACGGCCATGGTGCTGAACTTCATACGTTCCGCAAACGCACCACAAATCAATGCGGGAGTAATAATAAAGAACATACCCTGAAACGCCACGATGATCTGTGTGGAAACCAAACTTTCAGCCGTCCCAACGCCATGCGCCGGACTAACACCTTTCAGCAGCAAATGGTCCAAGTTACCGAAGTACGGATTCACCCCACCGAAGGCGAGGCTGTAACCGATCAACGCCCAAGTGATGGACATCAATCCCATCAAAAACACGCACTGCATCATGACGCTGAGAATGTTTTTCTTGCGAACTAGGCCACCGTAAAACAGTGCCAATCCGGGACAAGTCATCATCAGCACCAAAGCGATGGACACCATCATCCATGCCACATCGCCTTTGTCATAAGCCGCCGGCATCTCGCTAGTGACTGCGACTGCAATTTGTTCCACCAGCTCGTCTGGCGGATACGCCTGGTCTGAGATGTCAAGTGCTGCATCCAGCCCTGCCTCTGCAGAAGTTTCAACCGCCTCCGTGGTCGCTTCCTCAATCGTAAGTTCGTCCTGTGCTAACGCCGGTGTCGCGACAGCCAGCAGCAGCGTCAACAGCGTGAGCTGCCTGAATTGTGTGATGAACATCGTGTCTGGGGTCCTCGCCTGAAAGAAAGCCAAAGCTTTCCGCTCGTGTGGTGCATGCCTCAACCTGTCAAGGTTGCCCAAGACTGGTCAGAATTAGCCAGCATGCGCCGGTTAAGATAAGAAAACAGCCGTCGCAACCGATGGCTGCGACGGTCTCGCCTGTTTCTCCTGCTGAATCAGTCGCCGGAAATACCGGATGGCCAGATCACGTTCAAGCGCCAACGTGCCTTGAACTGTGGTTTCCACAGGAATCCATCGATCCGTGACCACCGCATCCCACAATACGACCGACAGGCATGGATGTTTTTTGCGAAACTCGCGGTCGGACACCGGGATTTCGAAACTGCTGCGGTAGTAAAGAAACAATGGCCCGCTTCATTGTTGGGATTTGATAGTGTCGGGTCGGTCAAGGAGCCAAAACGACGCCGAACCACCACACGTCTACGGCCCGTATCTGCAAAGAAAAGGGTGGGTTTATATGGCGATCGCCATTCGACCCACCGTGCCTCTTTTTCGCCGCCCCCAGTGATGAGGCGGGCCATCGTAAAGAAAAAACAAAAAAAAGCCGCTTCCTGAATTGCTCAGGAAGCGGCCAAAACATCGCGTTTTCATTACCGAAGGGGGGACTCGAACCCCCACGAGGCGTTAGCCTCAAAGGATTTTGAATCCTTCGTGTCTGCCAATTCCACCACTTCGGCGACGGGCAGAAGTATAGTGTTGCTCAGCCGTTCCGCAACTTAACCGATTAGATTTGTCGTCGGTCTGGCCA
The DNA here is from genome assembly GCA_041688835.1 of Fuerstiella sp. GTDB lineage: Bacteria > Planctomycetota > Planctomycetia > Planctomycetales > Planctomycetaceae > Fuerstiella. Next base: position 28,402 of record JBDNHJ010000409.1, read on the forward strand.
GAGTCGTTGTCGCAAGGGCTTTCCGGCGGTTTCATCAGCAAATACTCACGCCCTGCCGGGTTCTCTGGGCTGGACGTCTTTCACCACGAATCGACAGCTTACTACGGTCCGGTAGCGAACAAATTGTTGTGGGGCATAAAAAGGCGGGAAGCCTATCCTACGCTTACAGCTTGGGGCGGGTGGCCGCTTTCTGTTGCTGACGTCGGCGTTGTTCTGCGCGTTTGGCTTCTTCTTCTGGGGCGAATTGAGGGGCGTTGTTGCCGCCGCCCATGTTGGCGGCCGCAATGGCCATTTTCGATTCTTTCCACTGCCAACCCAGTGGGTCGCCCAGTTCGACAGACGCCAAAAATGCCCATGGCGTACCTGGGTGTTCATCGATGACTCGCGTCAGATGTTCAATCGCCTTCTTGTGCAGTCGTCGCACGGTCGCCGCCCCATTGACATCTTCCGATGGAGCCAGCTCCCATTGATTGTTGCCAGGCGTTTCGAAGGTCTTGGGGACAGACTTCATTTCGGCCATCATCGCGTTATAGCCGAACGCGCGAACCCGCATCGCCAGTACGCGCCCCATCGCCAAATCCCAGCTGGCACGCCAACGATCCGAATCCAGTTTCGATCGATCCTTCTCACCCGCTTCCAGCACAGTCGCCAGTTTTTCAAGGTGGTAGTCCAGTATCGCCAAAGGCTTTTGCGCTTCTGTGATTTGCTGACGCAGCACGTTGTCGTTATTCGCTTGGAATCGCAACTGCGGAATAGGCACGGTTTCTGAGTTGAAGAGCTCCTTGGCACCGGCTGCCACGAGAGCGAACTTCGCCTGATTGGTGCTCAGTTCGCGTTCGTAGTCTCGTTGAGGGCGATAGTCCGGCAGGTACTTTCGCATAATGTCAGCGTCCCAGTTTCGGCCCTTGCTGTCTTCGGCAATAAAGAACACGCCGCCCGTTTCGGCACACAACCGCGACAACGTATAGGGACCATAGCCAGATGACATGCGGTCTAGGCCGCGAGCTTTTGTGGTCCAGAATGGCAATTGAATGCCTTCCGCGCGAATGGTTTCTGGACCCATGTCGGCGGGCAGGTCTTCTTCGTACGTTTCGCCATCGACTTCCCATTTGGTGCGAATGTATCCTTTTTCACGACCGAACACCGACGCGTTGCCCACGCAGTAGCAACGCACGCCTTCTTTGGTACATCGGCGAACGGTTTCTTCCAACAAATGGAAGTCGTCGCCGCGTTCGTCGGTCACCAGAATCACCATCATATTCGCCCGCATTTTTCGCTGATGCGGCAGGAATACCTTCAACGCCGTGTTCACTGCGGTGAAGACCATCTCTTTACCCGACTTATCGTTTTCGATCGATTCCACGGCCTTCACCAGTGCCGCCACATCGTTGGTGGGTTCTCCCTGCAGCACATGCACATCAGATCCATAGCCGATGACTCCGCTGCGCAAGGCTTCTTCGGCACCGACATCCAAGGCACCCAGCTGTTGATAAACGCCTTGAATACGCTTGGAGATCGTCTCGCGGCGACCTTCCATCGACAAAGATTCGTCCATCAGCCAGACCACAAGGGTTTTTCGCTGGCGCAGTGACGTGGCGATTTCTTGACTGATGCGATCGATCGCGCCGTCGGTTCCGCCGGGATGCTCGGTTGTTCCCTGCAGATCGATGGGGGACATCATTTCTGATTCGTTGGGAGTCATCATGGTTTCGGGCTCCATGACGCGGACATCTGTCACCATTTCGTCGATCCGCTGCTGATCTTCACGATGGTTGTTAATGCCGCTGTTTTGAGCCATCGCTTGAGACGGGCTGGCGATGTTTACATCAGACATGGTGCCGATGTTTTCCGTGACGTCGTTCACGATCACGTACTCTTCTTGCTTAATTTCTATCGGGTCGATGGTAGACGTCAGCTCCATCTCAACCTGAGTCTCAATCACCCAGGTAATGCTCATCAGCGCAACCAAAATCCCGACATGAACCAGCAGGCTGATTCCCCAAGCTGGCATGTCGTATAGAGCTTCCCAAAATCCACCTTCAACTTCGGCTTCTTCAGGAAGTGGAACGTTCGCTTGTATGGCACTCATTCGAAAACCCCCGGCGGGTTGGTGTAAACTTCAGTCAACAGATCGACAGCATCACGCATGGTGCCGCGTTGGCGGTCCCCCAGTCTATAAAGACAGAACGCCGCCGGTTGGTCAGCATAACGTCATCGGACCAGACTCTGTACCCAAATGATAGCTTAGAAAACACCTTCTGACAACGTTTTGCCGGCTTTGAGGCTGAATGTATTTCCAAGGCTCCCATGGGTTTACAGCATTCACGGGGGTCAAAAAACCACGCAGCTGTCTGCAAAATTTGTTCGTCAAAATCCTCGCTTTTGATCGGAATTGACCCAACTTCGGCCCTGGAGAACAAAGAATCCCCCGCAAAAACGTCAAAACCGCGTGATTTTCGCAGACGGGCCCAGTCGTCAACAACATGCAACAACATGCAACAACACGCCGTTCGCCGCCCGTTCGGCCTGAACGGCACCGCTAAGTTCGGGACATTTCCAGAAACCGACCGCCGAACAGCGGGCATTCCCCACCCATCGGCACGATCTGCCATTGTGATAAGGATCATCGCGTTGATTCGCGTACTCGATCGCTACCGCACGGATCATCGCCCCACGGCAGCTGCTTTGCAGGCGTTGTCAGCGGCGGCGACAAACAGGACGTAGAGTTTTCAGTCAGCCGGCGGAGAGATGAGGTTGACTGTGCGGATCGCTTTTGCAGCGTTTTGCGTTCAGAGAAGGCTGTTCTGCCTGTATCCATTGCCAACATCTTCGAACAACTTCGAACCACTTCGAAAAGACGGGAACTCCAATGTCTGAATCAGGCCTCTGCACTGCACTTCAAAACTCAGCCGAACAATCGTCGACGGCTGTCGTGCGAATTCTGGTGCAGGCCGAATCGCACACAGACACCCCAATCGACTTGCGAATCGCGACCGGCCACACCGCCGCAGAAATGCCAGCGGTGCTGATTCTAGAACAGTCATCTCACGGACAAGCCACTGTTTCTGAAGAATCAGGATTGGTCACGTTCAGTTCCGACCTGTGGTTTGAGGGAACTGCAGAGCTACGTTGCTTGGTCGAAAATCGCAGCGGCTCAGCCCATTCGTCGTCGTCCAGATCGACGTGCAGCCGCCAGCTGAAGTTCACCCCGGAACCGCGTCAGTTCTCTAGGCACCATGCTGGCTCAACGTCACGATGCCGCCTAAACTTGCCGATGCGTCGGTCGCGGCAGCGCGGGCTCCGCGACAAATAGCACACTTGATGAAACATTGAATCTTGAATGTCTCGATTCTCGGTTCCAGCCAGAGCCGTGTCGGCGGGTGGCAGATGCTGGCGCAGCCTGCTTCTGTGGCGTAGCCATCGGAAACCGCTCTGGAAGGTCCAAGTCACGGCCAACGTCATTCCTGAAAAGAGCCCGTCAAAACGCTTTCCGATCGCTAAAGCGACACCGCGAGCCTGAACGGCAAGCGGTGCCACCAAAATACCTTTCTCCTTTCTCCTTTCCCGCCCAACGCGATCGCACGTTCATGAAACACTTCCCCTCTTCGCTTGCCGTTGCCGTTGCCGTACTCGCGTCCATCACCCAAACCGCGATGGCAGAAAACAGGGCCGATGTCATCGTCTACGGCTCAACGCCCGGCGGGTTTTGTGCGGCGATCGCTGCGGCGCGCGAAGGGGCTGCGGTCATTCTGCTGGAACCGACGCAACACATCGGCGGCATGAACACAGGCGGGCTCAGCCACTGCGATTCGAACCAAATGGTCCGCAGCACGGTGCTGGGGCTGTTCGACGAATGGCACACGCGAGTCGTCCAAGATTACACCGATCGTGGACTTGAGGCACCGTACGATCCGGCGTTGAAGGATCAGTCGCGGTGGACCTTCGAACCACACGTCGCGATGCGTGTGACGCGGCAGATGCTGGACCAAGCCGGCGTCACTGTGCTGACCGGGCGGTATTTGAAGTCCGTCACAAAAGATGGACCACGCATCACGTCGCTGGTGACCAGCGACGGCACGTTTGTCGCGCGGTGCTTTGTTGATGGGACGTACGAAGGCGACCTGATGGCGGCGGCAGACGTGGATTGGACCATCGGCCGCGAAGGTCGCCAAGCCTATGGTGAATCGCTGGCCGGCAAGCAGTATCCCAAGCAAAAGATGAACATCAACGGATTCGACGACGAAGGCCAACTGCTGCCGCTGGTCACCACCGACGACGCCGGGCCGGAAACCGCTGGCGACAAACACGTAATGACCTACAGCTTCCGACTGTGTCTGACGGAAGACCCCGACAACCGCGTGCCGCTGCCTGAACCCGCCAGCTACGACCCGGCACGGTTCGAAATCATCCGCCGCGCGCTGCAGGTTGGTGTGCGAGTCGGATTCGATCTGTATCCGCTGCCCGGCGGTAAACTCGACGGCAACAACTCCATCGGCGGACAGTTTTCGCTGGGGCTTGTTGGTGGAGGCGACAACTGGCATGCGGCCGCCGAAACGCAGCGGCAGACAATCTGGGAGAATCACAAACAGTACACGCTGGAACTCTTTCACTTCCTAACCAACGACCCGACCGTGCCAGCAAACATTCGTAACAAATACGCGAGGCTCGGGCTGTGCAAGGATGAATTCGCCAGCACCGATCATTTTCCGCCCGCACTTTATGTCCGCGAATCGAGACGCATGCTGGGCATGCATGTCATCAGTCAGACAGATATCCTTGATGCTCCGGACAAGCCCGACCCGATCGCGGTGTCCTCATTCCCGATCGATTCGCACGACTGTCAGCGCGTTGCGTTCAAAGACGGCGGCGTGATCAACGAAGGCACGATTTTCCCGGTCAGACGCAAAAACCCCAAGCAAGGCTACGCGTACCAAGTACCGTATGGCTCGATCGTGCCCAAGCCCGAACAGTGCGACAACCTGCTGGTACCGGTGGCGCTGTCGTGTACGCATGTCGGCATTTCGTCGTTGCGGATCGAAGGCACTTGGATGGTGATCGGCCATGCCGCCGGGATTGCCGCAGCGCTGGCGGCCGATCAGGACGTGGCTGTACAGGATCTGCCGTACGCCACACTTCGCCCACGATTGTTGGCTCAACAGCAAGCACTGGATCTGCCGAAGGTTGCCGATCTGGAATCGGCCAGTGGTTCCATCAACGCGAATACGTTGCCTGGAATCGTGCTGGACGACACCACCGCCGAACGATCAGGAAATTGGTCTGATTCGACGAATTTCAAACCGCACATCGGCAACGGATACATCTTTAGCGGAGTCGCCGCGAACGATACGATTCAAGCAAGCACCGACGACAGCGACGACGCAAAGCCGCAGGCCACGTTTCGCTTCGAAGTGCCGGAATCCGGTGCGTACAAATTATCGATGGCCTATTCCGGTCACCCGACGCGTGCGGCAGAAGTTCGAGTGGTCGTGACCAGCGGTTCGCAGGTGACCGAATTCACGGTCGATCAAACTCACCCCTTACCCAGTGGCCAATATTTTCAGCTGCTAGGAAACGTGCAGCTAAACGCCGATAGCAAATCAAGTATCACCATCAACAACCAACAAACCACCGGATTCGTCATCGTAGATGCCCTGCAATTACTACGAAACGAATAACAAAACATTCCCTATTCCCTGTTCCCAACCGTCAGCAGAGCCAATCCATACAACGCCAAGCTATCAATGTAAACCGCGTTCGACAGGTGAGCGACCAACTGCCGGCCGCCGCCGCCGGTCAGGATGTACAGGGCGGGCTGCTTGTCACGGTAAGAATCTTTGGCAGCGGCCGCCAGCCGTTGTGAGATTTCTCGAATAGCGCCCAGCTGCCCCCAAAACAGGCCGGACTTCATGGCGTCGATCGTGTTGCGACCGGGCAAGGGAGCATCCACGGTGTGCCGGCCGGTACTCAGCAAATCCGTGTCCACTTGAGGCAGCCTGGCCGTGTAATCGTGCAGTGCATAGGCGGATAGTCGCAGGCCTGGCAGGATCGCTCCACCGCGAAACGTGCCGTCGCTGGTGGTGAGGTTGATCGTGGTGGCTGTGCCGGAATCAATCACCACCAGCGGTTGACGATCCGAAAACAGGACCCGCGCTGCATAGGCGGTCAGCAAACGATCGATGCCGACGGTTTCTGGCGTTTCCACATCCACGTGCAACGGAATGGCGTCGTGAGAATCGATCAGCTGAGGCGGTCGTTCGGGCCACGGCCAGTGGTTGAGCAATGGATTTCGCGCGGGCGGATTTGAGCCGGCGACAACGCAGCTGTCTAGGTCAGAAATGTCTGCTGCGTCGTGCCATTGGGCGAGTTCTTCGGCGAGGTCTGCGACACCGTCCAGTTGCACGGCGCTGATGATCAGCGGTTGAGGGCACGCGGCGGATCCGACGTCGAAGATCCCAAACTTCGCGCGCGTGTTGCCAACGTCGACTGCAAGTATGCGAGGCATGGCGTTTAAAAGTCCAGCGCGTCCAGATCGTCCATCAGATCATCGAACTCATCACGATCTCGCGACTTCAGCCCCACCGACGCACCGACCGCTTCACGTCCATCCAGAATCAGTTCGCGGTCGCGTTCACTGACCGCCATTTCCAGCGCCGACGAGCCGTCTTCTCCGCCGAACAGTTTGGACAGGTCGATCTTGATGCCACTGACTTCTCCATCCGCTCCCGCGATGGCCGGCGATTTGTGTTGAGGAAAGATGATGGCGTTTTCTGGGCACACACGACTGCAGGCCGGACAACCTTTTTTACAGTTGTCCTGTTCTTCCACCAGAATCCGATCCAGTGCATCGACACCGTAGACGCCGAATAAGCAGAAATCGATACACTCCATGCAGTTGGTGCAGCGGCTGTAATCGATGACCGGATACCAGCGGCGACGCGTGTCTTCTGGCAAAGATTCTTTGTCGGCTGATGTGGCAGCACCGCTGTCGAGTGCTCGGCGAGCTTCCAGCTGGCGTTCGGGTTCCAGATACCGCTGCAGTTGCGTGGCGTTGGGTGTGCCATTGATGAAGCTCATCAGGTCCACCGTCTGCACTGAATTTTCGGTCGTGATGCGACGAATTTCTGCGAGGTACGCGTCGGCCGATTCGCTGGCTCGCAGGTCAATGCAATAGATGCTGCGGTTCGGCGGATCGACGCTGCCAATGCCGTTGTATGTGCGAGGTTCTTCGTCGAGTTCCTCATCGTCGTCATCTTCTGCTTCGTACTTCAGCAGCGTCGTCCCCGCGTGGCCTCGCACGCCGGATCGGTCTAATGTCCACCGCGTGGCTCGTTCGAACAACCAGCCCAGCACCAGCAGATTGCCGGGCACGGATTTCAGAAACAGCATGCCCGTGTGATCGGCATTCATGTCGTACAGATGCGGCACCAAGGACACGTCGACGCCCGGTTCCGCGATCAGCGAAGTCAGAATGTCTTCTTCCAACTGACGCTTCATCAGGTTGCGGCCTTGCGCCTGACAAATGACGACTGTGAGTTTTGTTCCCGCCATGACTTTCTCGATCACCTGTGAATGACGACCGGCCGTCAGGCCGACCAGACGCTGTTGAACGTTTTCCGCTTACGCATGATAACGCAAGCGGAATGCGATTTCGACAACCGCAGCTGAAAAGGCAGATTTGAAATTCTGCTTACGACATGGTATCTCTCTCGCATTAATCCGCAAGGAAACGGGATTCATGTTTAGTGGAATGAATTTTGCCGTGGAGGTGAGAAGAAGGAATTATTTTTAACTTCATGTTGGAGGAAGCGAATCAAACATGTCGCGCATCTGCAGGAGATGCCGGCGTTCACGGCTCGCAATATTCACGATGAGATTTGTCAATCGATCTGGCAACCGTCCGTCTTATGATGGCGCGGCGGCCCAGTGTGATTTTATGGCCACCGAACTCCGCGCCGCCGGCTTTCGCAGCATCGTGTTTAAGTTCGAAAAGTGAAGACGTGGCCGACTTCGATTACAAACCGACGGCCTGCAAAAAAAAATAAGTATCGCATGATCGTGATCCGGAAGAATCTTTCTGGGGAAAAAGGCGAGAATGTTTTGTTCGACGACATCAGAGACTTCTTCTCTTTCTGGTCCTGGCTTCGGTGGCTTCGGTGGCTTGGTCGCTAAAGGCCTAGGCCGCGCTGTGGCTTCCGGAAACGGGCCGTTGGAAGGATCGTCGTCGCAGCGAAAAGTACAAATTGTTGACGATGGAGTTTCACACCTTCGTGAATACGATGGTGCGAATCCCCAGTCAGATCCTGACGTCGGGGCGCCGCATCATCTACCGCCTTCTGAGTGGGGATGATTCTCGACCGGTCTTCTGGCGCAGGTTGTAGCCTTGCAGCTTTAACGCGCTGTGTCCGCGAGTTGGTGATCGGCAACCAGTTCGCGGAGGCCATGGAAATCAAAGTCCGGACGCTTCGATCTGCGGCCACGCCCAACCGCAGCAATGCCGCTAAAGCTCCACTATTTTACATAACAACTCGACGCACCGGATCAACGGCTCCCCGTTCGCCGCTCACGCTGCGCCGCGACGGCTGCGAAAAAATCAGGCAACAACCGTCTCGAAGTTCGCTTGTTTAAGAACTAGTCGCACTTCCGTCCGAACAATGGCAGTGCTTCGCCAACAGGATCGCCGAGAAGTTCGCCACATCACTGATAACCGTCGCTGTACTGATCAACCCCGCCGACTATCGCCAGAGCGTTCGCGGGCCGAAGAAAACCAAGCCCAAGAAAAAACACAACAAGAAGTCCGTCCACGTCTCCACAAAGAAAATACTCGATCAACGAACCAACTCACCATGTTGAAAGGGCTGGTTGTGCGAGTTTGAGAGATCCAGCACCGCTGGCAATTTAACACCACATCCCTGTACGACTACAGACGAGAACGAATTGCGATACACTTGGCCGCCTGTCGCCGCTCTGCGGCTTTCAGCTCAATCCCCGGACTAAAGTCTGAGACTCTCACGTGACGTCGCTCCGCGACTTTTGAACCACAAGGCAAAGAACAATGCGTAACCTAAATTGGCGTGTGCGGCTATTCCTGCTGGCGATCGTTTTCGGTGCCTGCTTCGCAACGAACGCGGCAGCCGACGCGTCAGGACCACCCAACGCAGCGCAGCCGAATTTTGTAGTGTTCGTCGTCGATGATCTGGGCTACATGGACGTTGGTGCCAATAACCCGCAGTGTTTTTACGAAACACCAAACATCGATGGGTTGGCAAAATCCGGGCTGCGGTTCACGGACGGTTACGCCGCCAATCCCGTGTGTTCACCAACGCGGTACAGCCTGATGACGGGCAAGTATCCAACTCGCGTGCAGGCCACCAATTACTTTTCCGGCAAACGCAGCGGTCGATTCCATCCCGCACCACTCAGCGACAATATGCCGCTGGACGAAATCACGATCGCTCAGGCATTACAGGGCAAAGGCTACGCCACCTTCTTTGCTGGCAAGTGGCATCTGGGCGAAAGCAAAGAATACTATCCGCAGAATCGAGGCTTCGATGTGAATATCGGCGGACACACCAAAGGCGGTCCATACACCGGGAAAAAGTACTTCGCCCCTTTCGAAAATCCGGAGATGGAAGTCGAAAGCCCGGTCGGTGATCACCTGCCGGATCGCTTGTCGCGAGACACAGCAGCGTTCATCGAACAGCAAAAAGACAAACCGTTTTTGGCGTACTTGTCGTTCTATTCGGTCCACACGCCGCTGATGGGTCGACCAGACCTCGTCGAAAAATACAAGCAGAAAGCTGCTGCGATCAACGGCGAAGAATTTGCGGACGAAGAACAGATTTTCGTCGGTGATAAACCACGTCGAGTGCGAATTCTTCAAAAGCACGCCGTGTACGCGGCGATGGTGGAAGCCATGGACCAAGCTGTCGGCAAAGTGCTGCAACAGCTGGAAGATTCCGGCGTTGCCGACAACACGGTTGTGATGTTTACTGCAGACAATGGCGGACTGTCGACGTCAGAAGGTTCGCCAACCAGCAATCTTCCACTGCGCGGCGGCAAGGGGTGGGTGTACGAAGGCGGCATTCGTGAACCGTGGATCGTGCGCTATCCCGGTGTAACTGAAGCAGGCGTCACATCCGCCGAACCGATTTGCTCAATCGACCTGTTCCCCACCATCGCCGCGTCTGCAGGAATCACCGTGCAACACGAAATCGATGGCGTTGACATTCGTCCAGCGCTGGAAGGCAAATCACTGAACCGCGAAGCACTGTTCTGGCATTATCCGCATTACAGCAACCAAGGCGGAATTCCCGGTGGAGCGATTCGAATGGGCAAATTCAAATTATTCGAACGCTACGAAGACGGTCGCGTGCATCTGTACGACCTAGAAGCAGACATCGGCGAAGCCCACGATCTGGCCGCCGACATGCCCGACCGCGTGCAGCAAATGCGAAGCCGCCTGCACGACTGGTACCTCACTGTTGATGCCAAGTTTCTGCAACCCAAGGACGGAGAGTCACCTTGGAAGCCGTAGTCGCCGGCGGCCTCTACCCCTCCCCCGCCGCTTTCACCAATCTGTCGATTTCGTCGGAATTTGTGAGCGGCACGGCGCTAGCCGCCGGCTTTGCCAGCGTTTTTTTGCGGGTTACCGGCGGCTAGCACCGTACCGCTCACGAAATCGACAGTTTGTTCACATCGGTGGAGAAACGTCTTTGCACTCCGCGGACTCCACTCTGCTGGTCACTCTGTGACGATTGCAACTTTGTTCCAATAGGCCCATTCGTTCTTCCAATCGTTGGCTCGGTTTTCTAGGACTAGGTTGATTCGACTGCCAGCGAAGGGCGACAGGTCTAGGGCCATATCAAGCCATTCATCCGAACCAACGGTTTCCGGCCCGACCACCTGATCAGCCATCACTTTTCCGTCCACCAGAACTCGTAACTGCCAGTCGCCGTCCGGATGATGACTGACTCGCAGCTTCAGCGTTGTTCGTTTGTCCTTGGGAATGTCTACAAAACGTGTTTCCAGCACACACGGGGTGTTGCGGTCGTGGGGATGTGTTTGCACGGCTGTTGTGTTGCGAAACACGGAATGTGGGACGACTCCGCCTTCACCGCTTTTCTGCACGCGAAACCCCGTGGCCACAGTTTGAATCAGCCCATCCCAGGCGGCCTGCTGCTGAACTTCAGAGATTGGTTCGCTCGAGATATTTCCCGTGGCTAGTCTTCGGGCGACGGATTCTTGCAGATGCGGGATCTTGCTGTTCACGGCCAGCTGCAGAGCCTGCTGCGGAAACTCGGGCACCATCGGCTCCAACGCAAACCAATACATTCGCCACAGATTGTTGTCGTCAAGGTCTTCCGCATGCGATACCAGCCCCGCCAAAATTGGCCAGCGTTGTCGAAATGGAAGACGCTGCACAGCCGAAGTCAGATACAGACGCACGATCTGCGATGAATCGTGTTGAGCCATCGCCGTTAGTTTTTCCAACACTGCTTCCGAGAGTGCAGATGCAATCGCAACGTCCGACCGTTCACTAGCCGCTCGTTCTGGCTGGAAGGCATTGACGTCTGTGCCATCCAGCAAAAACTGAATCGCCCACGCTCGCACATGTTCGCTGTTGTGATTCAGCAGTGTCGTCAGTCGATCGCCACTCAGCCCACCCGTGACATGCAACGCCCACAACGCTCGAAGCCGTTTTGCAGTCGTCGTGGCCGACGCGAACATTTCGTCCAGCTGTGTCTGCACTAGCGGGTGATCCAATGTTCCACTGGCGGCTCGCGACTGCAGCAGCGTGCGCGCCTGCCGGACGTACCAATCGTTGGCATGCGATTGCAGATTCACCAGTTCGGCATCCGACATCGCGCCTAGGTTTTGACGAACAAACGGTTTGGATCCTTTCGGCATAATTCGATACACACGGCCGCTGTCCGGAAATTTGATCGCGTTGCCGCAGATGTCTTGGTCGTGCCAATCCAGAATGTAGACGCCGCCTTCTGGGCCAATTTCGACACTGAAGCCAACCCATGCCAAATCATTGGTTGGCATAAAATCATCACCGTGTTTGCCAATGAAGCTGGACCCTTTCGGCATCATGATATCTGTGAGTACGGCGTGTTCATGAATGTTGCACATAAACAACCGATTGTGGTACGTCTTAGGAAACGCGTCCGCCAGATAAAACCGAGCACCTCCATGAGCCGACAGGTGGCTATGGTCGCGGATTGTTTTGATGTCGTCGTAGATGTACGGATTGACGTGCTGTTTGCTCTGCTTGTGATACACGCCGCCCTGTACAACATGAAACAGGTGAGGAATGACGCAACAGGTCGCGAAGCTTTGGCCATGATCGTCGAAGTCGAAGCCCCACGGATTGGACAAACCGCGGGCAAAGATTTCGAAGGTTTTGCGAGTGGGATGGTATCGCCAAATGCCAGCATCGATGAACTGCCGATCTTCGGCTTCCGCACCCGGCAAACCCACGTCAGAATGCGTGAAGACACCGTGGCAACCGTACAGCCAGCCGTCCGGTCCCCAAATAAAACTGTTCAGGGTTTCGTGCCGGTCGTCTGTTCCCCAGCCGTCGAGTAATACTTCCGGCGGGCCATCCGGCTTGTCGTCACCATCCGCATCGGAGAAGAACGTCAGGTTCGGCGGCGATCCGACGAACACGCCGCCGAAACCACACGCTAGCCCAGACGTAAACGTCAGCTTGTCGGTAAACGTCTTCTTCTTGTCGAAGACACCATCACCATCCGTGTCTTCCAGAATCTGAATCCGGCTGACCCGATCGTCCGTGTGCTGCCGTCGAGTTTGGTAGTTGAAATTTTCTGCGACCCACATTCGTCCCCGGTCGTCAAAGCAAAATGCAATCGGTTCGGCGATGTCAGGTTCAGAAGCAAACACCGAAACTTCGAAACCCTCCGGAATCGCCATCTTCGCAACCGCTTCCGCAGGCTTCAAAAACGCCGCATCGCTGTCACGATGTTGTTTCTTGGGCAGCTTGTTACGGTGATCGTCGTCGTCCGCTGTCGCCGCAGACATCAACACGCTCAGCAGTCCGGCGCTCAGTGACAACGCCACGAAAATTCCTCGCCAATGATGTGCCGCTACGGATCGATTCTTCATTTCGCCAACTCCACTTGCTCAGTTGTTCGCAGGTATTTGATCAGGTCAATCACTTGGTCTGGTTTCAACGCTTCCAATTGTCCGTCAGGCATCATCGATTTTTTAGAAACCACGCGATCTTCGATGTCGGTTTTCGCAATCACCAGTCGAGGCTTCTCAACAGTTTTCAGGATCACGCGATTTCCGTCTTCTTCTGCAACCACACCATTCACGACTCGCCCGTCCACCGTCATGATCGTGACCATTTGATACGCAGCGGGCACGTCGTAACTCGGATCGACGCTGTTCAACAGCAGGTAGTCCAGATTCGCTCGATTCGATCCGGTCAAATCCGGACCAATCTGACCACCCGCACCATACAACAAGTGACAGGCCGCACAAGTTTTCTGAAACACCGCGCGGCCTTGAGACGCATCCGCCGCCCCCAACGCTTCCGGGGTGAGACGCGATTTCCATTTCGTAATCAGCTGTTCTCGATCCGCCCCCAGCTCTGGCAACTTGCCGAAGACGGCTTCGAATTTTGCTCCTAACAGCGACGTCAGTGAACGAGCCACATGAGCTGGGATGTCTTCCTTTGAGACAATGTTGTCCTGAATCGCGACCAGCAATGCTTCTGCGTACGATTTTCGCGTCGCCAGCGTTTCGATCGCGGCCTGCCGTAGTTCTGGCGGAAACGTGGCATACCGCTGCAGCAACACAGACGCCGCTGAGGAATTTTCCACCGCCGCGTAGCCTCGAACCGCTGTCAATTGCAAACCCGGTTGATCCAGCAACCCTGCCAGTAGCCCGGAGGCTTCACGATTCTGTTGATCCAGCAGTAGCTGAAGTTGCTGCCGCCGCTGCTGCGGCTTCGCGTTTGGATCTCTGACAATCGCCAGCGCCTGTTGCACAGCGGCTTCGTCGCCAAA
>JBDNHJ010000410.1:0-32744 GCA_041688835.1 Fuerstiella sp.
GCGCTACTGGCTGGCTTCATGGTTCTGCTTTCCATCCATGATCTGCTCACTCAGAATGACATCGACATCGGTCAACTTCAAAGAATCGCTCAGACCGCGATGCCGTTCAAAATCCCGCTCTGACTTGTGTAGATACCAATGGTTGGGAGGCAGGGGAGGGGGCGAACGAGCGGAGCAAGTTCGGGGGAGAGCCCGCGTTTTGTTCAGATTTCCAGATGCAAAGCCCCCTCCCGGACATCGCTCCGCTGGTCCGACCTCCCCCTCGCGCTGCGCTTGGGGGAGCTTGGAATCCACGCTTCATTCTGATGGGAACCGACCCGCGACCAGTACACTGCCAAGGAAATTTGCCACACCCATGTCCCCAATTTTTGCTCCATGGCCCTGTGTTAGACCGCAGTTTGCTCATATTAGGCGATAAAATCCTTTCTTTCTGGTCGATGAGACGTCCATTCTGCATCGTACGGGTTCTGCAAGAGCCCTATATTTTGACGTAGATTCATTTCTTCAGGATGATCCACCCCCATCACGGGCCCCGCCTGTCACAAAATTCGTCGCCAGTGCTGTGGACGCTCACTCGTCTTCACACGCTTTCACATGCAATGGCCGCACAAACCGGAGAAACACCTATGGCAGATTGGCTGGAACGATTCGTCAATGATGGCACAATTGGCGAAACGCAGCTTGAAGAAGCGCGCCAAATGGCATCCAACATCGGAATCACGGTCGAAGACGCCTTAGTGCGACTGGGCTACATTTCCGGTGCCGACCTTGGTCGCGCCCAAGCGGCGGAATTCAACTACGAATACATTGAACTCGAAGGCCTGCAGATTCCCAACAGCGTGATTGAACTGATCACGGAATCGATGGCTCGCGAAAACGTTGTCATTGCCACCGGCATCGAAGGCGAATCGGTGGTGATCGCCATGCACAATCCCAACAATATTGAAGTGCTGGATAAGCTGCGCTTCGTTCTGAACCGCGATATTAAGGTCGTGATGGCTCCGATGGAGTCTATTCAGGGAGCCATCAACCGGCATTATGGCCAAACAGAAACCGAATCTGTGGATACGATGATTTCGGAATTCACCGAAACCTCCATCGAATTCACGGAAACCGAAGCCAAATCGGCCATGAAAGGCGATGACGACGACAGTGCTCCCATCATTCGCCTCGCCAACCTGATTATCAGCGAAGCCGTGCAGATGCGGGCCAGTGATATTCATATTGAACCGTTCGACGACCGAATTCGCATTCGCTACCGCATCGACGGATCGCTGATCGAACGCGATAGCCCGCCCAAACGCCTGCTGTCCGCCTTGCTGTCGCGATTTAAGATCATGGCCAGTATGGACATCTCCGAAAAACGGCGGTGTCAGGACGGACGCATCAAAACTCGCATGGGAACCAAAGAATTTGACTTGCGAGTCAGCATTATTCCAACCAATCACGGCCAAGCCGTTGTGATGCGAATTCTGGACCGCGACAACATCAAAATCGGCATCCGGAACCTCGGCTTCAGCGATGACAACTATCGCACCTTCCAGAATATCATTCGCCGACCCAACGGTATCTTTTTGGTGACAGGTCCGACAGGCTCCGGAAAAACGACCACACTGTACTCCGCCCTCGGGGAACTCAACCGCCCCGACCGCAAAATCATCACCGCCGAAGACCCCGTCGAATACTACCTGCCCGGCATCAATCAGGTGGAAGTGAAGCACAATATCGGCTTCGACTTTGCCATGATTATTAAGTCCATGCTGCGTCAGGCTCCCAACGTGATTCTGGTCGGAGAAATCCGCGATACGGAGACCGGTGAGATGGCTGTACAAGCCAGTTTGACCGGACACTTAGTTTTCAGTACACTTCACACGAACGATGCGCCCGGATCTATTACACGACTAATCGACATGGGAGTGCAGCCATTCTTGGTCGCGTCGTCCCTGATGGCGGTGATGGCTCAGCGTTTGGTGAAGGTTGTTTGTGAAAAATGTCGGGAGCCATATCAGCCGACTCCGGAGGAAATCGACTTCTTCCAGCTCAGCGACGAAGAGCTGGAAGAAGGCGAATGGGTGCGTGGCAAAGGTTGCAATGCGTGCCAACACACGGGCTACAAAGGTCGGCGAGCTGTGTTCGAATTGATGACAATGAATTCCACGCTGCGTGAAATGGCATTTAATAGCGAACCTTCGCAAAACATTCGCCGACAGGCCCGATTGTTTGGGATGAGGACTCTGGTTGACGACGCTCGAGACAAAGCGATGGCTGGCCTGACCACCCTGTCGGAAGTGCTGAAGCTGTCTAAGGGAGGACACTAGTTTGGTCAGTGGGTAGCCGCCGGACTGCTGACTTCATCAGCCGCCCGGCGATCGCCGCGGTTCCGTTGAATCAGCAACCAGAATCAGTTGGCCGCAGGGTGCTCGCCCCGGTTCTGGCGTGCAAAAACCGGGGCGAGCACCCTGCGGCCAACACTCAAGCGACAGTACGACCGAAGAACGCTCCCAGCCGCTCGGAATTTCAATTTTCTGGACTCCAGCGGATTAGGCCAACACAATGTCGTACCTGTCAAAAATCCCATCAATTTCAAATTTCGAATCTGATTTCTGAAATTTCGAATCTCTCAAATCTCTCAAATCTCAAATTCTCCGCGACAAATCCCTGTTCCCAACAAATCAATCTCAGCATCAGGACTGCAGCCTATCGTTGACCGACCTCTCGAAAGTTCCAAGAATTTCCAAGGCCACGGCCACGGACTCACGAGCTTACCGAGGACACAGTGATGGTTGCGTTCAGGAGACTCTGAATGGCTCCTCGCCAGCTACAAATTGACAAGCTTCTTGAGACCGTTGTTCGCGAAGGCGTCAGCGACCTGCACATCACGGTCGGTCAGCCGCCCGTGGTGCGGCAGAGCGGGCATATGGTGCGCTTGCCCACCAAGACGCTCGAAAAAGAAGACACGACGGCGTTGATGAAGAGCATCACGCCCGAACGCAATCAGCAGGAGCTGCAGGAACGAGGCGGCACGGACTTTGGTTTCGCCTTCGGTGATAAGGCCCGCTTCCGCGTGTCCGTGTTCAAACAACGCGGCATGATCGGCATGGTGCTGCGACGAATTCCCAACGAATTTCTGACCTTCGAACAGCTCGGACTGCCGCCGGTTGTGCGAGAACTCATTCAGCGGCCGCGAGGCTTGTTTCTGGTCACAGGACCGACGGGGTCCGGCAAGACCACCAGTCTGGCCAGTATGATCAACTGGATGAACAACAATCTGGATCATCACATCATCACGATGGAGGACCCGATTGAGTATTACCACAATCACAACAAGTCCACGATCAATCAACGCGAAATCGGCGTCGACTGCGCGTCGTTTCCGGATGCTTTGCGAGGTGCCCTGCGACAAGACCCGGACGTGATTCTGGTTGGCGAAATGCGAGACCTCGAAACCATCGAAGCCGCGATCACAGCCGCCGAAACGGGACACGTTGTGTTCGGCACCCTGCACACCACAGGTGCTCAAGGAACAGTCGACCGTATCATCGACGTGTTCCCCACCAGCCAACAGTCTCAGATCCGAACCCAGCTGGCCAACGGAATCATCGGCATTCTGTCGCAAGCGCTACTGCCACGTAAACCCAAGGGCTTGGTGGCCGCTTACGAAATGCTGGTGGTGACCAGCGCGATTTCAAACCTGATTGGCGAAGGCAAAACCTTCCGGATCAACTCGTCCATCCAAACCGGACGCAAGTTCGGCATGATCCTGCTAGACGATTCACTGTTTAATCTCTGGAGAAACGGCCTCTGTGAAGAAGCCGACGTGATCGCCAAATCCAACAACCCCGGAGAACTTCGAGTCCGCATCGCTCGAGCGAAAAAAGGATCCTTCGACGACGCAGACGGCGGCGATGATGATGACGACGACGAATACGAAGATGACGACGATTAGGAACAGTTTTCAGTTTTCAGACTCGCTGGCTGACGCTGAAATTTGCGATGCACGTCGCTCGCCAAGCCCCGGCAAATCTCCAATCTCCAATCTCCAATCTCCAATCTCAAATCTCAAATCTCAAATCTTCAATCTCCAATCTCCAATCTCAAATCTCTCCGAAAACTGAACACTGAGAACTGAAAACCGACCATGGCCCAGCGCAAACTCGGACAAATCTTGATTGATCTTGGTTACCTGACGGACGACCAGCTGTGGGATGTTCTGGAAGAACAAAAACAAAGCTCCGGCCTGATCGGTCAGGTCGCCGTGCGCATGGGAATGTTGACCGACGGGCAAGTCACCGAAGCCTTGGCCGAACAATGGGGCATGCCGGTCATCAACCTCGCAGAAACCAACATCCCCTCTCAGGTGCTAGAAATGGTGCCGCAGACGATGGCTGAGATCTATAAGATCATGCCGGTGTCGCTGCGCAACGACGTACTGACCGTCGCCATGGCGGACCCGCAAAACGTGGGTGCCTTGGACGACCTGAGAAACTTTTTGGGTAACGAAGTTCGCGGCGCGGTTTCCAGCTTGGCCGATGTCGAAGAAGCCATCGCGCGGTATTACGCCGACCGCGAAGAAAGCATCGAAGACGTCATCGACGAACTGGCGACCGACGAAGACCGCGATGGCCGTGTCAAAGGCTACGACCTGTCGTCCGAAGAAGAATTGTCCGATGCAGCTCCCATCAAAAAGCTGCTGAACATGGTGATTCTGCTGGCCATTCGCGATCAAGCCAGCGACATTCACTTCGAACCCTTCGAAGACGAATTCAAAATCCGCATTAAGGCGGACGGCATCCTGTACGAAATGGTGCCACCGCCACGCCATTTGGCCAACGCCATCGTGTCCAGAATTAAGGTCATGTCGAACCTCGACATTTCGGAACGCCGCTTGCCCCAAGACGGTCGTATCGAACTGAACGTCGGCGGTAATCCGGTCGACTTGCGAGTCAGCGTGTTGCCGGTATTGTTTGGCGAAGCCGTGGTCATGCGAGTGCTCGACCGAACCGTGGTGGCTTTGGACCTGAACAAAATCGGCATGGATCCGATCATCCTGAATCCCTTCCGTCGGATGATCAAACTGCCCAACGGAATTGTGCTGGTCACCGGCCCCACAGGTTCCGGAAAAACGACAACCCTGTATTCGGCACTCAACGAACTCAACGACGTCGCCACCAAGGTCATCACCAGCGAAGACCCCATCGAATACGACATCGAAGGCATTATGCAATGTCCGATTAACCCGGACATCGGCGTCACCTTTGCCAACATCCTGCGTTCAATTTTGCGGCATGATCCCGACAAAATCTTGGTGGGCGAAATTCGCGACTACGAAACCGGAGAAATTGCCGTTCAAAGCGCGCTCACCGGACACCTTGTGTTTAGCACGCTGCATACCAACGACGCTCCGACCGCCATCACGCGCCTACGCGACATGGGAGTCCCCGCGTTCCTGATCACAGCCACCGTCGAAGGCATTTTGGCTCAACGCTTGGTCCGCCGAATCTGCACGGAATGCCGCACAGAATTCGATCCATCGGATGAACTGCTGATGGAGTTGCAGCTGCCGTTAGATATCGCTCGACGTTACAAGTTCTACTTCGGCAAAGGCTGTTCGCGCTGCAGCAACACGGGCTACAAGGGTCGTGTCGGTTTGTACGAACTGCTGACGGTCACCGACGAAATTCGCGATGCTGTGGCGGCCGAACAATCGGCCGACGAAATTCGCGACATCGCCCGCAACCAAGGCATGACCACGCTGCGAGAATCAGGATTAAAACTCATCTTCGACGGCATCACCACCATCGATGAAGTCGTGCGAGAAACCGTTATGGAGGATCTCGACTAACGACGAATTGCAGAATGCAGAATGCAGAATGAAACCCGAATGCGTCAGCGAGGGATTGGCAGACGTTACAAGATCCCTCGCTGACGCGTGCGGGTGACGTCCGTAGCGTCGTGCAAAAACATGTCGCCACCGATGTGAAATCGGCGGGGGACGATCCGAAAACCGAAAACCGAAAACTGAAAACCGCGGCTCCGCCGCTTTCTGCTGCATCAAAATCACACAACTCAAAAACAACACACCAGCTTGATTGGTTCGAGCTGACTTAAACGATACGACAACCACGCCTTAGACACAAACCACGTATTCCGGAATGACGTTTGCCCTTAAAAACTGTTGAAGAATAGTGCTTCAGTGAGTTGTTGCAGAATGACTGCAATGTGCGACTCACACCTGTGCTGTCTTCTCACGTTTCCAAGGGTCAACCTGCGAATCTGAACCAACTTCTGTGCTGCCAGCCCCTATCAATGGGGCAACGGGCACAGCAACGAGTTGTCAGAATCGTGGCCTCAGTCTCAGTGTTTGAGGGTCTGGTCTGGGAAACAACATCGGAGAGAGCGTCATGCCAGTCTTTCAATACGAAGCCATGGATGCCACGGGCACCGAGGTGAAGGACACGATCGAAGCGGCGTCTGAGGGTGAAGCCCAGACGATGATTCGTGAGAAGGGCTTTTACGTCACGAAGATTCGTGAACGTGAACGGAAGAAAAAAGCCAAGGCCACCGAAGCCAAAAAGGATGGCAAAAAAAAATCCTTTGCGATGGGGCGCGTCAAAGGCAAAGTGCTGTCGACGTTTACTCGTCAGCTGTCCACGTTGCAGGATGCCGGTTTGCCGCTGCTACGAAGTTTGCGAATTCTGGAAGGCCAGAGCAAACCCGGGCCGCTCAAAAATAGTCTCATGGATGTCATCGAAGACATCGAATCCGGCAACACACTGTCGGAAGCCATGTCCAAGCAGCCCAAGGCGTTCGACAACCTGTACTGCAACATGGTGAAGGCCGGTGAAGCCGGTGGTGCGTTAGAAGTCATTCTGCAACGCTTGGCAGAATTCCAAGAACGCGCTCAATCGCTGAAACGTAAAATCACGGGTGCCATGATTTATCCGGCCGCGGTCATCACCGTGGCGGTGGGTATCGTGTCGTTCATCATGATCTTCATCATTCCGAAGTTCAAAGCGATCTTCGAAGGTTTTGGAGTCGAACTGCCGGCGATCACGGTGGCGTTGATCACCATGAGCGACTGGATGATGTCGTACTGGTACATGCTGTTTATCGGGCCGGTGGCGTTTTGGTTATTCATCAAGATTGTGAAGAAGAATAAAACCGGAGCGTTCGTGGTCGACTGGCTCGCGATACGCATCCCGCTAGTCGGGAAAATTTTACACCTCGGGATCATTGCGCGCGTGACGCGGACCTTAGGCACGCTCATCGCTTCCGGCGTCCCGATCTTAGAAGGCTTACTGATTGCTCGCGACACGGCGGGCAACCACGTGTTTGAACGCGCGTTCGATAATATTTATACCGCGATTCGCGAAGGGGAAACGATTAGCGTTCCTTTGCGAGAAGCGAAAATTGTCGACGACATGGTGGTCAACATGGTGGACGTCGGTGAAGAGACGGGTGCCCTAGACGACATGCTGTACAAAGTCGCCGACATCTACGACGAAGAAGTGGAAGTGCGCGTCGAAGCGATGGTCAGCCTACTGGAACCCATCATGGTGGTTGTCCTAGGTCTGATCGTCGGTTTCATCGTCATCGCCCTCTTCCTCCCCCTCGTCCAACTCCTCAACGACCTCTCCTAGGCGGGACGGCCCGCCAGCCGGGAAGCTTCGCTGCGGAGGAATCGTTTTTTGAATGTCAGAAAACGGTTTCCTTGGGCAAGTCACCGGCCACGGCAACAGTAGCTGAGTGAACACTGAACGCTGAACACTGAACACTGAACACTCACTTTGGCTTTAGAACTATGAAAACAATCCATCCCAAGTCCCGAACCACCCGCTCAGGTTTCACCCTGATCGAATTGCTGGCTGTGATTACGATCATCGCCATTCTGTTGGCATTGATTCTGCCGGCAATTGGCAATGTGATGAGGCGAGCTAGAAATGCCGAAGTGTCTGCTGAGATCACACGTTTAGAAACCGCCATTGCCTCATTCAAGGCAGAGAATGGCATTGAACCGTGGAGTGAGATCGTTCTGACGGAAGATCCCGGCAGTTTTGGATGGCCTGCCGACTCTCGAACGAAACTCAGAAAGCTATTCCCGCAGTTTTCGTTCACCGGTCAGATCGACTTTAACAACGACGGCTTTTTTACAGGAGACCCCGCCTATGGAGATGGTCGTATCGATCTGACAGGTTCGGAGTGTCTCGTCTTCTTCCTCGGCGGCATGCAGAACAATGGGACCGTCATTGGATTCTCCAAGAATCCACTCAGTCCTTTCATTCGGTCCGGAAACAGTCGCACCGTGTCGCTGCATGAATTCGACGTTTCGCGGCTCCGCGACGCCGATGGAGATGAAATGTTAGATTACTTCGATCCGTTGGATGACCAAGACAAACCTTATGCGTATGCGTCGAGCAACAACGGCCAAGGATACAGCAGCGCTTCTGGAGTCTACTACCTAGACGGCAGTGGAAAACCGTGGAAACCAACGTCGCACCAGATCATTTCTCCTGGCGAAGATGGCGAATTCGGTCCGCCAACAGCAACACCACCTGTTTACACACCGGACCTAGACCTGACGGGAGACCGAAGAATTGAGGCCGACAACATCACAAACTTCAGCGGCGGTACGCTGAACTAAAATTCAATCATTTGAAGGTCACGCAGCACAAAACTTATCTGTTATTGGGGATTCGTCATGATCAAAGTACAACAATCAGACAGGCAACGGCATGGTGGTTTCACCATGATCGAGCTGTTGATGGTCGTGGCGATTCTGGCAGTGCTTGTCGGGCTGAGCATCTCTGTGATGAGCGGCGTGATCCAACAGGCCGAAGAAGAAGCGACGAAAACCACAGTTCTGAAAATCAACCGACTGCTTGAGCAACGAGTTGAAGCTTACGAACGCGCGTTTAAGGGATCACGTAAGGATTCGTATATTCGCGGGGCAATCGCACTGTTAGCGGCCCACGCCAGCGGACGCTTCGAATACTTCCAGAATCACCCGGAGGAAGCCCCACCGGAAATCAAAATCCTAGCCTACAAGGCTGGTTTCCGCTTTGAATTTCCGCAACGAATGGTCGAACTGACTGTTCTGGGCGGTGACACCAACAACGACGGGATCCCCGACAACATCTATAACAGACTGTTGGTGCCTTTTGCTCGGCAGCAGCTGATTACCGAGGGGGAAAACCCGAGTGCTCCAGGATTCAATACGCTTGTCACAACTCGTGCCACGACGAACTGGGGTGTTCACACGGCACATGAGGCGGCCGTAAATGCGGCCACCGGTGGTGCGTCTTCCACGGGATCCAGTAGCAATCTGCACTCTACAGAAAGCTCGGAACTGCTGTATTTTATTCTCACTCAGTCCGGCACTTTCGGGTCGACGCCCGTGGATTCCGATCAGTTCGGAGTCAATGAGCTTGCGGATACTGACGGTGACGGAATGCTGGAGTTCGTTGATGCGTGGGGGAATCCATTTCGATTCTATCGCTGGCCAACTCGCTTGATTAGCCCCGCCGCGCCAAATCCCTTTAATCCAATTTTCTCGGACGTCAGCGATCCGACGGATGTGGATCTCACGCCAGACAACACTGCCGACCCAGGCAGTACCGGAACACGTCGCGTCACTGGCTTTGAACGTGAGCTGGCTGGGATATTGATGAAAGGGCTTCCACCGACACCAACGCCGCTTGGCGCGTCGACACCCCGAGACGTACTGCTGATTGATCCGGACGATCCTGTCGGGTTGCTGTACACGTTTCTGGAGAACCAGAAGTACAAAGACATGGACATCAATGTTGCCGGAGAATTCAACGAAGCCAAATATCACACTCCGGACACTTATCACTCACCGCTGGTGGTGTCCGCTGGCGCTGATGGTCTACTTGGACTGCGAGAACCCAACGACACCGACGCCACCAGTGGCGTCTTTGGCAACCTTGCCCAATACGCAGGCACAAGTGCGTTAAGTGCGTTAGCTGCGGACCCCAATGTTGTTTCGGGTGTCGTTGATTCGTTGTTCGACAATATTACGAATCGCAACAGGCGAGCGGGAGGCCGACGATGAAATACGTAAATCGTTCCACGCATCCTTCACCGCGACGTGCGTTTACGTTGATCGAGTTGCTGGTGGTGATAACCATCATCCTCATCATCCTAGGCATGACACTCGCTACGATTAACTTCGCGAGAAGTGGAGACCGTGTCAGCGGTGCTGCCAGACAGGTGCAGTCGTTCATTTCCGGTGCTCGTGACCGCGCGATTTATGCCGACGAACCTCGGGGCGTTCGATTGTTTATCGAACAGAACCTCGGAGGATCAGGAGCTGGGTTACGAACAGTCACTACGATGGCGTACATCGCGCCCGGAGGCACTTGGGCGGCGCCCCAAGATTCGGCAAACATCCAGCTGGAGCGAGTTGACGGCAATGGCGATGGCAAGTTTGACGATCCGTCAGATCTGACGACGATCGTGCGTGGCTTCAACAATCCTGGCTGGTGGAATCTGAAACGACGTGGCTTGTTGTTCGACGGCATGAGAATTCGTATACCGGCTGGTCCGACAGGAAACTGGTATCCGATCCTGACGGGAGATGCGACGTCAAATCCATCGTTGGATGTCACTCAGGCGCCACCTGACGAACAGTTACTGCTGCTACAGGTTCCATATGCTTATGGGAAGAATGACGGCGGCAAGGTCGCCGTCGCAGACCTGACGTACGAGATCGAACTTCCGACTCGCTTGCTGCCGCAGGACCCATCGATTCTGCCGGAAGGCGTGGTGATTGACCTTGATGGTTCGAAGGTGCCGCCTGCCTGGAGGCTGCCGCCGAATTCATCGAACCGCACGTACACCGATTTCGTCGACATTGTGTTTTCTCCTCGGGGCACTGTCATCGGTGACGCTGCGGGCAGTGGATTACTGCACTTGTACATTTGTGATAGTGAGGATTCGTTGTTCCTGAAAGAGCAATTTGGAGCAACGGCCGTTCAATCACTCATCTCAGCGGGTGTCGCATTTATTCCCATGGATGAACTACAGCCAGGAACTTTCGGTTGGGTCGGTGGAACGGAACCCTATCTGGTGAAGGACCGACGTTTGGTCACACTGTTTTCACAAACAGGATCACTTTCGGTCCATCCGGTCAACACATACGTGGCAAGAGATGGCACCGCCTACGACTATACGGTGCCCGCCTCCCTTCCAAACGCCACTCTGGGCATTGTGACAGATCCATTTCGATTTGCGGAAACTGGTGAGGTGGCAAAATGAGACGCAATCAAACGGTGTCCAATCTGGGGAATACGCCATGCAGTACACCGGCAAGACGCGGTGTGACTTTGGTGGAAGTGCTGATGTCTCTGATGATCATGAGCATCGGCGTCAGCGCAGTTGCAGTGCTGTTCCCGATCTCGATGCTCCGCAGCCTGCAGGCGACACAGCTAACAAACGCAGCCATTCTGAAGTTCAAGGTGGAAGCGTTTCTGGATACTAACCCCAATTTCCTGTTCGATCCGGATGGCGATGGAGACTTAGTCGAACACTTCCGCAACCCTGCCGATCGCAATTACGTGATCGACCCGTCCGGCTATTACACACACCTTGCCGACGACAACCCGTTCCGCTGGATTTTCGGACACAACGGCGTCTCTCCCGCTGGAGCGATCCGACGTTTCGGCGGCGGACTGCGGACAATTCAGGACACGAGTATCCAGACATACGAATCGAACGACTTTGATTCGAACGGTGCTGTGCCCGCTCCCGCAATCACCGCAGCCTTGAAACTCAAAGGGCAGGAACTCGGTGGCCAAGGGGACGGATGGACGACAGTCCTTGATGCGGTTCCGGTCGAGCTCACCGCAAATCAGATTCGATTGCAACCGCCACCTGACCTTGACATGAGCGACATCGCTACGTCAGCCCAGTTGTCCGGCGTGATTTTTAATTCCGGAGTTGCCCGTATTCCAGACCCGGAAAACTATCGCGTTGTTGCATTCAATGCGACCGGAAGGGTTAGCCAGTCATATCCATTGCTCTTCATCGACACCACCACCAACATTATTTCGTTTTCAGAAGACCTGAACAACAATGGGACATTAGACGGCAACGAAGACTTCAATGGAAATCGAGTACTGGACAACAGAAGTTTTCCGGTGGAGTTCTATGTTGATGCGGATTTCACAACGTCGCCAACACCCGTTGTTAGCCGTGTGCTGATTCAGAATCGCCGAATCAACGACTTCAGTTGGTTATTGACGGTACGTCGTCGAGGCGACGGAGCAGTGCGGAACGTTGATGTCGTTGTGAAGTTCAGCGACGGAGCAGATACGGCTACTGAGCGCGTGTTCGGTGGTAGCATGGTCAGAGGGCAGGCCGTGCTGGGAGTGGTTGAACCAGCAGATGGCGCCATCCCGAAAATCCAAAAAGGAAAGTTCGTATTCGACAGCACAAATGCCCTGTGGTATCGCATTCGAGATTTTGAAACAGCCCCGTTGGTTCCCTCGGGCTCAGACGCATTTAGTTGGGCAACATACAAGTACCGGGTTTATCTGGAAGAGGCGGTTAAGGTCAGTGCTGGCAGCGATGCTAATGATGGGATTTTGAACGGCAACGATATCAGTACTTTGGGCCCGGTCATGTTTCCAGTTGGAATCGTGGACGTGTATCCCATGGGATCACGGCAGCTGCCTTATTCCACGAATTAGCTGCGGCCTGTATGAAGTGATCCGTTTCTCATCGGTTGCATCCGGCGACGAACGAAAGTTGAAGCTCGTGAACACATAATTCCGGATTATCGAGACGCGAATTTCGATGGCCCCACAGAGATGAAGACAGACCAATGAAAAAGTTGAGCCAGCAAAGACTGAGACGATTAGTGCGACGTGGATTTACCCTCGTCGAACTGCTGGTATCTGTCACGCTGGTGCTCTTGATGATGAGTCTGTTTGTCGGCATCTTTTCGATGGCCACTGATAGTGTTACGCGGCAAAAAGGGATTGCGGAACTCGATGGCCGGGCACGGCTACTGACGACCAACATCAGGGCTGATACTGCCAAGCGAACATTCCGATACGTGATGCCGTATTACCCAGGTGAGGATTCGGACACAACTGTGACGTCCTTCGGGAAACGTTCGGGGTATGTCTACATTTCTGTTAATGATCCCAGCAGCGGACTCGATGACAAGTTGCAGTTTACGGTCAATGCAGAACTGTTGCAGGAGAACAAAGATGGTTCGCCGTACCACGGTGCTTCAGCGTTGCTGTACGACCAGTTGGCTGAAGCCAACGGAGAGCGACGAACGACGGCCTTGCGATTCAACCCAAACCAGCCAGAGGCTGACGATGGTGAATTGCGGCCTAACGGAGTGACTGCATCCACTTCCGCAGAGGTCTGCTATTTCGTTAGAAACGGAAGCCTGTTCCGGCGCGTAATGTTGTTGCGTGATCCGTTGTCGGTGACGGGAGACGACCTAGCAACGGATCCACGAAGCACGGCAGCTGACCACCCATATCTACTCTCCGAAGCAGAAGACGGTATGACTGCGGATCGTGGTG
This sequence comes from Fuerstiella sp., assembly GCA_041688835.1. Taxonomy (GTDB): domain Bacteria; phylum Planctomycetota; class Planctomycetia; order Planctomycetales; family Planctomycetaceae; genus Fuerstiella. Next base: position 13,563 of record JBDNHJ010000410.1, read on the forward strand.
GCCGTTTCTGGCACGTAGGAGACCCTGGCGAGATCAACGGATCGAACTATGGTCTCTCCGGTTCCGAAACCGCAGCAACGGATCGGCCAGCTTGGAATGTCACGCAGTCGAATGACTGGTGGAGGTACTTTGATGTTTCCGCTGTGCCGATTGCCGCAACCGCTGGTTCGAATGCTTCCGAAGGAGCCGTAGTGGTGGGCGTCGACCGCTTGGCAAATGACGGCGGGTTTACTTCGCTGGGTAATCCCGCGATTCGGTGGGGATTCAATTTTTTCACCGGACGCTCTCGTGAACATACGTCTCTCGGAACGCCGTTATATCTAGGGGCCTTCTTGCAGGCCGAGACATCGGACTATCGATTCAATTGGCCAATGTCGAATAGCGCTAACGATGTGCCTCCAACTTCCAGCACTCCACAAGGGTATGGCACGCCGCAGATCAATCCAATGGATATCAGCAATGATCTCACGCTGAACCGAAATGGTGTTGTCAACGCTTTCGATGGAAGTTCAATCGGTATCGGTCGCGGCGGTTCGCGAGCCGTTGAAGATCAAATGTTGGCTCATGTTCACGAATTCCGTGTCGAGATCTGGGACGAGCGTCTTCAGCAGTATGTTGTGCCAGGTTATGGGACCACCGCAGGAAATATTCCACCGAGAGTTGGCGACTACCATATTCGTCGGTGCCTGCAGGCTGACGTTGGTAACGGGCAATTTTCCCATGGTCCACTGGGGCCATACTCGCCGTCCGCCGCGCTGCCGGTGAAGAGACAGCCTCATGTCTTTGATACTTGGCATCCAGATTTGTCGACTGACGCACGATATGGTGCTACCGGTGTCCGCAATTCCTCTAATTTATTCGAAGTTTCCCCGCCATACTTGCCCTATCGATTCACGCCTCCACTGGCACCAGACGGTCCAACGCCGGCACTCGTTGTCGACCCTGACGGGACAGAAAACGTCGCCGTGCGGACATACGTAAATGGTGTCGCCCAAGAGGTTGTTTACACAAATAGAGGATATTGGGGAACCGGAGTTTCTTACGGTTTGAGTGACATCGTTTTCGTGCAATGGGATGAGACATTAGGCAGTTCTCCGCCGGACACCATGTTCTCCTATGACGAATTGCCAGAACCAAAATTTCATATCGCCTATCGCTGCGTCACAGCCGGGACGTCCGGCACTGCCCCACCCGCCAACTGGCCAAAAACACCGGGGCAGGTTGTCACCGACAATACCGTTCAATGGGAAGCCATTGACAATCGGCAGCCGCTGAAATCCATTCGTGTAACGCTCAGATTTCAGGATCCCAGTACGGAATCACTACGGCAGTTAACGTTAGTTCTGCCAATGACTGTAGAAGAAAACGAGTAACCCATCTCAACGCGCAAGTCCTCTAAAGTCTTTGTGCAAAAAAGTCAGCTTAGCCGTTCAGGCGGCTGCTCAATCGCCCAACAGAACGTTCTGCCCAATTGGTGGTCGGACGGTCACTGGTAAATTGATCCCGGTTTTTCAGGAGCCGATCAAATGAAACTTTCGCGTCAAAGTCGCAATTCCGCCAGTACGACTGACCGACAGGGCTCGACCCTGCTGATTGTCTTGGCGCTGCTCAGTATTCTCGCCTTTCTGGGGATGGTGTTTTTCACCATTTCTTCTCAGGAACGCGCGGCAGCAGAATACTTCAGCGAAGCCGCGAAGGTGGAAGTCATTGATCCCGATGACCCGTTTCCATTCGCGATGCGTCAGTTGCTGGTCGGCGCTAACAATCGTCAACGCAACAGCATCCTTCACAGCCACGACAATCGCCATGCGGTGATCACAAACATGGTCGGCGATGACTTGGCTCCATTCACCGGTCGCGGACTCAACGTTGCGTATGATACGAATGGGCGGCCAGTCATCGACCAAGACTTTGACAATGTTGCCGATACCGATACTTCTGGCAACCAGTGGCAGAATCCTGTCAATCTCGTCGATTCGTTTGCCGCGTGGGGTGGTTTAGGCGTCAATGAAGGGCAATTACGAGAGGCGCGCTCCACGTTCGCAGCGCCGGACGCACCATACACCTACCCGGATATCAACAACCTGTTCTTGGCGTTTCGAGGCTGGGCGATCCGGGACAATGGATCGGCCGTCGCGGACCCAACGTTGCGCTACGAACGCGTGCCAGTGATCATTCCCAGCTTCATGCGACCTGCGTTGCTGAAGTCAGGTTTTGGCAATGGGCGTAGCGGTGTTGAGTCGCTCACCGATTTCGACTGGTACGATGAAACGTCACACCCAGAGTATGCCGTCCGCAGTATGCGTCCCAGTGCCTTGCATGTTTCTGGATTTAATAGTGCTGGCACACCGATCCGTCGATTTCTGGATGCAACCAATCCGGCTCATGCCGCCGCAATTGCCGGACTTGCTGGCGGTAGTGGCGCATTCCCATTGCGGCCAAACGAGGGTGGCAACTCTGCAAACTTTGGGCGACTCGGTGTTTGGACGAGTGATCCATTAATTGATCCCGGCGCGCCACTCCCACCAATCGATGGCGGCATTCCCAACCACTTTGCCGATACCTTTGAGCTCGATTCCGATAACGATGATGACGGCATCAAAGAAGGAATTTGGATGGACCTTAGCTATCCTGTGGAAGTCACGGCGGGCGGCATTAGCTACATCACGCTGTTCTCGTTCACCATCTATGATCTCGACTCGCTACATGACCTGAACGTTCACGGCAATATGGCTCATCTTGATCGATCGGCTGACGTACCATCGCTTGTGGGTTCAGGCAACGCTTTGGCGGACAAATCGATTTCCGCTTCGAACCTTGGCCTCAGCCCCACAGAAATTAGCCCGGTGCGGGCGTTGTTTCCCACCGGCCCCAACCCCGATGCGGAGACAAACAGTGAATTCACGGACTGGTACGACGGCGCAACACCTTTCAATCGCCGTGAACAGGCAAACATGGAACTGATGTGGTTGTTAACAGGACGGATTGAATCGGACCCGGTCACATCAATCCCTCACGAGGGCCCGGTCCACGTCGGGAAATGGGGCGATGCGGCTGCCTTGTGGTATCACAAAAACGGTGCGGGCGGCGAACTAATTTCAACACTTCCGCGCCCTGGGCGTTCAGGCAATCTCGCTCAGGCATCTAGCGGTCCTGTGGGATTCGGCGGTCGACAGGGCTTTGACGACAACCGAAATCTTGATGAAGGCATCGCGACGGTCGAGAACGGACGCGTACGTGGCTTCAACCATCCTTTGGACGTCAGTGGTCGGGGCTATCTGGTGTTCGGTAGTGATCCGCGGAATCCCTATCTGTTTAATGGCAACGATCCCACACGGGCAAACCGCTGGCTTCGCTATACCAACTATTCTCTTGTTGGTTCCACGGCTTCGCTATTCAACGACTCAGCGTACGTAAGGGGACTCGACGGCGATTTTTCAGTAACTGTGGATAACCTAGTGGAGAATGCGGCATTTAATTTCGCCCTCGATGATCCCACAGAAGTGATTTTCGACAATGATCAAACCCTGCGTCCTGACGACGCAATTTTCGGTAGTGGCGACATGATTCCCGCCCACCTCTCTTCCAGTGATCTAGGGAACCCCCAGACAAGCCTCAGTACGCGTTTGGCAGACCTGTCGCCGCACGCATTCTCGGGAGGCTCGACGATCAAGGAACGATTTACGACGATTACAAATTCGTTGAGATACATCCCATTTCCCCATCAGCTAGGCCCAAACAAGATTTCCAATAACGGTAGCGTGGATGATGGTCCTCGCTGGTGGGAATGGACGGCGGACGCTGATACAGACGGGAAATTTGAATTTCCGCCTCAGTTTGGTGCTGTCACTCCGTATTCGCAAAATGATCCATTTCGTGCGGTCACGCGGCGATTGTTGACCACGGAAGTTGGAGATCGCACGGCACTGCTCGGCCAATTACCATTGAGCTTGAATCACATTTTGGATGTCAATCGCGGTGATTCCACTCCTCCGGAAACGTCGCCACGGTTTTTCAACTACCTGATGCGTTCGGGGATGAAGTTTCGTTCCCTGACCGAACATCCGGATGCCAGTGAAACTGATGGTGCCGGTGGTCGAGCGGCTGCCCTGACCTCGGTTCCCGTAAGCGGTACGGCTGCCGGAGACTCTGCTCGAAATACTTTCCCACCGACCACGCTTGCAGCACGTGAATTCTGGGCGCGACGCGACCGTCAGCAGATGGCACGAGACATGTATGTGCTGTTGTACACGTTGGGCGGAGCCGAGATCGATGGCGGTACTGGAAACGTGGTCGACTATCGCGTGGACAACAGCGGTCGCGCGGCTTACACGAACGAACAGTTAAGACGGATGGCACAGTTTGCCGTCAACCTCGTTGATGGCATGGACACGGACAACGTGATCACAAAGTTCGAATATGATAAGAACCTGAATAATGGCTGGGGACTGGATGACGACGCCTACACGGACGATGGATTCGCCGTGTCGACGGATGTTGCTGATACCGGTGACGGCATGTACCCCGAAGACAGCGCCACAGATCGTGGTGTGGTGTACGGCGTTGAGTCTCAACAAGTCGCATTCTCGGAAGCACTCGCTGTTTACTCTGCCAAAGTAGACCCCGGCAACAATCTTATTGAAACTGAGTATGACGACGAAGTAGCACAGCGGATCGTGCTGCACGTTGAACTTCAAAACACGCAACCATTTCCAGCCGTACTTACGCACGAGGAAGTTGGCACGACGAACAAAGAGCACGCGGTCTGGCGGATGCTAAGAGTCGACCGTGCGGCACCGACTGCCGCTCAGGATGACACTCCAAACTATGAATTCAGCCTTATGCACGAGCCAACTCTCCCTGCTGGTGAAAGTGCGATCATTCCAGCCGGTGAAGTATTTACAATCGGAATCGCCAGCCTGCAGGGAACACCAGCAGATGCTGATCCCCTTGGTTTCGGCACTGCAGACCTCTACGTCGACGACGACAGTGATGGAAACTTCAATCTGATTTCTCCCGACATAGATCCCCAAGCTAACACAGTCGCAACCGGAGCAACTCCAAATCCCAAGTGCAATCTCGACACAGTTCAATCGCCGACCCCGGCGATTGGACCTAGCTTTTCCTTGCCGCCACGCTTCCTTGCGAATGGCGTTGGTGACGGCGGGCAGTTCCTAGAAGGTATCGTGACGGATCTGACAACGGGAACCTTGACAGAATACCACGGAAACGACGCGTACGGATTCCCTGCTGTCGCTGATGCGTCCAATGGCGGATTTGACCTCGTGCTTCAGAGGCGTCAGAATCCGAACCTGCCCAACGTGCCATTATCAGAAAACCCATTTGTCGAAGTCGATCGTATCGGCGTCGAATTGCGTCACCTGATCGCCACCCCGACTGCCACGCCGTCAATTCAACTTGACGAACTGAAGAGTCTTGAACGACGGGAACCGCTTGACGCAACGTCGCAAGACTTCACCGCCCATGAGGCAGTGTCTGCGACCAACTGGCGTCGGAATTCCATCGGTGCCTTGATGAATGATGTGACAGATGGGTTGCCGTTGGATGGTGCGGGCGTCTTTAATCGATGGCAGGCACATTTTGATCGCGACTATGCGTCGCCCGCAGAGCTCCTGAATCTGCCGATCGTACCACAAAAACTCTACACGCATCGTATGAACCGAATGCGGTTCTCCGCGGCACGACAGGTGCATACGAACCCAACAACCGCGGTGGCTTTTCCCGGTTCAGGTGAAACGAGATGGATCAGCAGTGCTGAGGCAATGTTCCTGCTGCCCGAGTTCCCCGACAGTCTAGGTACCACTGAGAACGACAATCGGTGGTATCGCCTGCTGCAGTTCGTCGAAGTCCCCTCCCGTCTGAACACGATGCTCGGCAATTACCTCAACCTGTATCGCACACCGGGAAAATTAAACATCAACGGTCTGCGACACGTTGATGTTTATGCCGGTTTGCTTGACAATGAAGTCTTTGCCGAATTGCCCTACAACCGCGATCCTAACACTGCGTCCCCGTTCGACCAAGATAATAGGTACGCTCCGTTCATGCGAGATACGACGCCCGCACCAGCACCACCGACGACTGCCGTTCCTGGGATCGTGACCGGTTTTAACTTCCGCGACCGTTGGTTCGAATTCTGTCAGGAACGAGACGGCGTAGTGAATGTGTTTGATCCATTGTCCGGAGGCAACACGAACTTCTGGATTCCAGGCACGCCAAACGCCCGACCATTTCGACCGTTCAGTTTTAGCCTGCCGGATGTGACGACTGCTGCGGATGACAATGCAATTGCAGCAACACTTCTTCGCCGGTTTGGTTCTGAATCTGGAGTCGCTGATAACAATCGCAATTGGCTGGAAGTTGGCGATTCCACTTTCCATCAAAATCCTCTAAATGCGAATTCTGTACTACGGCACCAACTGCTGTCCAAGGTGTGGAACAACACGACAACAACCAGCAACGCCTTCATCGTCTACGGGACGGCCGCATACTTCGAAGTTCACGAAGATGCAGTGACAGGGCTAGTGCAGGTTGGAGGTCGTTTGGACCTCGACGGTGACACGGTCGCGGCCGGAGTATCTGCCGACATCAGCACCGGATGGGAGCAACGTTCGGTCTTCATTATCGATCGAACCGAGGCATATAACGCTTTTGATCCGGCGAGCGGCAGCTTCGACTGGCAACGCCTGATTCGGAGCCGTGCAGACCTGTCTCCGACAGATAAGTAGTGTCCAGAGTCGGAAAATCAACCATCCCACAAGCCCGAGCACTTTGGTGTTCGGGCTTTTTTTATGCGCGGTGTGGAGTTTGCCTGTTGGGTGTGGGCTGTATATTTGATACAGCCGGTTGACGGTGGTTCCGTTTTTCGCGGTGATTTGGAAATGTTTCCTTCCGGCAGCATTCTGTGAGCTAGGCTGAGAACAAGAATGAGTCGGGCGTATTTGCTCGGCGGTCTGCACCGCGAAATCTCGGTGCAGACCATCGTGCGACATCAATCGAAAATTCAGGGTAGGGAGCTGGGTGACACTCCTTTTTGTTTTCAACAGCGACGGACTTCCGGTGAAGACCGGCAACCGTGAGTTCTGAAGGCCACCGTTGAACGTTGAGCGTTGAAAACATTTCTCTCTACCTAACCTGTGCCGCGGGTTCTCCTGACTCCGGCACAATCCGTGTGCCCGAAGGTCTCAAGCCGGTGCCAGCCGCACTGACATTGCCTGAGACCTTCGGCCCACACCGGTTCCGCCGCAAAGACCGAGCGATCTAACGGCCCGAACCACCTGCCGATCCGCCACCTCGCCCGCCAATCGCTCGCCCCCGAACGTGACACCTTTGTGACCGGCGCGTTGCTTTAATAGGTCGCTCGACGCCAGCGCAATGCCACTCGCTTCAATGCCCCGCTTTGTCGCTGGGGTCGGCAAACAGGGAGTCGGGTGGGTCAAATGGCGATCGTCATGTCGCCCCACCATTTTCTTCGTGAAAACATACTGCAGGTGGGGCAAGCTGAGACATTCTTGATGTTTAACCCGGAGTCGCAGACTAGGTTTTCCGGCCTGGTCTGCGACCACGGGTTAAACGATGGACGACTTATGCGGGGCATAGATTCGCTTGGGCCGTGCTCCGTTTTTGCGAGCGTTTTCAGTGGCGTGGCCGGCGGGGTGCGCTCATCGCTGATTGTCACGGCAGGGAGGGTGGCCTTCTGGGGTTGGAGCGAGATACGAGCGAAACCCCGTGGCTTCTTTCACTTCGTTCAGTCCAGCCACGGCCACCCAATAAGAAATGCCCAAATCCATGAGCGCACCCTCGCCGGCGGCAAGAGGTGCGACCTGATTGTGCTGCACCCCACATCACACCGTGTGGAAGATGCTGGCGGAGCCTGCTTGTGTGGCGTAGCCATCGGAAACCGGCGAAGAGGGTTACGGGTTTATGGGGTTCGGGTTTCAGGAACAGCGTCTTCCCGAAACCCGAAACTGGAATCCCTGAAACTTCCGACAGCGGTTTCTGATCGCTAAAGCGACACCGCTAGCCTGAACGGCAAGCGGCGTGCCCGCAATGCCGCCGCTACAAAAGTGGCGTTGTCCGACTGGGATCGCGTCCTTGCCGGCCACCATGCTGGGGATCACCTTGCCCGAAATCCGGATGTTCGGGAAAATAGGGCCTCCGTAAGGCAATCAGGTCTGCCGCGAATACCAGCAATCGACTATGCTCTTCCGCCTGTTGTCATGAGACGGAGTTGTTTCGGCGACACCACATTTTGCGGTTGTCGAAAACCTTCGCCGGTCATCGGCCACGCCTTTCGATAACCGGGCCGCGCCTGTGGCAACTTCCAAACGCAGAACGTACACGTTCGAGTCCCCTGCTGAATTCAGATCATCCCATGCAGATTAAGTTCTATAACACACTCACCAATACCACGGAAGAGTTTACGCCTGTCGACAGCGACTGCGTTCGCATGTACAGCTGTGGTCCCACAGTTTACGACTTCGCTCATATTGGCAACTTCCGGTCGTTTCTGTTTGCGGATGTCATTCGCCGCACGCTGCAGTTCTTTGGCCACAAAGTTCACCACGTGATGAACATCACGGACGTCGGTCACATGACAGACGATAGCAACGCAGACGGCGCTGGCGAAGATAAGATGCAGGCCGCCGCTGAACGTGTGAAGGAAGACAAAAAATCTGGCAAGGTGCCCGAAGGCGCTGTCGAAAATCCCGAAGACCCCTATCAGATCGCCGAATATTACACGCAGGCGTTTCTGGAAGACGCTCAACTGTTGGGTGTGGAAGTTGCCTTCGAACCCGACAACATTCTGAAAGCCACCGACAACATCGACATCATGCAGGACATGATTCAACTGTTGATCGACAAAGGACATGCCTATGTGGGGCCGGATGGTGTTGTCTATTACAGCGTGCAAAGCTTTCCGGACTACGGAAAGCTCAGCGGCAACACGCTAGAAAATCTGCGAACCGGCCAAGGCGGCCGGATCAGCGAAGAGCATCAAGCCAACAAAAAACACCCGGCCGACTTTATGCTGTGGAAGGCCGATGATGCTCACATTATGAAGTGGGATTCCCCGTGGGGCACCGGTTATCCCGGCTGGCACATCGAATGTTCGTGCATGGCTCGCAAGCGTCTGGGCAAAGACGTAATCGACATCCACACCGGTGGAGAAGATCTGATCTTCCCGCACCACGAATGCGAGATCGCTCAGTCGCGAGGTGCCACGGGTGCCGACGCATTTGCCCGGTTCTGGATGCACGCGCGCTTTCTGATGGTGGAAGGCGAAAAAATGTCCAAGAGCACAGGCAACTTCTGGACGGTTCGCGATGTTCTGGAAGGCCGTGCCACGGGCATCAATGTGCATCCGGCTGTGCTGCGACTGGAACTGATCAAATCGCACTATCGATCGAACATGAACTTCACCAAGAAGGGCCTGCAGGATTCGGCCAACATCGTGAAACGGCTAACAGAATTCCGAGCCAAACTGGAAGCCGCTGCGGGCGACGAAGTCGTGGAAGTCGACTTCAATCATCCGGTGTTAAAAGCCTTCGGCGAAGCCTTGGCCGATGACCTGAACTTTTCCAAAGCACTGGCCGTGGTTCTGCCGTGGGCCAGCAGCGAACCAGACAACGCGGCGGAATCGCTGGCCGTGTTCAACAAGATCAACAGCGTCTTGGCGGTGGCTCCACTGGGAGACGCCGACAGCAACCCCGCCGGTGACGATGCCGACATTCAGGCGTTGTGTACAGCAATTGATGCAGCGCGAGCCGCCAAAGACTGGGCCACGTCGGACGCATTGCGAACGCAGATCGAATCCTCAGGCTACGAAGTGAAGAATAGCCCCGAAGGAACTGTCGCTGTGAAAAAGCTGGCGTAGTGCTGGTCTGTAATTCAGTCCCGGCCGGGACGACGGTCACGGCTAGGGCCGCGAAGTTCCGCCGGGCCGTCGGAACCTACGTGACGCTCAAGTCGGTGGGGTATGGCTGCAAGTTTTCGTTGTTGGCAATTTTCGGTTTCTAGTAGTAGGCTGCCGAGTTGCATGCTCATTTTCCCACGCAAGATTTTCTAAAACTAGCAGACTGAATTCGCCATGTCTCCATCACGCCTGTGCCATTATTCCGTGCGTTTAGTTCTCCTTGTATTGATCGCAGCACAATTCTTGGTTCCTCAAGTGTACGCGAACGACACACAGCAACCGCTGATTGCCTACGTGGGGACTTTTAGTGCTCCACTTCGCGACACGCTGCCAACACAGGTTGACCTTCCGCCTGGAAATGGAAAAGGGATTCATCTGTTTCATGTTGACCGCAACACTGGTGCGATGTCTGCGGCGGGGATTTTCGAAATGGGAACCAGTCCCAGTTGTTTGGCAATCAATGCGGACGGAACGCGGCTTTATTCGGCCAACGAAACGGACCATATTGGCGAAGACAAACAAGGCTCGATCAGTTCTTTTTCCATTCAAGCCGATGGACAATTGACACTTTTGAATACTGTTGCCTCGGGTGGTGCAGGGCCAACCTATGTCAGCCTTCACCCGTCCGGCGATTTCCTGTTGGTCGCAAACTATTTCGGCGGGTCAGTCGCTGTATTGCCGATCCTTGACAATGGCCAGTTAGATAAAGCGTCTGATGTTAAAATCGACTCCGGAGAAATCGGTCCGACCACAGCCACAAATGCACCTCCCGGAAGTTATGCCATCAGTGGTCACGACCGCACTCATGCTCACATGATTCAGGCAGATCCGTCGGGGAAATTCGTGTTGCACGTCGATCTCGGGCTGGACAAAATTTTCCTTTGGAAGTTCGACACCAAGACCGGGACGCTGACTGCGAATGACCCGCCCGATGTGTCACTTCCACCGGGTGATGGCCCACGCCATTTTCACTTTCATCCCAATGGCGAATGGTTCTATTCGATTCAGGAAGAAGGGTCGACGATTGTTTTGTTCGACTACGATTCACAGGCGGGCAAATTAATAGCACGACAAACAGTCTCTTCACTGCCTGCTGGATTCAAGGGAAGTAACTTCTGCTCAGAAATCCTCGTCTCCGCTGACGGCAAATTCGTCTATGCGGGCAATCGTTTGCACGACAGTATTGGAATTTTCGCAGTCGGACCAACCGGAGAATTGACGTTCGTGACAGCAGAGTGGACGCGAGGAAACTATCCACGCAGCTTTAGTTTTGATCCCACGGGGCAGTTTCTGTATTGCGGCAATCAACGGGCTGACTGCGTGACCATTTTTCGAGTGAATCGTGAAACTGGCCGGCTGAAATTTACGGGCGAGTATGTTCCGGTAGGAAATCCGTCTCACATCGTTTTTCTTGACCGCTCGAAAAACAAGTGAAAGTGAGCATTCAATGTCGGCCTTGATGCACAGAAACTCATGCGGCTACAGCACGTCGCCGAGTTGTTGTCGCAGCCTGCGAAGGATTCGGCTGCGTGACTGGCGGACGGATGCGGCGGACATCGTTAGTTCACGAGCGACTTCGTCGGTTGCGATTCCGTCCACCACGGATCGCCAGAACGCCTGCCACGTGCGAGCTTCGAATTCGTTCTGCACCTGCTGCATGGCTCGCGACGTCAGTTTGTGCAACTGCAATTCGCCGGTGGGTTCGTTGTCCGGAACGGCGATCGGATCGGCCACTTGATTCAGCAACCCAACGGCCGTCGAACCACCCGTTGCATTCGGAGTTCTTGCGGCGCGACAAAAGTGGTCGCGCAGCTTGTTGCGAGTGATCGTCCACAGCCATGCTCGAAACGATCCGGACGTTCGCTGAGGCTCAAAAGATTCCAGACTGACCGCGACGGATGCAAACACATCCTGCACACAGTCAGCGGCGGCGTGAGAATCCAGCGAACTGTGGCGACACCAATAGCTGGCCAGCGGCCCGTACAGATCGACCAGTTCCCGCCAGGCCTGAGCATCATGCCGAGACGCTCGCCGCAACAGACTGGATCGCGTCGCTTGAGTCGTCATGCTGGTTCCTGCTGACAAACGTGTTTTCGGACTTGGCTGATGCTACGCCAAAATGCTGTCACACTGCAAACGTTCTTGTAAGTAGGCGGGTGGAAAAGTGGATGCCGCTGACGGTGGTAGTGCAAAGGCCTGTTTCCACTGGGTTTACCCCAGTGGATTAAGGCTTCTGCACTACCCTCTTCAAGCACACATTCTTCTCACACATTCTGTGCCCGGCCAATCGATCCCGTGAAAACGACTCAACCAAACAACGTTCCTCAACCCACCGACCCCGCCTGTGAATCAGCAGCCTGCATTTCGGCCGATCAGATGCGAGACTACCTGTCCGGCTGGAGCGACGAAGACGGAGTTCAGCAGATCGAAACTCATGTGTCGCAGTGTTCGGCGTGTGAACAGGCCATGCGAGATCTCGACGTCGGGCCGGATTCGCTGATGCAGTCGTTGCAGAGCACCGCGAAGGAAAATCCGCTCGAAGCCGATGGCGATCCGGCCACGGCAGCCGCGTTGGAACGGGCGCGGCGATTGTTGGATGTCCCCGTGGAATCCGCAGCTGCCAAAGCTCACGCCGCGTGGCAACCGGCGGAACGCGATTTCGGTGGTTACGAACTGACGGAACCGCTGGGGCGAGGCGGGATGGGAGCCGTTTATTTGGCCATTCATCGGCAACTGAACAAACAGGTGGCCATCAAACTGTTGCCGTTGATGTCGGCGGAAGACGTGGCTGGGCGAGCTCGCTTTGAACGCGAAATCCGTGTCGTTGGTCGGTTGAACCATCCGTCCATTGTGGCGGCCACGGACGCGGGTGAAATCGATGGCACGCAGTTTCTGGTGATGGAATATGTGCCCGGCTTGGATCTCAGCCGACTGGCTCGCCTGCACGGGCCGCTGTCAATCGCCGACGCCTGCGAACTGATGCGGCAAACGGCGCTGGGACTATCGGTCGCTCATGCAGAAGGAGTCGTTCACCGGGATGTGAAGCCATCGAATCTGATGCTGGACGACACAGGTCATATCCGAATTCTGGATTTCGGTTTGGCTCAGCTAAGTTTCTGGGACGAAGCCAGCGCGGATCTCACCACGGTCGGGCAGCTGATGGGAACGCTGGACTACATGGCTCCAGAACAGGCTGAACACTGCGGCGCGGTGGACTACCGAGCCGACTTGTACGCTTTGGGAGCCACGTTGTTTCGTCTGCTGTGCAATCGTCCTCCGCTGGCCGCCGCGCCCAATCAATCGCCGTTGGAAAAACTGCGACTGCTGGCCAATCATCAGCCGCCGAAACTGAACACGCTGTGTCCCGACGCACCGGCGGAACTGGTCGTTCTGGTCAGTTCGCTGTTGGCTCGAAACCCGCAGGATCGTCCCGCCAGTGCGGCTCATGTGGCCCAACAGCTTGCTCCGTTGGATTATGGCGGCTGCGGTGCCGTTGATCATTCTGGCGGGAATTCTGATCAAGCTGGAGACGGACAAAGGTCAGTTGGTGATCGAATCGGATATTGATAACGTGAAAATTCAGATCGTGAGCGATGGAAAACCGGTCAGCGGTTTGAGCATCAATCACGGTGCCACGGCGACAAAGCTGCGAGCCGACAAGTACGAAATCACCATCGAAGGTTCGACGGACGGTCTGACCATTGAGAACAACCAGTTTACTCTGAAGCAGGGGGAAACGGTTGTGGCGAGAATCCGCATGCAGAAGCCGGTGGCAGGCTTGGCATCGCCGCCGCTCGATGTTGCAGGTCTGCCGATAGCGTCACCAGAGATGAGCGAACCGCTGTACGAAGGCAAGACGCTGAGCGAATGGCTGGAAATGCTCGCCCGTGAACGCAGTGCTGCGGGTCTGAAGTCGGCCTTCGATGCGTGTGATGCACTCGCGACTCCGGCAACGTCGGAGAAGATCACGAAGACCATTCTGCAAGTCGTCCCCGATCTTGACGGAGACACAGATCTCGGGAGCAGTCGATTCTCTTCGTCGACATCGATTGACCAGATGGCTGCCGCAGTTCTCCGGGAGGCCAATCCGGGAGCGTTCTACAGGCTTTGGGTGCGTGAATTCGAAGCGGCCGATGAAGCCTGGCGCGAGCGATTGTGGAGCTACGTGCGGCTCTACGACGAGACCGCTGAAGCTATCGAGCCGTTCATTGTCTGGGCTGAGAAGCGATTGATGCAGCCACGGACGGGAAATCCGTCTGTGGACGCTGACACCGTGAAAGCGGCGGATTTTGTTCGCGGTCAGACTCAAAGGTATCAGGCGGTTGACGACCACTCGTTCGTCGCACGCATTGCCAAAGCGTTAAAGAGCAGTCCGCACCTAGGACCGGGATGGTGGCTGAACCAACCGCTCGTCTACCGTAGCAACGATTCCCGGACGCAATCCGTCGTTGATACAAACCTTTGGCCCGCTGCTATCAAATCAGAAATCACCCGAATCGCAGTTGATGTGCTCGATGATGCGCAGTCGAACAAGCAACTCATCACTCACGCCTGCCTGATTCTGGCCCACGGAGCAGAAGTTGATCCCGCCCAGCGAACGAAAGTTCTGGCCGATGTGGATCGCCGACTGGTTGAACTGTCCGCAGACCCCGCCGCCATGAAGGAAATAATCACCCTAGAATCCAACTTTCGCGATCTGACATTCCCGGAATTCACCGCACCACGATTCCGGATTGGCACCGAATCAGGGACTTATCTGGTCTTCGCCTTGCTGGGTGTGGCGAAAGCACACAATGGCGGCGAATCGATTCCGGAGGGACTGAAGTCGTTGTTGGTGTACGCTCAGCCCGTTCGTCAGATCGTCGCAGAACAGGAGAAGTTGCAAGCGCCGCGACAAAGCAGAGGAAGGCCGTCACCCCTCAGCTTCATTACGCTGAACTGGCCCGATTTAACAGCCAGCCGGACTGGCAGTGGTGGCTCTGCTCAGTACGCAGCACAAGGTGTTCGTGAACTGTGGGGCCCCGACGAACCAACAACAGACGACTGGCTGATGTACTGCCTGCTGCAACACCCCGTCATGCAGCCATACCTCGCCGAGGTCGACAGCCCGGCAGACGCCGAAAGTGCGCCCGCGGCCCCGATAGCAACTCCACCCAAGAATCCCTGACACAACGGTTGCCCGCGCACTTCGCCACCGGATTCATCAAGCTGTCGATTTCGTGAGCGGCACGGCGCTAGCCGCCGGTAACGCTCTGGAGAACGCTGGCAAAGCCGGCGGGTGGCAGATGCTGGCGCAGCCTGCTTGTGTGGCGTAGCCATTGGAAACCGGTCTGGGAAGTCCAAACCACGGCCAGCGTTGTTTGTCAAAAAGAGCCCGTCAGAACGGTTTCCGATCGTTCGTCAGAACGTCGAATTTCGTATCATTCTTTGATCTCGTCATTTGTTAATATCATCAGCGCAATGCAGTCGCAAACGCGATGATCGATCCTGAAACGCAGGATCACACAAGGCACTGTTAGTTTGTCAATGGGAGCGTTCAATGGTTGGGCATCGTCGAGATTTTCTTTCCGCACTGGCGGCCGCAAGCGCCATGAATATCGTGCGGCCATCACTGGCAACTTCTCCTCCGCTGGACCTTGAACAGGACGCTCCTGCAAGTGCTGATCTGGGTTCCCAGTGGGATGAGATCATGCAGTTGGTGCCGGATGGTGAGTTCAGCAATTCGTTTCTGCAGCCGCAGTTTCAGTCGATTGACGAACATCGTGAACACGCTCGGGCTCTGGTGCTCGACGCGCTGGCTTGCGTGCGTTCGACGGAGTCTCAGGCAGAGTTTCAGGCGGAAGTCATCGATCGTGCGGATAGGGGTGAGTACTTTCGTGAGAAGATCGTCTTTTCGACATCACCCGCGTTTCGAGTTCCGGCGTACGTTCTGATTCCGAAGGGAATCAAAAAGCCGGCTCCCGCGATTGTTGATCTGCATTCGCACGGCGGCATGTTTCTGTTTGGTAAAGAGAAGGTGGTTGATCTGGGTGAAAATTCGCCCACAATGACCGAGTACCATGCCTCAAACTACGGCGGTCGTCCGACCGCCACGGAGCTTGTACGGCGCGGATATGTTGTCATCACAATTGATGCCCTGATGTTTGGAGAGCGTCGAATCGTAAGACAGCAGGATGTTGAAGCTGGGTTCGAGCGTTCTGGGTACTCGTCCGATGATGTGCAGCGACTGAATCAACAATGTCGTCAGCGAGAAGCGACGATTGTCAAAGGGTTGACACTGGCTGGACTGAACTGGCCCGGTCTGGTGACTGCCGACGACATGCGAACTGTCGACTATTTGATCACGCGGCCTGAAATTGATCCCGAACGAATCGGGTGCGTCGGCGTATCGTTTGGTGGACATCGTTCACTGTTTTTAGCAGGCCTCGACAGTCGCATTAAAGCCGCCTGCGTGACGGGCTTCATGTCGACCGTGCGTCCCATGATTCGAAAGCATCTGGACACTCATTCCTTTGTGCATTTTGTGCCGCAGTTGCATCGGCACCTAGACCTGCCGGATGTTGCTGGGCTCAGAGCTCCGTTGCCGTTGATGGTACAGCAGTGTTCGCAGGACGACCTGTTTCCATTGTCCGGAATGCAGGCTGCGGTGGAAAAACTGAAGGCCATTTACGCAAAAGCCGGAGCTTCCGAAAACTTTACAGGCTCCTACTATGATGTTCCTCATCGTTTCAGCCTTCCCATGCAGGAAGACGCCATGGCCTTTTTCGACAAGCATCTAAAGCCGTGAAGGCTGTATGTCATCCCGAGTCATCAATTGTGCAAGGAGTTCAAAGTGTTAAAACGTATCATGTTCCTCGTCACGCTCGTCCTCTTGAATCTGTTTCCAATGCAAGACGGTTGCTCTGCTGAGCCGATTCGTTTACGAGTTCTCAGCTACAACATTCACCATGCGGAAGGAGTGGATCGCAAGCTGGACTTGGAACGAATCGCAAAGGTTATCTTGAGTGTCGAACCAGACATCGTGGCTTTGCAAGAAGTCGATCAGAAGGTGAAGCGAACTCAGTCGGTCGATCAGCCTGCCGAGTTGGCTCGACTGACGAAAATGAATGTTGTCTTCGGTGCCAACATAGAGTTGCAAGGTGGCCACTACGGCAATGCAGTACTGTCTCGATTCCCCATCACTCAGCAAAAAAATCATCTGCTGCCGAATGTCGATAACAGCGAACAACGCGGAGTGCTCGAAGCGACACTGGAACTGCCTGAGTCCTATAAGGCTCTTCTGCTGTATGCGACCCACTTGGACTTTCGACCGGCTGATGAAGAACGTTTGGCATCCGCGAAGATGATTAACGAATTGGTTGCCCAGCATCCTGATCAACCCGCTCTGCTGGCCGGGGATTTGAATGCCACGCCAAATAGCCAGACGCTTGTGCAGTTTCGTTCTGCGTGGACATCAGTAAACGAAAAACCGATGGCCACGATTCCTGTCGATCAACCTTCTCGGCAGATCGACTTCATTCTCTATCGAGCACAACCACGTTGGAAGGTAATCGAAGTCAAGGTCCTTGATGAAGCTATCGCTTCTGATCACCGAGCGATCTTTGCTGTGCTGGAGTTGCTGCCCGTTTCAGGTCAACAATAAGCAGCCCGATCGGCCTGCGGTTCAACGATTGATGTGCGAACACTCAAGGAACCGCTTGGCCTGCGATTATTTCACAGCGACACGACGTCCCAAGCAGATTCGGAAACCGTCGCGGGAGTCGGAATAAGTCGGACCTTGCAGTCCGAGGCGAACGGCGCAGCGGGCATTGCCGGGGACATCAAAATAGTTACCGCCGCGACACACTGGACGCGGATCACGATCGACGAAATAAGGTTCCTCGTGGGTGCCAAGCGGGTCGAAGTGATCCAACGCAATCTCCCAGACTCCGCCGCACATGTCGGCCAGCCCAAATCCATTGCGGCCCTTTTCACCGTAATGATCAACGGGCGAAACAAACGGGTAACCGTCGCTCCAAGGTGCCTTCGCCAGCGGCCAGGTTTTGGTACGTCCGGGCAGGAAGTCGATCGCCGAGACATTCAACCGGCCTTCGCCTTGTTCGAAATCGTCACCCCACCAGAAGGCCGCGCGTGGCTGCCCGCCTCGGCACGCATACTCCCATTCGGCGTCCGTAGGCAGACGGTACTCGAATCCGTCTGGCAGCCGCCCCGCCTGTTGTTCACGCTTCGTCAACCATTGGCCGAAGGCCCGCGCATCGTTCCAACTGACACACACGACGGGAAAGTCATCGCGTTGCGGGAACGCCCAATTCGGATCGCGCCAGTTCTTGCCCGACATCGATTTCCACGGATGGACCACGGTGGACGTGAGTTGATAGCCGGTCCATGCAGGATCAAAGACCTGAGTCTCTCCGTCAGGCTTTTCGGCGTCGGTCACATAGCCCGAATCGGCGACAAATCGACGGAACTGTCCAACACTGACTTCGGTGCGACCCATCCAGAAGCCGTGCTTGATTCGGGCGGGCCGCGCCTCGCCCTCGAAACTTTCGCGATTGGTTCCGGCCGCGGCACCGCCTTCAATTCCGGTCGCCCAAGCTCGCTCTTCGGGTGTGCTGCCGAGCATGAATTCTCCGGGCGGGATGAACACAACTTCCAACGCCACACCTTCTCCTAGGTCCGGACTTTTGCTGGACCCTGCTACTGGATCATCAGCGCGCGTGGTTCCCATAAACAAATCGTCGCCGAAATCGGTCGACAGCATAACGATTGCTGGAAATACAATCGCCGAGACGATACGGCGGAGGATATGGCGGACGAAGTTCACTGCATTCGAGTTCATGTGAGTTGCCTGCGGGTTCAAAAAAGTTCGTTCAATCATTGATGATTGATCATAGCATTATTGCCGCGCTGAATCCTGCTCCACAACTTCGGCCGGCAACAACGGGTGCGCTCATAGATTTCGGTATATCGTTAGCCGACGGGCGTTAGCCCCGGTTGTTGACGGACTGTTGGTCCAAAAACCGGGGTTAACGCCGTTCGGCTAGGGCCGCTTGGCCAACTTCACAATCATCCATGCGCGCACCCGTCAACAACAGTCCTTTCACCCCAACTTGAAACGGCGAAAACGGGTTTGGTGAGTATCTGGATTAGCGAAGTGGGTGTTGGCTGGCGAGAGTGTCGCCAGAAATATTTTATTTCCCCTAGGCGCAGCGACTTGAATTTGCGACATATCGGGGGATGAGCAA
>JBDNHJ010000411.1:0-18669 GCA_041688835.1 Fuerstiella sp.
ATTTGCAGTTGCTGGACTGGAGCAGCCGGTTGCTTCGTGTCGGTAAGGCTCGTGTTCCCAAAGAAGTATCGGGGATTCTTGAACGACTCGGCAGCAGCCCAGACTTCTGGCAACACCGACTGGAAAAGCTGCGAGACCGCAGCCGCATTTTCGGCACTGTCTTTGCGACCAAGCGTTCAGAGATCAATCGCATGGCGGAATCTCGCGGCGTGAAAAAACTCAGCAACCTCAACGGCTGCAGCGGGTAATTTTGTTTCAAACAACCGATCCTGCCATCGCGTCGACGCACCGCCCTGGATTACAATGCATGTTCTTTCTTGTTCTTTCTCCTTTTTTTGAGACAAAAGAATTCGCCGGGCAATGATTGGCGGCACCAGCTGCAACGCGGTGATGTCTTTTTCAAGTTCTGCCACCGGGAGAATGTCTTGCCCCGATAATTAATACAGGGAAAACAACATGCTGGACGCATTTCGTTTGATACCGGCGTTGCAGATCATCTTTAAGACCGAGATGGAAATCACCAAAGACAGCTTCGTGAAACTGAACGAAGCCCAGCGCAGAGCTTATCAAGACAAGGGCATCGACTGGGGTGACGCAGATCGTATTTATCGGCTTTCGTCTGCCGAACCGACGGTTGTGGATCGAAGCGAAGAAAAAGTGACCGTCGAGCTGTCGATTGTCACGGAATCGCAGAGGCAACTCCTGCTGGACGCGGTGCAATTCGTCTACCGAGCCTCAGCCGAGATTAATGAAAGCCGCCCCACGTTTGGCGACCGCATTCAATACCTGCGCGGGCGACTTCCGCCGGGCGTGATCGAAACGGGAGAAGACTGAAGTTCTGGGCCAGATCAAGGTCTATCAGCAGTTGCTGGGCATACCGGAGACGCCGTCTTCGGAGCTTCATTCCCGGACACAGCAACGCTATCACGCATTGGCGATGCTACTTGTCCTGCACCAGCCCTAGACGAGCCAGCTTGCTGCGGCATTCGTCGCGTTCGCGGCTGCGAATCAGCGCTGTCCACTTGGGATCCTGAGCCGCCAAGAATGCGTCTTCCGAAAATGGTGGAGCGTTGCCGGCGGCCGCCGCATGGGCCGTCAGTCGTTGAATGACTTCGGTGTCTAGTCGAGTCAAAAACGTCGACTGCATCCGATAGTCTTGGAACGCTTCCCACACCACCGGAAACAAGGGGGCCACAATCTGTTCACCAATCGCGGTCGCGTATTCGCGAATTTCCAGCTGAGCATGACTGTCCATCCGCAGCGCCAAAAAATGCAGCAGATTATGCAGGTCGATTTTCCAGTAGGCTTCCGTGTAGGTCGCCAACGGCAGATCTTTGCGAGCCTGTTCGCGGGCCACACCAGAATCGATGCGGTGCTGATACACGGACCGCATTTCGTTTTGCAGTTCGGTTTCTTGGTCCGTCATCTTCTGACCCACATCCGACGGCAGAGCATCTCCGCTCCCCTGACGGTTGGAATCGGCCTGAGTTCTCCACTGATCCGGCGTTGTCGTCTGAGCCGCGTTGATGGCCAATGAGTAACGGGTGCTGTACTCATTGATATTGGCAGTCCGATGACGCACCCATTGGCGCCAGCAGTCCATTGGCACGCGCACCAGAAATTTAATTTCGGCCATTTCGAACGGCGTCGTATGTCGATGCCGCAACAAGTAACGAATCAAGGTGCGATCGTCGCTGACTTTCTTAGTGCCTTCGCCATAACTGACACGCGCCGCCTGAACGACGCTGCTGTCGTCACCCATGACATCCACGAGGCACACAAATCCATCGTCCAGAACGGACACTTTTTTCCAGCGCAGTTCATTCACTTCAGCAAGACGTTCTGCGGCTCGTTGCTGGACTTCTTCTGACATTTCGGAGACTCTTTCAACGTTGCGATGTTTACCCGGTGCGATTTCGCATATTTCTGACATGCACTTTAGGGTGTTACTCAAAATGATGCGCACGCCGTGCGCGCATCTTTTGGAAATTCCGAGCGGAAGCTCGCATCGGCTGCGGGCCTCCCGCTTTAGAAAGTCGAAACCGCGAATTCCAACCGGTGCCGCCGTCGATTGTGACTCTGCCCAACGAAAGCCTGACGACAATGTTTTACACTTGGTTTGACGATTCACCGGTCGGACGCTTGCTGCTGGCGGGCACGGCTGATGACCTAAAATATGTGGCCTTTGATGATGGTTCAACGCTCAAACGACAGTCCATCCCCCTGGACTCGTGGGAATTCAGCGAAAAACCTTTCCAAGAAACAATTCGTCAGCTGAAAGCCTATTTCGAAGGCCAGCTCACAGAATTTGATCTTCCACTGGCCGCAGACGGCACCGAATTTCAGAAACGTGTCTGGCGAGAACTCGGCCACGTCCCCTACGGCACAACGGTCAGCTATGCAGACATCGCCGCCGCGATCGGCCAGCCGACCGCCTCGCGCGCTGTGGGAATGTCCAACGGACGAAACCCGATTTCCATTGTCGTGCCGTGCCATCGCATTATTGGCCGCAGCGGCAAACTGGTGGGATACGGCGGTGGCTTGGAACGCAAAACGAAATTGCTGCAACTGGAAGGCGTTGCCGTTTAATTTCACCGAACGCTTATCTCTGGACACGACCTTCGATCAGGATGTCGTCTTCAAAACGCCGGACCGTCAGGCCGCTTAACGAGGCAAGCTGCGGCATCTGACTCAAACCGGCGCCGCCAACTGGTGACATGGCCGCTTGGCCACCCACGATTTTCGGAGCCACAAACACGTGGACTTCGTCAACCAGTTGCTGATCGAAGAAAGAGCCCATCAAACCTGATCCTGCTTCCAACAGAACGTTTGTCAACTGCCGGCGACCAAGTTCACAAACCAACTGCTGCACCTGCTGCTGCCGATCATCACCAGACGTAACAAATATCTCAGCCCCCAAGTCCGTCAGACGTTTCAAATGATCGGATGTCCAAACAGCTTCGCGAACACAGAGCAGCAACGGCGCAGCACTCAACGAAGACATCAACTGGCCGTCAGCAGGCACACTGCGACCATCAGAATCAACGACAATTCGCAGCGGCGTCCGCGGGCCCGTAGGTCTGGCAGTCAGCTGCGGATCATCCGCTCGAACCGTCCCGGCACCGGTCATGATGGCATCCATGCGACCTCGGAGTCGATGAACTTCTGCGCGAGAAGCCGCATTGGAAATCCACTTCGAATGCCCACTGTGCGAAGCGATACGGCCATCAATCGTCATCGCCCATTTGGCGTGTACCCACGGCAAACCCGTCGTGATCAGTTTACGAAACGGCGCGATCAAGTCCTCCGCTGCGTCTTGACAAACACCAACCACGACTTCCATTCCGGCCGCGCGTAGTTTTTCTATTCCCTGGCCGGCGGTGTGGGGCGCCGGGTCCAAGCAACCAATCACCACGCGACGAAATCCGGCGGCAAGGACGGCCTCTGCGCAGGGTGGTGTTTTTCCGTGATGACTGCAGGGTTCCAGCGTCACAAACAGCTGTGCGCCCTGAGTTTTCCCGCCGGCCGCTGCAATCGCATTCACTTCCGCATGACTTTCACCACAACGCTGATGAAAGCCTTCGGCAATGAACTGCAGGCGATCGTCGACGACGACAGCTCCAACCGCAGGGTTCGGTTCGACACTGCCAATGCCCTGACGTGCAATCGCCAGAGCACGCCGCATCACGCCTGCTTCGTTAGCAAAGATGTTGTCTGAAGCTGCCATGTCGTGACGTGTGAGTGCAAAATCTGATCACCACCGGAATCAACAAGCTGTTGATTTCGTGAGCGGCACGGCGCTAGCCGCCGGTAACGCGCCGAAAAACGCTGGCAAAGCTGGCGGCTAGCGCCGTGCCGCTCATAAATTCTTACTAAATCGACAGCTCGATCAATCCGGTGGCGAATGGATCGAAGTTTAGCTTTGGCCAGGAATATAAATTTTCCCGGCTCCCGCACCGGCGGTTTCCAGCTGTTCCAGCAGATGTGTGCAACCGCTGTTGGAAAGTTCTTCGCGGATCACGTCTTCGATCTCGGGAATCTTCACAAAGTATCGTTCGCGAATCGCAGACAACAACTTCGGCAGATCCGCATCGTGTGGGTTATCCAATCGACAACTCAGCTCACGAATGTCGAGCTCCAGCTTGGTGCGAAACGCATCCGGCTGATCTTCCACCGCGTCATGCGCCGCCGCGAAGCATTCGGATGCCAGCTCCAGATTATTCTTTTCACGAGCCACGCTGGCTCGCAACAGGTGAGCTCGCATGGGCGTAAACGCCACCAGTGCATCCGGACGTTTGACCAGTTCGTCCGTCGCACGTTCTAGCAGCAACAGGTGTCGCACCAACGTCACGCGATTCGTGAACTCAACAACTTGATCGTCCGTCATCTTTGCCGCGTCAAGTCGACTGAACTGCAACAGCGGCAGACTGGTGGCCGATTGTTCGGCTTCCAGATCGATCGGCTTCGCTGCTGGTAGTTTCAGAGCACTGCGAATTTGTGACAGGTCCGGATCGTAGCCCATCCGATTGCACGTCACATCCAGCACGATCACGCTGGCCGCAACCTTCACATGGTTTGCATCGTCTTGGGCAGCGTCTTGAGGGCTGAGATCGCCGAGTGCTTTTTGAGGAGCCTGCTGCCATTCTTTGAGAGCCGCGTTCAGACGCTCGCGGTCAAGGCTTCGCATCTGACTGCTGCCGCAACTTTCGGCGTGATGAATTTTCCAGTCGAACAAGCGACAGGTCTGTGGCATCCGCGATAGCGACAGGGGCGCTTCTTCTTCGCTTTCTCCGGCCAGATCACCGGCCACTTTTCGAAACACCTCAACCGCCGCTGCGATATCCTGCTGCAACGCCACCACCAGCGCTCGAGGCCCAGGTACGTCATCGCCGTCGGCATCGATAATTGTGATATCGGCCACAACATCCGGCAATTTCTGGGGATCGTCGTCACCCGAAAGTGGTGCGTTGAGTAATTCGAATTCGCCGGCCACACGTTCAGTGCGTTCCGCTTCGGAACTGTCGCGAACCGTCGCAAACATCGAATCGGCTTCGATCTTTGTCAGCAACTCGGAAACCGATTTGACCGGAATCGTGACCTGCTGAACGGCGTAGTTGTCCTCCGATATTTCCATGTCCAGCAACTGCGCCAGCGCCTCAGTCTCAGCAGCCGTATCGAAGTCTTCGATCAATTCGGCCGCTTTGTGCAACGCTTGAGCGGCCGCAGTGACTTGGCCGTCCCACGCCCGGAACAATCCCAGATTGTGCCACAGAGCTCCGTTGTCAGGCATCTTTTCGACCAGTCGGCTGTACAGGATCGCGGCAGGCTCCCAACAACCAATCTGACTGACTTTGCGAGCTCGAAGTTCATCCGCCGCCATTGCTCCATCTGTTAATTCAACTGGCAGTAGCACAAATCGGCCGCGAAAGGGATAAGGAATGGTGCGTTGAGATTCGAAATTGGCCAGCTGCATCAACAGCTGACTGCGGCGATCTTGGGGCGACATGCGCACCGCCAGCGCCAAATGTTCTCGAACAGCCATCGCGCGACCCGCCTGAGCCATCTGGCCAGCGATTCTTGAGGCCAACATCGCAACGCCGCCCGGAAACTGCCGAGACCCCAGCTGAAATGCGCGATGCACCAAACGTCGCGACGCGCTGAAGCCGTCGGTGCTCAGGCAGACATCGGCCAAGGCCAACAGAACTCGCGGTTCGTCCGGATGACGCTGCAGAAATTCCACCAGTTGCTGGCGGGCTTCCTGAGCCTGGCCTTTTCGGGTCAGAATCGAAGCTAGCTGAGTGACCAGCACTTCTTTGTCGGTGTGCTTCTGCAGCAAACTCCGCAGCAGCTTTTCTGCGGCAGCAGGTTGAGTCTCAATGAGCTTCTCAACGCGAATCATGTCGGACAGAATGTCCTGACAGCAAAATTTAAGTTTTTTCCCGCTGCCGCATACGCAGGGTGAATACGGGTCGTGTGCCATAGTGTTCCCCGAAAGTCGATCAATGTTCTGGTGTGAGAGGAGGGTTGCAGTGAGCCAGTAAAACACTGCCCCTGTGTGTGAAATCTGTGTCAAAGCTGTATCAAATCCCGGCCCGAACCGGTGGATTGCTGAGCTGCG
This sequence comes from Fuerstiella sp., assembly GCA_041688835.1. GTDB lineage: Bacteria > Planctomycetota > Planctomycetia > Planctomycetales > Planctomycetaceae > Fuerstiella. The sequence goes on from JBDNHJ010000411.1 coordinate 6,119, forward strand.
GTCGGCAGGATCTGCCGATCCTTGCTAGTTCGCGCGTTTAGGTCAATCCGAAACGGTCGGCAAAGCTGGTTGTCCTGTCGAGCGTTTGTGTCGGAGATGCTACCATCTTCAGCGAGGCTTTTCCTCTCAGGAAGTAAATCCAGTGTGCGGCAAAACAGAAGTCACTCCTGCGGGTGGCGAAGAAATTTACCGAAATATTCCGTCATTTCGATTGTCGCCAGCGGATCACCGGGCCTCATTTGGTTGTCAACCACTCAACAGCGCGTTCGAAAGGAATCGAAACCGATGCTGACCGAGTCTACTCAAATTAGCGAAACTCCCGATCTGCAAAATTCTTTTTGCCCCGGCTGCGGCTGCGCTGCTGAGCCCACCACGCCCCGATTTTCGCTGGAAAGTGTCCGGGGACCATTGCCATTCGCGCACTGCAAACAGTGTTCTGCCTATTTTATGCAGACCGAATACGAAGCTGCAGCAGAAGAAAACCACACTCGACAAATGGCGTGGGGCGAAGTCGACCGCGGCACGCAGCTGAACAGCTTTAAACAGAAGATGTACCACGCCATTTTGGATGGCATCGAACGCCATGGTTTTGCCGAATCAAAACTGCTGGACGTGGGCTGCTCCTTTGGTGGATTTTTGGTGGAAGCTCAAAAACGCGGCTTCCAAGCAGCCGGAGCCGATATCGTCTCGGACGCAATTCAGTACGTTCAAGATCTCGGCTTTCCAGCACAAAAGTGTTCCACCTTGGAAGACTGCACTCTATATTCCAGTGAACAGTCGGCGGATGTGATTACGGTGCTGGATGCTCATATCTACTGGCCCGATCAGCCGCGCGAACTTCGAGCCGCCTACGAACGACTGCGGCCCGGTGGCCTGTTGGTGATTCGCGCGTTGACAAAAGCGCCGTTCATTTCTGCGGGGCGAGCCATGCAGAAAGTGGTGCCCGGATTTTCGAAGAAGCTGATTCGCAAAGCCATCACCGATCACCGTTTCAGTATGCCTCTGAAAAGCCTGCTGACCACCATCGAAACCAGTGGTTTCGATATTCTGGATGCGTCGCCGCGAGGTGCTCAACATAGCGACGACACCGCTCTGGCCGTTCGCGCCGCATTCGCGCTGGGAACATTTACGTGGCATTCTCTAGGAATCGCGCTGGCTCCCGGCAACCTGATCTTCGCCCGCAAGAAACCTGAGTAGCCCGAGTCGCTTTCCCACGACGAGTGCTGCTGGCTCAGCCACGCATTCTGATGAACCGCAGCATTGGCTGAACCAGTGGATTCACCCCCGGAACTTCTTCGTCAGATCAGTTATGTCCGTCGACCCACAACACTACGCGGCATTTCTCGAACGCATTGGCCACACCGTCCGCCATGTTGGCGACGACTATTGGTACGATTGTTCGAGTCGCGTGTACGTGAACTTTCCATTTCATCAAGATGTTGATGCGGCCAATCTTGATGTTCGAGACGTCTTGAAATCCGACGGACTGATCGCACGGATGTGCTGTCAACCGGAGCAGGGCGTCGACAGTTTTCGGATGATGTGCTACGACAAAGAGTACGATTTTCCGTCACTCCGCAGTCGCACGCGAACTCAAGTTAGGCGCGGCCTAGAAGCCTGCCAGGTCGAACGCATCGAGTTCTCGGACCTGAAACGCGACTACCTTCCGCTACAGCGCGCCACGCTGGAACGACAGGGACGCACATCAGAACAGATCAATCGGAAATACTGGGACAGCTACATCGATTCTGCAGCGGCAATGCCTAGCACAGAAACATGGGCGGCGTATGTCGACGGACAAATGGCGGCCTACCTGATCAGCTTCATGATCGAAGACATCGCCAACCTGTGCATTGTGCGATCGAATACAGAGCTGTTGAAATCGTATCCCAACAACGCCTTGGTGTTCCGCTACATGCACGAAGTGTTGCGGCGACCCGATGTGCGAGGCGTTGATTACGGCATGGAATCTGTCGAAGGTGGCGGCGAGAATTTGGAACGCTTCAAAACCGGTATGGGTTTCGAACGCGAACACTGCGGCCAGCGCGTCGCGTTCTCACACCGCATCGCACCGTTCATGAAGCCCCCCGTCCTGAAGCTATTCCGCCCCTGCGTTCGCACTCTGCTAAAGAACGACACCGGTCGAAAACTGGACGGCGTCCTCAACTGGTACCAAACACAACCCGCGCTACCAGCCATCCGCCGCGCGGCGTAGGGTCTAAGACTCCGCCATTAGACAGCAGGCAGGCTCAGCGAACCGTGCTGACTGCGATTCAGTCCCGGCAGGGACGGCAGACTGATGCCGGTGACGACAGTCACCGGTTCCTGTTTTGCTTGATTGTTGAGTCCCGGCGGGACGACAGACGTTGCCGAACGCTGCCGGCGCTGGCGCAACCGTGTGGATTGGGCTGTATGGGTCGGTCTGTGCTGGCTTGGGCAACCGGAACGTGTTCGAAATTGCAAATTGAACAATGCAAATTGCCTCACAAAAACCAGCTCAACCAATTCGAAATTTGCTGACGCTATTGAATTCTGTGTGTCGTCAGATTCACTGGAAATGGTGGAATATGAAACCACGAATGGACACGAATCAACACGAATAGCGGCATGAAATTCGTGTCCATTCGTGGTTGTAAACTCTGCACCTCGCAATCAGCACATAGAAAACGGTAGAGTCAGGAAGTTTCGAGTGACACAGACGATTTGATCGCTGAGACCGTCGCACCGGTGACGATTGCAGCCGACGTCACGACCGACCGACGCTCCGGCCTTACAGTTGCAGGCTTCGGGCCGAATCCATGGCCAAGTTGTCTGGATGGAAGGCGAATCAGTTGCTCCGATCGGATATCGTCTGGCATTCTCTCACCATTCGGCGGGCACTCCGGCCATCGCGGACACGGACTTACCAAACAGTCATCGTGTGAATGAAATCACGCTGGACAGCGATGGTCGGTTCTCGTTTCGGGTTCCTCTGGACGCCAACAGATTGTGTTGCAATCAAAAGAATTTCGCATCTCCGGCCCAACCGATCATACGAAGCGGGAATTCAACCACGTCGGCATGTATCTCGGTTGCCGCTACGTCAGTCGCCGGAGTCCCTTGGCCAAGTTCTTGAGCGCCTGTATTCCTTTGGGACCAGACAACAGTCCCTTGGAACTGCTTGCGAAATCGAGTCGGCGACGGAAGTTTTTTGAGTTGGGATGATCTGGATCAATCTGTTCCATCAGCGACACCGTCACCTTTGCGCTGTCCAGATTTTTTTCCGCAAAGGCAAGGCTCCCATTCACACTCAGCATCGCCATCATTTCCGAACGATGCATTTCTTCCCGTTGCCTTAACGGAGCCACCAGATCCCGCGCGGTCTGCAGGTCTCCATCTTCGATGGCCAGTTGAGCCAAAGAAGTGATCGCGAACAGATAGTCCGGGAATCGTTTGCGCAGACCTTCCAGTAACTTGCGGGCTTCTGTTGTGGCAGCCGTGTCGTCGAACAGCGTTAAAGCACCCGCCAAGTTGTGGGCTGAGGATGGGCTGAGGATGGGCTGAGGATGGGCTGTCCGGGTCGAGTGCAACGCAGCGTCGAAAGATCTGTTCCGCTTTGACATGATCGCCGCCGCTCAGGGCGACGTACCCTTTGTTGAGTAGATCCTGCAGTTCCGGCGTCTTCACGGGGGTCGGTTCGTCGGTGATCGTCGGGCTGAAAAGTTCGATGTCCTTCCATTCACCATTTTGAAACAGGCGATGCGGCCCGATGCCGATTCGGCCTGCCTGCCGCAACACCGTCAGAGCTTCGTTGCGAAGGCTGTCGGGACCGCGTTTCCCAGACGCAAAGTTCTGCAGCGCATCCAGAAAATCGGGCGACTTCACCGCTGTGGCAAGGGTGAATGCGAACTTACGGCCTTGAGGGTCGCCACGGTCCAGCAGCGCCGGAACCAGGCTGCGGATATGCGGAAATCGCTGCAAAGCGGCAGTCAGTGGAAGCTCATCCCCACCTGCCAGGCTTTCTTTCGCCACGGCACCGAAGCTTTCGAAGACAGCTTGTGGAATCCAAGAAGAAATGGATTCAGGCCATGGAGCATGGCTGCTAAGTTCATCAGAATTCAACTCATCAAGGTTCTCCCGCGCTGGATAAAACCGAGGAGCCTGCTTAACGCTTTCCTGCCAAACTTTCTTCGCTGCTGCAACGTCTCCCTTTCGAGCCATCGCAACCGCTTTGTGGTGGAGCAACACCCCACAACAACTCGGGGCTTTGTCGGGAATCTGCTCGCCGCACGCAACCAGTTTCAGGACATCGTCGTCGCGCCCCAGCATGCTCAGAAATTCAACCTGCTGAGCGATCGCATCCTGTTGACCTGACGGTTCTGTGACGACATGGTCGGCAATCGCCGTGGCCTCTTCGTGGTAACCGCCCAGCATCAGATACCGCCCCAGTGATGCTTCCGCAAAGCGGTTGTCTGGGAACTCAAGCAGCGTTTCGCGACAAACCAACACTGCGTCCGGCATCTTTCCGGACTGAAACAACGCTATCGCCAGATTGTTTCGAGCCGAAACCATTCGCGGCTTCACCGCCAGCAGTTCGCGCGCCTTAGCGATCGCTTTGTCAAGATGTTGGACGGAAAGTTCGAACACGATTTCGTCGTGCAGAACCAGCAGTTCGAATTCGTCTTCAGACAGCTCGAATGTATGGAACATCTCTGCGACGTGGGGTTCGACGATCTCGATGGCCACTTTTGCCTTCGCAGCGTATTCGTGATCCGGCCAGACGTCCAGAAAATTTCGATAGGCATTCAGGCCCATTGGCGACCGACCGCAAAACAGATAAGCCTGCGCCATCGACAACCAGACGTCCGGCTCGCGTGGCTTTATCCGCACCAGCCGTTCGGCCGTGATGGCGGCCATGTGGTGGTCTTTTTGAGTCTGGTACAGGTACAGCAACTGCCAGAGAATCTCCGGATGCCCTGCCTGACGCCGATCTTCGGACGTCAGAATCTCCCGGGCTTCGGCCAAGTCACCCTGATCGATCAAGTGAACAGCTTCGGCAATTCGCGACAGCGTGCGGCGGTTTAACTTGGTGCTGCGAGACGAACTGACTGCCGTCGTCGAAGTTGCTGCGGCCTTCGCGGCGTTTTTTTGTTTTTGGCGTGTGTTGCGTAGCTGCTTGTTCCGCGCGACTTCGTTTCGACATGTTGCTTCCGTTCTGGTGTTGAATTCCGTTGCTGCTGCGGCATATTAGAGTGGAGCTCTCGTCTGAAACAGCGATTGTTCCCGAAAATCTGACCGTTGGCTGCAATTCTCGCGTGCCAACGTCAAGCCACCGCCTGATTTCCGACGCAGCAGCACGTTTGACTGTGACTGCAGCGACTGCCGTGTGTTGAAGTCATTCCTAGACGATCCCGAAAAAGAGAGCGTTCGATTGCCAATGGCGAAGGCTCGTCGGCAGCACCTGCACAACATGATCGACCGCAACAAACTCGACACCACCCACACAACTCATCGCACCGGCAGCCCGCATGTCCTGGTCTGCACCAAGACCGCCGAATCATGGAAGCAAGCCTGTCACGTCTATGAACAAAATCTAAAACACCTCGCCGAAGTTAACCGCATCATGGAAGGCCGTCGGAACAAGACGATTCCGAGGAAGCCCAAGAAGTAAGTCACCACGCTGAAAGAATACCCCACGTGCTTTTCGAGGGCACAAACCTGTGCTGTTGTTCAGCCCAACGGTTCTGGTGTTGCCGCGTTGTTCCTGGTAAACTTGCTGATAGGAGAACACCGCTATGCCATTGCTAGACCACTTTCGATCGCCCATCAAGAACCGAGGATCTTGGGAAGGATTTCACGGCATGTGGCCCGGTTGTATCGTTCAAGATCTGATCAAGGTACTGCCGGATCACTACGTTGCGGAACCGCGCGTGCATCTGGGGGCCGCGTTTGAAATCGACGTCTGCACGTTTGAGCCCGAAGATGCTCAGCAAACCGCAGCGGCGATGGACCACGAACCCGGTGGAACCGCCACAGCCACATGGGCACCTCCGGAACCGACGCTGGTCGTCGATGCCGATCCGACTCAAGGCTATGAATACGAAGTCTTGATCTTCGATCACAATCGGGCTCGTCAACTGGTAGCGGCCATCGAACTGGCCAGCCCCGGCAACATGGATCGTCCTCGGAACCGCCGTGCCTTCGTCGCGAAGTGTGCGGCGTTGCTGCAACAGCGAGTCTGTGTCTCAATCGTCGACCTAGTAACCACGGCTCAATTCAATTTGTACAACGACCTGCTGGCGGAATACGATCAGGTCGATGCCGCGTTTCAGCCGCCGCCTTCTACATATGCCGTGACATGCCGAAGTCACTGGCTGGGCGATCGAGCTCGCTTGGAATCCTGGGCCTATCCGCTGATCGTAGGGCAACCGCTGCCCACTTTGCCGATCTGGCTGGACGACGAATTCGCCGTGGCTTTGAATCTGGAAGCCTCCTATCAGACCACCTGCAAATCGCTGCGGTTGGTATAGCCGGTTGCTCGGAGGCGCGGCAAGTCGGCGTTGGAAACGTCCGCACGCGACCTTGCAGATCGCAGTGCATGATGTTTCGAGAATGAGCGTGCTGCACGGCGGAGGCAACTTGAATCATCCACGTCGGAATGCGATCCACGGGCAACTCACCAGCCGCGATCAGCGTCCCAAGGTTCCGACCGGCAACGAAACGCATCACCAGAAAGTAAACACCGCCCGATGTTCGGCCAACTCCATGCAGAGGCACGATGTGCGGATGACACAGTTCAGCGATGAGTCTCGCTTCCTCCAGAAAACGCTCGACCGCAGCATCATCGCGTTGCAGCGATTTCCGTAGAAACTTCACCGCGACCGGTTCGACATGGCCAACCTGCTGAGCCCGATAGACCTTTCCCATGCCGCCCGCACCGATCATGCGAGTTAGCACCAGTTCACGAAAGTCGTGCGTGAAGATCGTTTCACAGGCAACGTTTCCGGAACTGCGCAAACCAACCTGATGTGATAATCTTCGATCTTCCGAAATCGAACTGGCCTCCATTGGTGTGGGATTTTCGGCGGGTTTGCTTGTTGCCGGCCTACCTGATGCAACCGAACGGATCTCGAACTCTGTCATCTCGCCCGCGTCGTTCGTTAGTTGTTCGCGGACGCGCTGCAGCGCTCGTCGCACCGTGCGTTCCGCCACGCCGACTTCCGCAGCGACTTCTTCCATCGAAAAGCCCTGCAATCGCAGTTCCAGCATGCGGCGCTGAGCGGGCGTTTGACTCGCCAGCAGATGTTCCAGCTCATCCGACAGCGCCACCGCTGCTTCCGGCGTCGGCTGGTCAGAACGAAACCATTGGCCTTCGGTCTGGCTGTCCGAAATCGGTTGTTCGCGATCGACGGCTCGTTTCTCGGCCTGATGATGCGCGGCCGTGCGATACAGTTTTCTCATCGCAATCGTGGCCAGCAACGCCCACAGATCACCCTCTTTGTCGATGTGGAATCGGTCCGCGGCAGCTCCCACGAAAAAGCTGCGATACGCCGACATCACGATATCTTCGGGATCGGTGCGCGCGTTCAGTTGAGGTGCCAGCCGAGTTCGCGCCAATCGAGTCAGCCGCTGCAGATAGCGATGAAAAATGTCGTCCGCCGCGTGTGCGTCACCGTCCACAAGACTGGCGAACAGCCGAGCCGACGACGGGGATGTTGGTTGAGAAGCCACAAGTTGTTTTCATTCCTGTTCATCGTTTAACCCGCCGCCGCAGGCAAGGCCGCCCCTGCTGTCATGGATCGCACTGGGTCCACGATGTCCGCTGTGGTCTGCCTGCAATCCTTGCCTGCGGCGGCGGGTTAAACAGTGTAGGTGCCGCCTTCGAGTCCGCGAAACGGCGTGACCCATTTCCGCGTTTGTACATTTTTCCCTTCCTTCACGGGGTTATCCAGCACATAGGCGATGGCATTTTCAATTTGCTGTTCGCTGTCCAAGTACACCTTCCAGCGTTTGTCGGCCCATAGACCCGGTGGAGTTTTTCCGTCCGTCGCAAATTCGGCGAGCGGATGGCGGCCATCGTTGATCAGTTGCGTCGTGGCGGCTCCTTTCAGCAGGTTGGCCATCTGTTCGACCTTGAATGTATGCCGTCCGATCACCAGATGCGTGTGTTCCGGAATAATCGCACACGCCCAAATGGCATAACCACTTTTTGCCGACCGCGAGGCAAACCCGTTTGCGACAGAAAGTGCCTGCAAGCCGGTCAGGCACACCGGCGGAAACTTGAGTGCCCGGCGAGCCGCCTCGCGCCGAGCCAGTTCGTCGGGGCTGAGCTGAGCGAGCGTGCGTTGTTCCAGATGCCGCGTGGTTTTCCGAACCGAGCGATCTCCCAAGACGCAACGAAATCCGACCACGAGCCGCGAGGATCATTCGGCAACCAGAAACCGTAATGCGGCAGAATGACGTGGTAACCATGAATCATCACAACCTCCCTCACCCTCGTTTAACCCCTGCCCCCGTTTAACCCGCCGCCGCAGGCAAGGCCGTCCACACAATCCTCATCACACTATCCTCGCCCGCGGTCACGGGTTAAACGAATCTCGAAAATTCCGTGTCCGGTTCCAGCCAGAGATCTGCATCAACAGTCAGAAGTCTGCTCATTCTAACATTTTGACCTATTACCGGAGACTTTTCGATGACTCACGTTGTGACCGAACCCTGCTTTAACTGCAAGTATACCGACTGCGTGGTGGTTTGCCCGGTCGACTGCTTTTGTTCATTGCGGCCAGATCACTGATGCTGCCGACTTCCCTTGATGTTGAGCTTTCGCATCTTGCCGTACAGAGTCGTCGGTTTGACGTCGAGTGCCTCGGCGGCACCGTCCGGGCCGTAGACTTTTCCGCCGGATCGGGCCAGCGCGTCGAGGATTGCGCGGCGTTCGTTGTCGGCCAGCGACTGGTGCTTGCCTGCGGCGTGTTGCATGGCAACTTGATGATCGTCGTCGGAAAGCCATGACCCTTCGACTCTCAACGTGTCACCTCGGCTGACGATCAAAGAACGCTCGATAATGTTTTCGAGTTCACGGACGTTGCCGGGCCAGTGATAGCTCATCAACAAATCCATCGTCCTGCGATCCACGCGCGTGATCTCTTTGTTCACCCGGCGGCACAAGCGTTCGATGAAGTGATTCAACAGTGCGGGAATGTCCTCCCGCCGATCACGGAGTGGCGGGACGTGGATGGGGAACACGTTCAATCGATAGTACAAATCGTCGCGAAAGTTTCCCTTGTCGGTAAACATCTTGAGATCGCGGTTTGTCGCCGCGATCACGCGCGTGTCCACGGAAATCGGTTCGCTGCCTCCCACGCGTTCGATGGTGCGTTCCTGTAACACTCGCAGCAGCATCACTTGAGTTTCGAGCGGTATCTCGGAGATCTCATCCAGAAAGATGCTGCCGCCGTGGGCGAGTTCAAAGCGGCCGACACGCTGCTCGCTGGCACCGGTGAAAGCGCCGGCTTCGTGCCCAAACAGCTCACTGGCGATCAGGTTGGGTGCGAGTGCAGCACAGTTGACTTTGACAAGCAGGTGGTCGCGGCGGGGGCTGCTGTCATGGATCGCTCGGGCAATCAACTCTTTGCCCGTCCCGGTTTCGCCGAGAATCAGAACCGTGGAATCTGCCTGAGCCACCTGCTCGATGGCCACGCGCACATGCCGCATCGGGCCGCTGTCTCCAATGATATTGCCGAAGTCGTGGCTGGTGCGAATCTCGTCACGCAAGTAGACATTCTGCTGTTCAAGTTCCCCCTTCAGCCGGTCGATCTCGCCGTACGCTGCGGCGTTATCCAAAGCGATCGCCAGTTGTCGACAGACCTCGTCGAGCAATTCCAAATCCCAGCGGTCGGGCTGCTCGCCGCGGCGCGACGCGATTCCCAGGACGCCCACACTTCGCTCCCGCGAAAGCAACGGCAGGTAAACCTTGGAACGATAGCCCAGCTTGAACAACAACTGGTCTTCCGGAAACTGCTGCGAGTCTTCGAGCGATCGGGACACGTGCGGCATGCGATGTTCCATCACCCAGTCGAACGCCAAACCGGAGACCTCGCGCGTAGGGATATTGTCCCAATGTTTCTCGTCGCCATCGAATTCCACAGTGAAGCCGTCACGCGACGTTTCCAGACGCTTCGTGAGCAACAAACTCACCCGGTCGCACGCATCAAGCAGCGTGTGGATTTGTGCGGCGGCGTACTCGAACACCTCGCGCACATCGAGGCTTGAGTTCACAATCTGACTCAACTGAACGAGCAGCCGATAACGGTTCTCCGATTGGCGAAGTTGATCGGTCTGCTTTGCGACCTCCGATTTCAGCAGGTCAAGGAACTGGTCCTTCGTCTTGTTCGCGTCGGCCAGCTCGGCATTGATTTTCTGAAGCTCCTCAATCCGTCGCGCCTTCTCGACACTGATTGCGATGTGCCCGGCCAATCGACGGAGCAAAGCAGCGTGGTCCGGAGTATAGATGTTCTTCTCACGGCTGGAGAAAAAGATCACGCCAATCGGTTTGCCGTCCGCGACCAACGGCAGCGTCAAACTCGACCGCATGCCTTCGCGAACAACCAGCTCGGTTGAAACGGATTCCTTCCTGCTTGCCAGGTATTCCTCAAGGTCGTCGATGATGCGAGGCTGCCCTGTTTGCAGCAAAGTCGAAAGCGTCGAACCTTCCAGACGGGCCGCGTAGCCGACCTTGAGTGCGATCTCGCCATCGGAACGACACGACGTGAGCCGCAGAAGATCTGTGTCTTCTTCGAGCAGGGCGACCGCGATCCTGTTGTACGGCACGATCCCGTGCAACTGGTCGTAGACCGAGTTGAAAAGCTGGTCGAAGCCGTAACCCATGTTGAGCTGTTCGAGCATCCGCTCGACGAGCTGGTCGTAGGTTCCTTGGGATAGGTCAACTGCTTCTGTGTTATCCATCGAAATATCGTCATTCAACGCAATGTGGATGACTGGCTCTCGTGCAGAAGGAAATGGCTGGCGGAATCGCAGATTTTCGCTTGATTTTCAGCGTTTCAGGCCAGTCAACGTATTCTTGATTCCATCAAACGTCAAGGCAGAGTGGAAAATGAGTGACCAAATATGGTTGACCCACGCGAGCGACTGATTCGCACAGAAAGATCTTAAATCGCTACTCAGAAACACCTTACGTCGATTTTCGGGATGCGTCACCGACGCTGGCACACGCTTTGCTTTGATATCTCATTCAAAGCGTGTTTGTTGTCGCCCTCAATCGATTCGATGATTCAGACGACAGAACGCATACTGCGGAAGTGGCATCCGAGCCACACGAATAAGGTGACGTCCCGATGGCACACGTTGTCGCTGAGCCCTGTTGTGACTGCAAATACACCGAGTGCGTTGTGGTCTGCCCGGCGGGTTGCTTTCGTGAAGGCGGGCGGATGTTGTACATCCATCCGGACGACTGCATTGACTGCGAAGCCTGTGTGCCGGCGTGTCCGGCGAATGCGATTTATCACGAAGATGAACTACCAGTGGAATGGATCCCTTATCGGGATTTGAACGCCACCATGGCGCGGCAAAGTAAGCCGATTACCGAACGAAGAAACGTGGCGAATAACTGACAACTCTCAACTCTCAACAAGGAACAATATCGATGGCACTTCAGTTGACCGAAACGGCGGCGCGAGAAATCAAGAAAGTGATGACCGAGCAGAAGATGCCAGAAACCGCTGCGTTGCGCATCGGTGTGGCGGGCGGCGGTTGCAGCGGATTCGAATACCAACTGGGCTTTGACGAAAACGTGAACGAAGAAACCGACTCCGTTCGCGAGATGCATGGCGTGCGCGTGGCCGTGGATAAGAAAAGCTCGCTGTATCTGGACGGCACCGAGATCGACTTTCATGAAGGTCTCGACAAACGCGGCTTTGTCTTCAACAACCCGAATGCAACGAAGTCGTGCGGCTGCGGCAGTTCGTTTTCGGCTTGATTCTGCCGCATGAGCAAAAGCGATGAATGAGTTCCCTAGGAGATAGACATGTCTACTGACAATGCGTTGCTGAAAGAAGTTTCGCAGCAAGAATACAAACACGGTTTCGTCACCGACATCGAAGCCGACGCGATCGCGCCCGGCTTGAGTGAAGATGTTGTGCGCCTGATTTCTTCAAAGAAAGATGAGCCGCAGTGGTTGCTCGACTGGCGACTGAAAGCGTATCGCCATTGGCTGACGCTGGAAGAACCGGAGTGGCACAACGTGCATTATCCTCCGATCAACTATCAGGACACAATCTACTATTCTGCGCCGAAGCAGCAACCGAAGCTGAACAGTCTGGACGAAGTCGATCCGAAGTTGCTGGAGACCTACGAGAAACTCGGCATTCCGCTGGAAGAGCAGAAAGTGCTGTCTGGCGTTGCCGTGGACGCGGTGTTCGATAGTGTTTCCGTCGCGACGACGTACAAGGAAACGCTTGAAAAAGAGGGCGTCATCTTCGGACCGTTCTCCGAAGCGGTCCACAGATTTCCGGAACTCGTGAAGAAGTATCTGGGTTCCGTCGTGCCGTACACGG
>JBDNHJ010000412.1:0-4998 GCA_041688835.1 Fuerstiella sp.
CTCACGACTTTACGACGAAAAAGCTGGGAAGACAAATTATCGACGGTGTCGCTCGACACGACACACCGCGAAGATAATATCAACCTCCTCACATACCTCGCGACGCTCGCGGGATAGTGCCCAAGAAGTGCGAAACTGGAATGGCGCTGCGATCGGTGATCGTTGTGGATTCCTTCTTCAAGACTTTAAATCCTCTCATGAAAGAACATTGTATGCACCGCTATCTGAAACTGTCTCTGGCATTGTCACTGGCCCTGCTGGTCGCTCTGCCTGTGTTTGCTCAACAGGGACCAGGCGCCGGCCGAGGCCGCGGGCAGGGTGGTGGCGGACTGGGGCTCGGTCGTGGTCCGGGCGGTGGGCAGCATGGCCGAGGTCCAGGAGGTCGTCATGGGCAGGACGAACGACATGCAGAAGATCATGAAGTGTTTGAATTTCTGCTGAAGAACCACAAACAGATCAAGCGGACCGTCAAGGAACTGCCCAACGGTGTGGAAACGCTGACAGAATCGGACACGCCGGATGTCGCCGCAAAGATCAGGGAACATGTGACATGGATGGAGTACCGCATCAAAGAAGCAAAGCCGATTCGCATGCGTGATCCATTGTTTGCTGAGCTGTTCCGGCACACAGAAAAAATTCACATGGTCCACGAAGGTACCGACAAAGGCGTGAAGGTAACAGAGACGTCAGACGATCCGCATGTAGCTCGACTGATTCAGTCGCATGCCAAAGTTGTCACCGGTTTTGTGGAACGTGGCTTTGCGGAAGCCATGAAGAATCACCCAGTGCCCGGTAAAGCCCTCAGCAAGCCCGGTGAGCCGGCTTATCCAGTGATCGCCGGTCATGGATCGGTTGTGCGTCTGCCCGACGCCATTCATCAGCCGCGATCGGGGACTCGGCTCATTGTGGATTTGACCAAAGGCGGGCCAGACGATCAGCTGAATGCGGGGCTCGAAAAAGTTGCCAGGTACGTGAATATCTATGCCGGAGCGGGAGCTGAGCTGGCGGAATCACAAATCGCCGTGGTGTTTCATGGCGACGCAACTCTGATTGTCCTGAACGACGATGCGTATTCAGAGAAATTCAAAACAGAAGGCAATCCCAATCTGAAACTGCTGCAGCAGCTGCATGAAGCCGGAGTTGAACTGGTTGTGTGCGGACAGTCGCTGACGTCCAAAGGATCCAAAACAGAAGAATTGGCCGTGTTTGTTCAGACCGCTGTGTCCGCTCTGACTGCCGTTGTCAACCTTCAGGCCGATGGTTACGCCTACGTCCCACTGCTGAAATAGTGAACAAGCGGACCAAGCTCGCTAGGTAATATTTTGAATGGATGTCAACAACATGCAGATCCGAAAGATCATCCCCCGATGCTGCGTTGCTATGGCTCTGTGCCTGGCGACCATCGCGTTCGCTCAGCCGCCTCATAACGGACCCGCTCAGACATCTCTGGTCGGATCTGCACAGCGGCCGCAGGTCAGCGACTCAAAACCGGTATCGACGCCATCTGCACAGTACCCGCCTGGTCCGCTGGGTGAAGTCGTACAGTTGGGAGAGACACTGGTCCGGCAAACTCATACTCATCCACTCACGCGGCCGTTTGTGGGCAACAAGCTGAACTGTACCTCATGTCATCTGGACGCTGGCACGCATTCTCAAGCTGCGTCGTTCGTTGGTGTGGCGGCAGCCTATCCAGCGTACTCGCCGCGTGAAAACCGCGTCATCACTCTGGAAGATCGCATTCTGAACTGCTTCATTCGCAGTCAGAACGGCAAGCGGCCGCCAAACGGCGGCACGGTTTCTGTCGCGATGGCGGCGTACATCACGTGGCTGTCGCAGGGCACAGCAATCGCGATGAATCCCGCGCAGCCTCTGGGCCCAAATCGTTTGACGATGCTGGATCCGGGAGATCGCAAGCCCGACATCAAACGCGGTGAAAAACTGTATGCGGATCAGTGTGCTGACTGCCATGCTGCAGACGGCAGCGGTAACGATTCCGGCCCGCCAGTGTGGGGTGAACATTCTTATAATGATGGAGCTGGCCTGACAAAAATCCCCAAGCTGGCATCGTGGCTCAAGGTCGCCATGCCTCTGGATGATGCCACGCTAAGCGAGCAGGAAGCCTTTGACATCGCAGCGTTTGTGAATTCGCAAGCTCGACCCAAATTTCAGCCGACCGAGCCGTAACAAACAGCGGCGAAGATTTTCGATCCCTGTGAAATCCAAGGGCTCTTTCACAGATCACTGGAATTATCCGGAAAATCTGCCGAATCGAGACACAAGGAACATTCGCTGGTTGGTAACAACGGCGGCGAGCGCAGGGATGGGCGGCCACCATGAATTTGACAACTCGGATTCTGAGATGCCTGTGTGCAATGTGCATCGTTGCGGCATCCTGCGCCAGCAGTGTGGCTCAGAGTACCGACTCATCAGCAGCTTTTGCCGAACTCCAGAAGCAGCTGGACGCTCAGGCTCGGCAGATTGAAGACCTGCAGAATCGGCTGAACAGCCGTTCCGAAATGCACAACGCCACTTCGAACAGATCTGCCGAATCGGCCGCTGCTCCGCCATCGGCTTCGGAAAAGACAAAGGAAAAGACAAAGGTGAAAAGACAAAGGTGTCAACCACGAATGGCACTGCCGCTTGGTATGAAAGGGTTTACGTCATGCTGCGGCGTTCAGTTCTTGGCGTAGTTCGTGTCTTGGTTTCTGCATGAGTGCGAGCACCTTGGGTCGGCGTTTATTGACTCGCGGTTCGGAGCGACCGTCGCGATGGCCGATTCGCTGGCTGATTGGCATGACCTGTCCGAGAGCGGCCAGTTCCGGTGTGACACCGACGACCGCGCACAGGAGCCAGTTGGTTGCCAAGAGCTGCATCGTCGTCGTGAAGCTGACGGATCTCGGGTCGCGGCCCGACACCGCACAGCTTTGCAGCATCTTTAGTCGGATCAGATTGTAAGCCAGCAGGCAACTCCATAATTCCGCGCGAACCATCTCTGACGTTTTGGCGCGAAGAATGTCCATGTTCAACGAACATTTGATCGCCCTGATATCGAGCTCAGTGTGCCAATCAGACTGCGACCCAAGTGAGTGCTTTTATGATTGTCCGGTTCGTCATGTTTCATGGTTTTCTTGTTCCTTTCGGTGTTTCTGGGTGGAAGCGTTGGACGTGTTTGAGTGAGGTGTCGGTTTTGGGGTAATGAGTTCTGGCGGGTAAGGATTTGGCCAACTGCGAGGAGTATTGCGCAGCTCCGTCAGACGATCTAATTCGTCGGCATCGGCGAAGATGGCCCAGCGGTTCCCGGCTGCCTTCACTTTTCGGGATGTGACCCAGTCGACTCGTTGCCAGCGGTGCATGGTGGCGATCGGCATCTGAAGTTTCACTGCCAGATCGGCCAGCCACGATTCGTTGGTCTGCAGATGATCTTCGTGAGTGACGCTGCGGGGCAGATGTCCGCTGCGAGTTCCTCGTTCGCGCAGAAATTGGCTTAGCATGGCTGCGGTGAATCTCGGTGAGCGCTTTGGCGGGCGGAAGCCTTCGGCGTTGAGTGTTTCGGCGATCACGGACAGAGTGCCTTGTTCACGACGCAACACTTCGATGTGGGCGACGAGTTCTGCGAAGTTCGAAAGCTGTTCGTAGGTCTGCACGGTCCGCAGCAAGGCGTGTCGACTGGTGAAGCCGCCCGCCCAGCGAAGTTCCACTTCCACTCGATCGGTGTTACCTTCGACGGTCACGATCACTTCTTCCAGCAGAAGTCGTGCGATGGTCTGACGATCTTCGGGAGTCGTTGTGTCGGCATGCCACAGCGCAGGCAGATCATTTTCCAGAGACAGAATCTGCTCTCGTTCTTCCGAAGTCAGTTGCTGCGGACACTCGTCTGCGAAGCGTTGATAATCAACCCGCAGCCGTTCGTCAGCACGCAGCAGTTCGTCCCAGCGTCGTTCAAGTTCGCGAGCCACCAAGCGATGATCGGGATCGACGGCCGCGTACTGTCGGCGCGCCTGCTCGACTTCGTACCGTGATCGCGTGAGCCGCTGTTGCCAGTGTTGATCGAGCTGGCTGCGTTCGCGTTCGATATCGACACCTGCCACCAGACTCAGCTCCAGCGACGCGGGCGAAACGGCCTGCAGCAGACGTTCGATCACGAATGACTCCAGCACTTTTCCCGACAGACTCTGGCACCGATCCGCACCGTAATCGATGGCGTCGCGCTGACAGCTGTAACGCAGCGTCTTCGCGCCTGAGGCCGCCTTGATGTTGGCGTAACCGACCAGCATCCGATGGCCGCAGCGCCCGCATTTAATCAGCCCGGACAGGACGCTCGGGCCGTGTCGCGGTGCCGCCAGAGCTTTGCCGATGTTGCTGTTTTCCGCCATTTCTTGCGGGATTCTTTCGAATTCCTCCCATGCGATGTAAGCCGGGAAGCGATCGCGAATCAGCACACGGCAGTCTTCGTGCGACTTGAATGTTCGACCGGTATGGCAACGGCCAGCGATCTTTTTTCGCGGATCGGTTTCACGGTGCCCCCAGCGATACGCGCCGGCATAAATCGGATGATGCAGCAGATTGAGCAGCGTCGCGCGATTCGGACGTCGCCATTCCAGTTCACTGCGATTCGGACCGAAGTGTGGTCGCACGGGAACCTTCACATCGTGCTGCACCAGCCAGCGTAACAAACCGTTGACGCTGCCTCGCCGAGCAAACGTTTCGAAGATCAAGCGCACGACCGACTGCACCTGTTCGTCCGGATCGATAACGTAATCGCCTTCGCCGTTGCGCGCCGAGACGCTGCGGATGTAACCGATCGGAGGATGATTGAGAATCTCGCCGCGTTCGGCTTTGTTCCACATCCCCATCTGCAGACGGCTCTTCAGAATGTGCAACTCGGCTTCGCTCATCGTGCCTTTCAGACCCAACAACAGTCGATCGTTGTCGTGACTCGGATCATAGAGTCCGTCCGCGTCAGCCAGCAGCGTGCGGTAGATGGCACAGACTTCCAGC
>JBDNHJ010000413.1:0-18164 GCA_041688835.1 Fuerstiella sp.
GTCGATCGACACGAATTGCAACTGTCGGCTGACAACACGTCGAGTTCCATTAGCATTGGTCCGGCCATCCTGAATTGAATGATCAAGGTAGAATAGTGCTCGTACGTCTTCCGACGGATCATTTTCATTGATCAGAATTGCACCTTGCTTCAAGAGGTCGCGATATCGCTCCAACATCAGATCAATGCAGGTATCAAGCAACGGGTGACCGGGGCACACGAATGCAGCCTGTCGTTCACCTTCTATGTTAATCAGGTTCTTGTCGAACGTGATCCGTTCGTATTTGCGCTGAACCTTGTTTCGACTTCCAATCTGCTTATCACGATTTCGGATATCTGCGGGCACGTGCGTGATTTCAAACCGCTTGCTTTCCCGCTCCTTGAGTTTGCCGCCAAGATGGGCGAATCCGTCTCGAAAGAATGTTGCGATAAAGTAGGGCTGCAGTCGTCGAGCATTAGCCCGTTCCATCGTCGCGCGGATTTCTCGCACGCGTGACGTATCCATCGTTTCACGCTCAAGGGACTGACTTTCGATCAGTTCACGCAGTCGGGCATGGTCAAGTGCCCCCTCTACTTTCTCCTTCAGTCTCGCTTTGACTTCAGGCTGATCGCCGTAAAGAATGGCTTCCTGAAGCAGGTCACGCAGCCGACGACCTTCAATTGCCTGTCCCAAAACATCGAATACTGCACCACCAAGGGCTGCTCGCTCCACCTCCAGCTTTTCAAGCAGCCGACGAAAAACATCACCTTCACGAGTTTCACCGGCAACGAGATTCCATAAGTGGCAGACGTTGGTCTGTCCAATACGGTGAATTCGGCCGAATCGCTGTTCCAGACGATTGGGATTCCACGGCAGATCGTAGTTGACCATCAAATGGGCTTGTTGCAGGTTTATCCCCTCTCCAGCTGCGTCAGTTGCCAAAAGAACAATCGTTTCCTTGTCGTGTGCGAATCGCTCCTGAGCGTCCTTTCGCTGCTCGCGGACCATCCCACCGCTGATCGTTACGACGGACTCAATTGCTCCGAACAGCTTTGTAATCTTGTCATGCAGGTAGTTAAGTGTGTCTCGGTGCTCGGTGAAGATTACCAGCTTACGCCGTCGGCCATGCTCGTCCACCATGTGCTCTTTATCCTGCAAGAGCGAGGAAAGCTGTTCCCACTTCATGTCAGTTCCGCTGAGCCGCACGCGGCCAGCCAGTTTCTCCAGCTCCCTTAGCCTTTCAATCTCCAATTCAAGCTCTGCAATCGTCTGGGCGGCAGTGGCCTGATCAAGAATGTTTTCCTCAGCATCTTCGAACTCGTTCCCGGGGCGATCTTCAAAATCTTCGATGTCGTCGTCCGAACCCAGCATTGGCAGTCCAGGTGCGAAGTCGATCCACACCTCTCCACCGCGTTTCATCAGCTTGACTTCTTCGCGTCGAC
Organism: Fuerstiella sp.; assembly: GCA_041688835.1. Taxonomy (GTDB): domain Bacteria; phylum Planctomycetota; class Planctomycetia; order Planctomycetales; family Planctomycetaceae; genus Fuerstiella. The sequence goes on from JBDNHJ010000413.1 coordinate 1,422, forward strand.
TCTCCAGTCGCTCTCGCCGTCGACGTAACGACTGAAAAATTGCTTCCGGTGAAGACGCAAGACGTCGCTGAAGTATTGTCAGCGCAAATCCAACAGTTCCCTGTCGACCGCTATTTTCCAGTGCTTTGGCTCGGTCGAATTCCGTTCGGACGTAGTCTGTGACTTCCGTGTACAAGGCCGACTCCTGCGGGCTCAACGCATAGTTCACGGTGTAGGCTCTTCGTTCCGGAAACAGTCGTGTTTCGTCGAACCGCAGCAGGTCCTCTTTGACCATACGACGCATCATGTCGCTGGCGTCACAGGCGTGAACGCCGGGGCGAAAATTTCCTTCAAACCGGTCACTATCAAGCAGTCTCATGAAGAGCTGAAAGTCTTCTTCTTTACCGTTGTGGGGCGTGGCTGACATCAACAGGAAATGCCGCGTCAGTGTCGACAGGAACCGACCAAGCTTGTGACGTTGCGTTTCCTTGACTTCGTTCCCATACAAAGATGCTGACATCTTGTGCGCTTCGTCAACAACAATCAGATCCCAGTCAGTCACATGGAGCTTATCCTGTACCGACTCGTTTCGGCTGAGCTTATCCAGTCTACAAATGACCAAATCATTCTCATTGAACCAGTTTCCCGTATGAGCAGATTCAAACTTATCATTGGTCATGATTTCGAATGGAAGCTGAAACTTCTCGCTCAACTCATCCTGCCATTGCTCAACCAGATTTCCGGGTGCAACGATCATGCAGCGTTTCAAATCTCCGCGGACAATCAGCTCCTTGATCAACAGTCCAGCCATGATCGTTTTTCCCGCTCCAGGGTCATCTGCCAGCAGGAAGCGGAGTGGCTGCCGCGTAAGCATCTCCTCATAAACGGCAGTGATTTGGTGCGGTAGTGGTTCAACGAGCGACGTATGAACGGCCAGCACTGGATCGAACAGATAAGCCAATTGAATTCGTTGTGCTTCGGAAACGAGCCGAAACAGGTTTCCGTCACCGGTGAAGCTCCAAGGACGGCCGGATTCAACGATTTCTAAAGTTGGTTCACGGTCACGATAGAGAATCTCCTGATCGGTGACTCCATCCGGAGTTTCAAAGACGATTTTCAGTGCGCCCGACCCGATGGGTTTTGCATCAATGATTTTCACGGCAGCATTGGCAAGGATGCCTTTCACTGTCGTGTCTTTTGTGATGTCTTCGAGTCGGGCCATCGTTACTTCGCTTTTCGCACAGTCGGATTGACAGGTTGTGGATTTTCGATTTGCCCCAGTAGTGCTTCGACGTCTTCCCGGCGAAACAGGCGGTAGTTGTTCACCGGGTGACGATACTCCTGCAATTTTCCGCAGCCTCCCCACGAACGGATCGTATTCGCAGAAACCCCAAGCGTTTCTGCGGCTTCATTCACCAGCAGATATTCTTCCGTTTTCATAACACGCCCTATGGAAGGTGATTCGGGTCACCCATTAAACGTTACCAAGCCTCACAAGGAACTACAATCCTGCCGCCACGATTCTCCAAACGCCTCTGAGTGAACAAATTGCCAATGGGACAGTGGCCGTGCTGGACCTGTCGATTGCCGCAGTCACCGCCCGCACTCAGGAACACGCGCAACGAAGCTTGACGCATGTGGTTTCGTTCACCGTCGCACCTCAGAAAATTGAACTCGACCAAGCCCTGCATACGATTTGCGAAATGACGGAATCCAAGCCCACGCTGACTCGAGTTTTCCACGGACACTCCGAAATCATCGACGTGGAATCTTGGGAAGACATGGCAGCCCGCCTTCTGGCAGAACTATGCTGATCTGGCTATTGTTTAACCCGTGGTCGCAGATTAGGCCGGAAAACCTAGTCTGCGACCACGGGTTAAACAGCAAGGATGCCCCACCTTGCCCCGCGTGCAGTGTATGTGGGGCGTGCTTCAGAAGCAGACGTTTCGCACCTCAACCTTCACCCACACCAACCTTCACCCACACCATCGGAGTCCCGCGATGTTCCGTCGATTCTGCTTAACGATGATCTGTTGTCTGTCGTTGTGTTCTGCGACCACGAACGCTCAACAGCCGACTGACACGAAACCGCTGACCAGCGAAGGCGATCTCGCATCGCAAATGGTGGACGGCATCGACCGTTTTCTGTTGCAGCAGATTGCAGACGCGCCTCAACACAGAGCCGCATTCTGGAACCGCGACACAACGTCAGTCGAAGCTTATCAGACATCACTGGCCGACAATCGCAAGCGGCTCGCGAATATTCTGGGGGCACGAGATTCTCGAATCGCATTCGACGCACCAGAACTGATCGCCACCACCAATCACGACAGCCTGATCGCCGACACGCCCGCCTACACAATCTACGCCGTGCGGTGGCCCGTGCTGGCCGACCCCGCGCCGACTGCTCAGCACCTGACGTCCCTTCACGGAGCCGGACTGTTGCTGGTGCCTAAGTTAGAAGTCGGAAAAGTGATCGGCAACGTTGTCGCCATTCCTCACGCCGGTCATTCGCCCGAACAACTCTGCGGACTCGCTCCCGGAATTCCTCCGGAATCTCAATACGCGCGACGATTGGCCGAAAGCGGCTGCCGCGTGATCGTGCCGGTGATCATCAGTCGCGAGCGTAGTCAACGCAGTGGTCGAGCGGACATGACGGATCGCGAATACCTGTACCGCGCCGCGTTTGAATTGGGGCGACATCTGATCGGCTATGAAGTCCACAAAGTGTTGGCCGCCGTCGACTGGTTCGCCAAAGATAGCGACGACAACACGCGAATTGGCGTGATCGGTTACGGAGAAGGCGGCATGTTGGCTCTGTATGCTGGAGCCTTAGACACGCGGATTGATGCGGTGTGCGTGTCCGGAGCCATGGGGTTCACTCACGAACTGTGGAAGCAACCCTTGGACCGCAATGTGTTCGGTCTGATCAAGGAATTCGGCACGACAGAACTGGCGGCGATGGTGCAGCCGCGTCGCCTGCTGGTCGATTTTTCGGCGTGGCCTGAACAGGAATTCGCCGGCAACGGTGGTGCTCCCGCCGTGCTGAAAACGCCGCCTCAGCAATTGGTTCGTAAGCAGATCGAAGCGTCCCTGCCCCTTGCCGCAGGACTGCAACCCGCCGGAACCCCGTCGGCCCGAATCACCATGTCGTTGCCGAATTCGGGCGAATTCTGCCACCAGATTCTTGACACGTTTGTTTCTGCGGTCACCGGCAGTGATGCGAATACCGAACAGGTTCAGAAGTCGGCCACCACATCGGCTGTTGTCGATCTGCCCGACAGAACGGACGCCATCGCTGTTCGTTATCGGCAGCAGTTCGAAGAAATCGATCGGCACAATCAGGCGTTGCTGCAGGAAAGCGATTTTGTCCGCAAAGAGTTTCTCAGCAAACTGGATACGCAGTCGGTCGAAGCCTACGAAGCCAGCGTCGAACACTATCGCACGATCTTTCGCGAAGACGTGATCGGCGAATTCGATCAACCGCTGCTGCCTTTTAATGCTCGGTCACGCAAGACGTGGGACACGGAAACTTGGACGGGCCATGAAGTGGTGCTGGACGTCTTTCCGGATGTCATGGCGTATGGCGTGCTGTTGTTGCCGAAGGATCTGAAACCCGGCGAAAAGCGGCCGGTCGTCGTGTGTCAGCATGGTCTGGAAGGACGTCCCACCGACACGTTTCTGGACGATCATCGAGCCTATCATGACTTCGCCGCCAAACTGTGTGAACGCGGTTACATCACGTTTGCACCACAGAACCCGTACATCTTTCAGGATCGATTTCGGACGTTGCAGAGAAAAGCCAATCCGCTGGGCAAGACGCTGTTTTCCGTCATCGTGCCTCAGCATCAGCAGATCGTTAACTGGTTGAAGACTCAGCCGTTCGTGGATGGCGATCGCATTGGATTCTATGGGCTGAGCTACGGTGGTAAGTCGGCGATGAGAATTCCGGCTCTGGTGACCGACTATGCGCTGTCGATCTGTTCGGCCGACTTCAACGAATGGGTCCGGAAGAACGCGAGCACTCGGCTGCCGTTTAGTTACATGTGGACGGGCGAATACGAAATCTTCGAATGGGATCTGGGCAGTACGTTCAACTATTTTGAAATGGCGGCGTTGATTTGTCCGCGTCCGTTTATGGTCGAACGCGGTCACTTCGACGGCGTGGGCACAGACGAATGGGTGGGCTACGAATTCGGCAAAGTGCGGCACCTGTACGCGGCCAAACTGGGACTCGGCGATCGAGCACACATTGAATGGTTTGTGGGACCGCATACCATCAACGGCCAAGAGACGTTTCGGTTTTTGGATAAGCACCTGAAGTGACGCATGAGGATCTTTGCATCACGAGTCCTTCTTCAACAACGAGTCAAACGACGTCCTGAGACTCCGCTGCGACGTGGGGAGAAAAAATTCTCTGCCGCACGCTTCATGAGCGTCTCGATCTGTTACAGTCACGAATCGCGATGGCTTCCATCGCGGGCTCAACGAAGTCGGTTGATTTTTATTTTGGTGAGTGTGACACACAACAAGGCAGCAATCATGAATGCGATCGATATTCTAGGTGGCATGTCAGGCAGAAAATCGGGTGGTGGCAGCGGCGGAGGTGGAGGTGGACTCGGCGGCGTGATCCTCGACAGCATTCTGAAGGGAGGCCGCAAGGGCCAACCTGCAGCACCCAGCGGAAGTGCAACACCAAGTCGTCCAGCAGGCAGTCCCACAGCAGGCAGTCCCACGATTCGCGAAAGCCCACGCGCTCAAGAATTCGACAGCCTAGAAGATCTGCTGCGTCATTCTCACGGACGCAGCACAACCCGACAGCGGACACGCCAACCGCAGTCGCAGTCGCAGCAGCCGCAGCAGCCGCAACAACCACCGCGTCGCTACCCCGAACCAGAACCGCATATCGCGCGTCGACAAACAGAATTCACGGCCGAATACGAAGGCAATCCGGACCCATTTAACGACAAGGCTCAGGTTCTGGTGATCGCCATGATCAACGCCGCCAAGGCCGATGGTTCCATCGATCAAACAGAACAAGATGCGATCGTGAAACAACTGGGAGATTTAACGCAGGACGAAATTCAATTTCTGCGATCCGAATTTGCCAAGCCGTTGGACGTTCGAGAATTCGTGTGGTCGGTGCCATTGGGCATGGAGCAACAGGTCTACGCAATCTCACTGATGGCCATCAAGCTGGATGAAACCGGCGAAGCTCAGAACCTGCGAGAACTCGGGCACGGCTTTCGAATGACGCTGGAACAGTGCAATCAAATTCATCGCGAATTTGGTGCGCCGCAACTACGATAGCAATCCGTTGATTTGGCTGCGAATTGACATTGACAGTAAACCACAAGTAGCTATTCTTCTGCCACAATACCGTTAACAGGTGTTGGTTGAGCTTTCTTTTCCAGCACAAGACTGTGTCACACCAAGGAGCGAATGATGACCACGGTTGGACAACGAATTCGTGAGATCCGGAAGGACCGAAATCTTACGCAGCGAGAACTCGCAGATCGCGTTGGGATCAATTTTACCTATCTTAGTCGAGTGGAAAACGATCGACTGGACGACGAACAAACGCCGCGCGAAGAAACACTTCAGAAGATCGCCAAAGCGCTGAACACGGATGCTGATGAACTGTTGCTGTTGGCTCGGCGAATTCCGGACGCTTTCCGAGAACGCATACTCGCCAAGCCGGGAATCTTTCGCCGCATCCTGAACCTGTCTGACAGTGCTCTGGAGGAAATGCTGAAGGACGCGGAAGTCTGCGACGAAGCGGCAGTTGCTGCAGCGGCCGTGGAAGTTGCCAGTCGTAAGGCAAAGTAGTTGGTTTCGAGCGGCGTTTGAAAAATTTCCCATCACCGTCGAATGGCAGGGAGCCTCATCGGCATGCGACGTTTTAATCTGGCCAACATGCCGACGTCTGAGATTGACGAAATCACGGCGATGCGGATCCGGCAATACGAACATCTGACTGGCAGCGCGGTGACGTTTCCGGTTCCGATTGAAAATATTGTGGAACAGATTCTGCACTTGGATTTCGACTGGATCGAAATCGAAGAGCGCGAAGGCGAACAGATCCTAGCGGGACTGGTTCCCGAACAACGTCGCATCGTGCTCAACAGTCGGCACCTGCGGCTGTTCGAACAAAAGCCGGGGCTGGAACGCAGCACGATTGGCCACGAAGCCGGCCACTGGGATATCGACATCGACCGCACCAGTCTGCATCATCCCCGCTTGCCCGGTTTCGACCGGCAGGAGTTCCTCGTGTGTCGACACGCAACCGACGAAAGCGTGCTGGTCGAAGTCCTGAATCGCGCGGTCTATGACGATCGGTACTTCGAACTGTATCGGGAACTGACCGCCGGACAAGATCCGCCGGAAGTGAAGAGTGCGGTGGACCGATATCAATCATCGATGCTGATGCCCGCGTGGCTGATTCGCGCTGCACTGCAGAATGTCGATGTGACGGACTGGTCGAATCTGTACAACCTTGCCGAGCGTGCTCAGGTGACGATTTCAAACCTCGTCGTCAGACTGCACAGACTGGACATCATCTACATCCCCGCAGGACAGAAGACAATCTTCGCCGGCAAGGATGCCTTTCTGGGCCAGCTGCATTTGTTTTCGTAGCACAAGCGGTGATCAATCCGCGATTTCAATGTTTGTCGTCCCAGCGGGGACCAAATCAGCAGGCTGCGCCAGCATCTGCCAACCGCCGGGACAATCTGCGGCAGACTCTTTGCCATCCTGTTGCGACTGCGGTAGACTCAAAAGCGTCCCATACACTCCGCAGCCCTTCGTTTGCCACAGTCTTGTGTCTGCTGGCTTAGCGACTTGATACAGCCGCAATACATGAACGCAAAGTCCATGCTCAGACTTGTCGCAACGTGTCTGCCTGTGACGTTGTTGCTGAACGCCGTCTGCACAGCCACAGCAGTTGGTGCTGACGACAATGCCTCAGCCAGCGCCGTGACGGCATTCGTCAAACGCTACTGTGTGGATTGCCACGGCAGCACTGACGCCCAAGCCGACCTGAACCTGCTGAACTTTGACGCAGCGGCGGTCAGCAAAACGGAAATGTGGGACTCGGAGTCTTGGGAAAAAATCGTCAAGCGCCTGCAGTCTCGACAAATGCCGCCCGCCGCAGCCGACCGGCCCAGCGAAGAAGAATACATCACCACGCTGCATGTGATGGAGGACATCCTTGACGAAGCGGCGGAATTATTTCCGCTGCCCGGACGTACGGAATCTGTGCGGCGTCTGAATCGCACGGAATATCGCAATGCGATTCGCGACCTATTGGCCGTCGATGTGGACGTCGAAAGTTTGTTGCCGCCCGATCCATCGGGGCATGGTTTCGACAACGTGACTGTGGGCGAATTACCGCCGGTGCTGTTGAGTCGCTATATTTCCGCCGCAGAACAGATCAGCCGCTTGGCGATCGGCGGACAGCAGAAGACTCCCGGGGGCATCACGATCCGGTTGCCCGCCGATCGTTCTCAGGAATCCCATGTCGCAGGCCTGCCCTTGGGAACACGCGGCGGCATGCTGCTAACGCACCAGTTTCCGGTCAGCGGGGAATACGAAATTCAATTGCGACTGATGCGTGACCGAGACGAAAATATCGAAGGCTTGCTGGAAGAACATCAGATCGACTTCCTGATCGATCGACAACCCATGCACCGCTTCACGGTTGCTCCGGCCAAGTCCAGCAAAGCCAAAGGCTGGCAAAAAGACGACACACTGATCGATGCAAACCTCAAAAAACGTTTCCAAGTTTCGGCGGGACCACATCAAGTTGGCGTCACCTTTCCTCGCAAGTTTTCTTCGCTGTCCGAAATTCGCCGCCAACCGTTTGAAACCAACTTTAACCGACATCGCCATCCACGACTGACTCCCGCATTGTTCGAACTATCGATCGTGGGGCCATTCAAAGCCACCGAAGCCGGCGATACGCCCAGTCGCCGAAAGGTGTTCCTAAATCGACCGCCAGACCCCGCCGCAGCGACAGCGGAGGCGAAAAAAACATTGCGGCGTTTGATGCGGATCGCGTACCGACGGCCCGTGGACGACAACGACTTGGTGGTCCCGCTGCGATTCTTCGAACAGCGTTTTGCAACCGACGGTTTCGAAGTCGGCATCGAAGCCGCACTGACGGCTGTGCTGGTGAATCCGCACTTTCTGTTTCGGGCTGAGGTTGTGCCGCCGGAGACTGCGGCGGGGAAGGTGTATCGGGTTTCGGATGTTGAACTGGCTTCGCGATTGTCGTTCTTTATCTGGAGCAGTTTGCCGGACGAAGAATTGCTGGATCACGCCGCAGCAGGTCGATTGCATGAGCCTGCTGTGTTGGAATCTCAGGTTCTGCGGATGCTGCAGGATCCACGATCCGAATCGCTGGTCACGAACTTTGCGGCGCAGTGGTTGTATCTGCGAAATTTAGATTCGTTCCAACCTGATCGGCGTTTGTTTCCAAGCTTCGACGACAATCTGCGGCACGCGTTGCGGAAAGAAACCGAGTTGCTGTTCGAAAGCGTTCTGCGAAACGACGGCAGTGTGATGGATCTCATTCAGTCTGACACCACTTTTCTGAATGAACGTCTGGCCAAGCATTACGGCATTCCCAAAGTCGTCGGCAGTCAGTTTCGCGCGGTGAAAGTCGACGGCGACACTCATCGCGGAGGGCTGTTGCGGCATGGCAGTATTTTGTCGGTGACGTCGTATGCCACGCGCACTTCGCCCACGATTCGAGGCAATTGGATTTTGGAAAATATCCTCGGCACACCGGCTCCACCGCCGCCGCCCAACGTACCCACGCTGCAGGACAAAACGGCCACGGCTGACGTGTCGATTCGTCAGCGCTTGGCCGAACATCGCGCGAACCCGGCCTGTGCCAGTTGCCATGATTTGATGGACCCGATCGGCTTTGCGCTGGAAAATTTCGACGCGGTGGGCCGTTGGAGAGTCTTCGATCGTGAACAATTGATCGACTCTTCCGGTGCTTTGCCGGATGGGAAGAGTATTTCTGGACTGGCGGATTTAGAATCGGGTATCATGGAACGCCCGGAGTTGTTTGTGGGAACGCTGGCCGAAAAGCTGCTGACGTTTGCTCTGGGACGCGGCATCGACCCCACGGACGCCCCCGCCATTCGTGGGATTGTGCGACAAGCGGGTGAACACGATAATCGCTTTTCAACCATTATCTTGGGGATTGCGTCAAGTCGACCGTTTTTGATGAGGACTGCGGAATGATCAACACCAAAAAATCACTTTCCCGACGATCGCTGCTGCGTGGAACAGGCGTCGCCTTTGCTCTGCCGTTGCTGGACGCGATGATTCCTGCCAGCACCGCATTGGCCAATACCGCCGCCGCACCTTCGAAGCTGCGGCGGCTGGGCTATGTTTATATCCCGATGGGATTTAGTCCGGAAGAATGGACGCCGGATGACGGAAAGCTGGACACGCTGCCATCCACGCTGAAGTCGTTGCAGAATGTCAAGAACCAGGCGACCGTGGTGTCGGGGCTGGAATTGAAGAATGCGTATCCCGGTTCGCACGCCACATCGAATTCCGCATTCCTGAGCGCCGCCACGGCGCGGCGAACGGAAAGTTCGGACTACTATCTGGGCACGACGGTCGACCAGATCGCCGCATCCCGACTCGGCCAGCAAACTCAGATGCCATCGCTCGAACTAGCGATGGACCTGCTGGACAATGTCGGACAATGCGACAACGGCTATGCCTGTGTGTATCAAAACTATCTGTCATGGTCGTCACCGACCACACCTCTGCCTGCGGAAGCTCACCCACGACTGGTCTTCGAAAGTCTGTTCGGCGAAGGTGGCACTCCGGCGGATCGACGACAGGCGTTGCAACGACGTGCCAGTTTGCTGGATGCGGTGACGGAAGAAATGCACCGCTTCAAACTGCAGTTGGGGGCCAATGACCGCAATAAGTTTGATGACTACTTCGACAGCATCCGCGAAGTCGAACGACGCATTCAACGTGCCGAAGCGAACGTCGCTGACAACCCACTGCCGGATCTCGATCGTCCGGTCGGCGTCCCAGCCACCTATGCCGACCACGCTCGACTGATGTTCGATCTGCAACTGCTGGCGTTTCAAGGGGATATCACGCGAATCGTTTCGTTTCAGTTGGCGCGCGAAGCCAGTACGCGCACCTATCCGGAAATTGGTGTTCCCGAACCCCATCATCCGGTTTCTCATCATGGCAAGAACCCGGACAAACTTGCCAAGCTGGCAAAGATCAACGCCTTCCATGTGTCGCTGTTTGCCGAGTTTCTCGAAAAGATGGCGGCCACCAAAGAAGGCAACGGATCGCTGCTGGATCATTCGCTGTATCTGTACGGCAGCGGAATGGGCGATTCTGACGCTCACGACCACACGGACCTGCCGATCATTGTCGCCGGTGGAGCGGCCGGCAACATGCAGGGCGGTCGGCATGTGACGTACCCGAAGCACACTCCGATGGCAAACCTGCATCTCACGCTGCTGAACAAAATGGGAATCGAAATGGATTCGTTTTCTGACAGCGACGGCACGGCCGACGAACTGTTTGAACCCCTGTCGATCTGATTCCAAACCGGCACGATTTTGACCTGCGACTGAAGCTGGAACACATGCACCGCTTATATTTCGCATTCTGTCTGCTACTGACCGCCGCACTGCCCGTGACTGCTGCGGACACAGCGCGTGTCGAATCTGAAATTCTAACTGTGGCTGAAGCCGCTGAACGAGCGAACTGGGCTCAGGTGCTGCGTTTGGTTCAGGCCGGTGCAGATGTCAACGCCGTTCAACCGGATGGTATGACGGCTTTGCACTGGGCGGCGTATCATGGCCATGCGGACATCACGCAGCAGTTGATTGCAGCCGAAGCCAACGTGAACGCGAAGACGCGCTACGAAGTCACGCCGCTGAGCATCGCCTGCACTGTCGGCAAGCCGCAGATCGTGCAGCACTTGCTGGCGGCGGAAGCGAATGCGAATGCGGAGTTGCCTGGTGGTGAGACACCGTTGATGATCGCTGCTCGAGCGGGCGACACAAAAGCCGTTCGTCTGTTGCTGAAACACGCAGCGAACGTAAACGCTAAGGAACGCGAGGGCCAGACAGCTCTGATGTGGGCGGCCAGCGAAGGCTATGCCGATGTTGTGGCGGCCTTGATCACTGCCGGCGCGGATCCAAACGCCGCTAGCAAGACAAAATTCACAGCAATGATGTTCGCCGCACGCCAAGGACGACAGGACGTAGTCGACACATTGCTGGATGCCGGTGTCGACGTCCATGCGGTGATGGAGCCCACGGAATCTGGCAAGCGAGTGCCACGCAAAGGCAGTTCCGCGCTAACGATGGCCGTTGAAAGCGGACACTTCGAACTCGCGATGCACTTCATCCGCAGAGGCGCTGATCCCAACGACCAGCGCAGTGGGTTCACGCCGTTGCATGCGGTGGTGGGAATTCGAAAACCCAATCGTGGCGAAGATCCGGATGGTGATCCGCCGCCTCTTGGATCTGGCAATTTGACGTCGCTGCAGTTTGTCCGCGACATCGTCGCCGCTGGAGCCGACGTGAATTCGAAACTGAAGCAGGGCAAGGGTGGTCGCGCATTCCTGAATCACAAGGGCGCGACTCCATTTTTGCTGGCCGCAAAAACGGTCGACGTGGAACTGATGTCGCTGCTGATTGAACTTTCCGCCGATCCTCACATCACCAACGTGGATGGCTGCACAGCGTTGATGGCAGCGGCGGGCGTTGGCGTTCGCGCGGTGGGCGAAGAAGCGGGCACGGAACCTGAAGTGATCGATGCGTTGAAATTTCTGATCAGTCACGGCCTAGATGTGAACACCGTGGATGCCAACCAAGAAACGGCAATGCACGGGGCGGCGTACCGCTGCTTTCCGGAGACGATTGCGTTTCTGGCACAACAGGGAGCGGACCCGACGACGTGGAATCACAAAAATAAATCCGGCTGGACACCCATGATGATTGGTCAGGGACATCGGCCCGGATCTTTTAAGCCGTCCCCAGAAACCGTCGCGGCTCTGGATGCTGCGATGCAGTAAGTTGCTGCAAAACAATTCAAGGCCTTTGAGCAGAACGGCGCAAGCCGTCCGGTGACACGAAACGCAGGCGGCTGCTGCAAATCTGGTATTGACACTGATGAATCGAGTAAACATTTTGCGGCTTTTGATTCCTTGGTGCTTAGCCCGGAGGGCGACATATCCTTTGCCGGTGGCGTGAGCCACCGGAAACCGTCAGCGTGAACTCAAAGGCCGGAGGCCGACACAAGTCTGACCCTGCCAGCGGACCTGTGTCGCCCTCCGGGCTCGATGTTCGGCAGTCGTCCCGGTGGCTGACGCCACCGGCAAGGGATGTGTCGGCCTCCGGCCTGAATCGCACAGTCCTGCGTGGACCCGGACAAAACACTTGTGCAATGCAATTCTGCCGTCAATACCTAGTTTTTAACACCCCAGCCAAAACCAGGCTAACGCCCGTCGGCTAGCAAGATGCCGAAAGCCATGACCACCTCCGTCCTGCCTTTTGGGCGTTCAGCGGTTGGCAATTCTGACGCGGACGTGCTCTAATTTGTACCTAATGGAGGTTCCTCATGCCAATGCTTGCAGACAGGTGAAACAATGAGACGTCGGGGATTCACTCTGATTGAGCTGCTGGTGGTCATTGCGGTGATTGCCATTTTGATTGCGTTGCTGCTGCCAGCGGTTCAGCAGGCGCGCGAAGCCGCGCGCCGCACACAATGCCGCAACAACCTCAAACAGCTGGGGTTGGCGCTGCATAACTATCACGATGTGTACCGCTGTCTGCCACCGGGCACAGGCGGCACGACTTCGAACATCGGACCAGGCACCAACGAAGGGCACTTGAGTGGCGTTGTGATGCTGCTGCCTTATCTGGATCAAGCGGCTTTGTGGAACCGCATTGCCGCAGCGCCCGGACAGGGCGGGCACCCCGGACGCATCACCTTTCCGCATCCGGATAGCGACCTCTCAGGCTTACTGTGTCCGTCCTCACCCACGCCCCCGCGATCCGTCACGGCAACGGATGATTGGGGGCCGTCACGCAGTTATCTGGTTTCTTTGGGAGACGAAACGCGAGACTATTTCGACGTCACTTCGAATCCGCCCGGCCCCGTCCGCTTGCGCGGCGCGTTCACATACTTGGCGACGTTTCGGTTTCGTGATTTCACCGATGGCACCAGCAACACCATCATGATGGCAGAACGTGAACATGGAGCCACTGGAAATCCGCTGGCTGTTCGAGGACGAATTGTGTGGCCAATTTTCGGCATCGACACCAATCCTTCCGTCTGTCTGGCGACTGCTTCCAATAGCGAATACACGGTGACTGGAATCCCCATTCGTCGCATGGGTTTTTCGTGGGCTGGTGGTTGGAGCAACATGAATTGGGTGACCACAATTTTGCCGCCGAACGGTCCTTCGTGCGGACTGACAAGCCCTGCGTGGTTCGGTTTAATGTCGGCCAGTAGTCTGCACATTGGCGGCGCGCAGGTGCTGCTCAGCGATGGCTCAGTCCGTTTTGTGAGCGAAAACATCGACACCGGCGACCTGACGCTGCCACCAGCCGTGAATGGACCAAGTCCTTACGGTGTGTGGGGATCGCTAGGCAGTAAAAGTGGCGGCGAAGTGTTGGGCGAGTATTAACAGAAGATTCAAGTATTGATGCACAATTTTAATTTCATAAAGTTTCTTCCGCACGTCCTGTTGCTGACCGCCAGCTCCATCTTCAGCAGTGGTTGCGGTTCAGACACGGGGCCGGAAAAAGTGGGCGTCAACGGGATGGTCACGCTGGACGGTGACCCGGTCGTGCAGGGCACCATCGCGTTTGTTTCTCTGGAAGGCGGTCGCACGTGTGCGACACCGATCGCCGACGGAGCCTACGAATTGCGGCCTGGCACTGGACCATTCGTCGGCCCGCAAAAAGTCACCATTCTGGCGTTCGAAAAAACGGGCCAAGTGATCAAAGTCACCAAGTCGTTACCTGGCCCCCCAGACGAAGCCCCCGCCATTCCACCGGGCGGTTTAGAACTCGAAGAAACCAAACAAGTTCTGCCCGCCAGATACAATACGACGTCTGAACTGACGGCCACTTTGAGTTCCGGCGACAACAACTTCGTCAACTTCGACCTGACATCCGCAGAACAGCCCGCTGCGCCGTAGCCACGGTTGTTCTGGTCCGTGGCTCGTGCCAAAACGGCTGGTTTCTATGGGTTGACGACTTACCTAAAGATCGTCGTGGCGAAACAATTTGCCGCACCGTATACTCTCTGGTCCTCGCCCGTGGCTGCATGTTCTGATCCACGGCAAATCTCCCCCTCCCCCCCTGCGGCCTTCCTTCCATTGATCTTTCCTTGCCAGCCAACCTGCGGACGACGTCTTGTGCTCACGGCATTACTGCTGTTGGCGTGCGGGCCGAATTTGTGGGCCGCCCCTGTTGATGATGACGCCGCTGCGGATGATTTTTTCACTCAGAAGATTGAACCAATCCTGCAGCAGCGATGCCTAGGCTGTCATTCTCACGCAGCCGGTGAAATGGAAGGCGAATTGGCGTTGGATTCCGCCAGCGGTTGGCAAGTTGGCGGAAGTCGCGGAACGGCCATTGTGCCTGGCAATCCAGACGCCAGCTTATTTCTGCAGGCCGTGCGGCGCAGCGACCCAGACTTCAGCATGCCGCCGGATGACAGACTTTCCGCCGGCGAAATACAACTGCTCACAGAATGGATCGAACGCGGGGCCGCTGACCCTCGAACCGTGGCCCACGTTTCCACAGAAGACCCGCGCGACTGGTGGTCGTTGCGACCGTTGGTGCAGCCACAAGTCCCAGCGATGGATGGACACGGCCAGAATCCGCTGGATGCGTTCCTCAACCAACGCTTGCAAGCCGCTGGTATTTCCGCCACACCCCGCGCCGATCGACGCGCGCTGATTCGTCGCCTGACCTTCGATCTTCATGGGCTGCAACCCACGCCGGAAGACGTCGACGCCTTTGTGGCCAATGACGCTGCAGACGCTTACGAAAACCTTGTCGATCGGTTGCTGGCATCGCCGCGCTATGCAGAACGCTGGGCTCGACATTGGCTGGATGCGGTCCACTTTGCCGATTCGCATGGCTGCGAACACGATGTCTTTCGCCCGCACGCGTGGCGTTATCGCGACTACGTCATCAGTGCATTTCACAACGATACACCCTGGCCGCGCTTCATTCGCGAACAACTGGCCGCTGATCACTTCTTTCCCGAAGACACGCACCTGACCGCCGGACTGGGATTCATCGCCGCCGGCCCGCTGGAACTTAGTCGAGCCAGCACGGCACCCATCACTTTCGATTACCTCGACCGCGACGATATGGTGAATCAAACCATGGCCGCCTTCGCCAGCACCACCGCCAATTGTGCTCGCTGCCACAACCACAAATTCGACCCGGTGACTCAGGCAGACTACTATTCGCTGCAAGCCGTCTTCGCTGGCATCGGCAAAGGCGACGTCGCATTCGACGCCGACGCTAACGTTGGTGCCGAACGACGACACTGGACAGAACTCGCGAATGCCGACCTCGCAACACACTCCCAACCTGCTGATCCAGCGACCACTGGCCCCAGCTCCGAAAACGGGGCCACACCGTCATTTCCGGACGCCGAAACCATCACCGCACGTTGGGAGGAACGGCTCGGCGATCACATCGCAGTCTGGACACCCCTGCATCCCGCAGCTTTCGTTTCTTCCGACGGCGCGACGCTGAAACTTCTGGACGATCATTCGATTTTGGCAACCGGCGAACGTCCCGACTCAGACACCTACACGATCACCGCACCGCTTTCGATCGACCAGCTGACAGCCGTCAGATTGGACGTGCTGCCGGATGACAGCCTGCCGTTCCACGGTCCGGGGCGCTGCGACAATGGCAATCTGCATCTGACCGAAGCTTCGATTTTTGTGAACGACACCGAATCGCAGAAACTGAAAATCCGCAGCGCTGTCGCAGACTGGGATCAGGCCGGCTGGACAATCGACCATGCCTTGGACGGCGACTTAAAAACAGCGTGGGGCATCTATCCTAAAGTCGGAGAATCTCATCATGCCGTGTTCGAATTCGAAACGCCACTGGACTTAAAACCTGACAGCCAGATCACCATTGTCCTGAAGCAACTGCACGGCGGTTCGCATTTGATTGGTCGCTTAAAGTTGCACGTGACCGCCACTGCAGCAGCAGCCGCGAACGTCCTTCCGCAGTCTGTGGCGGAAGCTCTGAAAACGCCGCCCGATCAGCGTACGCCCGCACAACACAGCACGGTGACGGCGTTCGCTGTGAAGTCGGTGGTCGAACAAAAATTGGCCGCGCTGCCCGCTCAGGCAACCGTTTATGGTGTGTCGAATCTGTATTCGCGAGCCGTCAGGCTGCCACAACCGATGGTTCCGGCTGTTGTTCACGTACTGAAACGCGGCAACATCGATCAGCCGGGCGCAGTGGCGGTTCCGGGATCGTTGTCGGCTATCACCGAATTGCCCGGCCGCTTCGAACTGCCGGTTTCTGGCGACGAACCACTGCGGCGCGCCGCCTTGGCGGACTGGCTGGCGGCGCGTCAGAATCCGCTGACTTGGCGCAGTGTTGTGAATCGCGTGTGGGGGTGGCATTTTGGTCGAGCCGTCTGTGACACGCCCAACGACTTCGGGCGCATGGGCGGAATCCCATCGCATCCGGAACTGCTGGA
>JBDNHJ010000414.1:0-7569 GCA_041688835.1 Fuerstiella sp.
TCGTCATAATCCTGAACCCAATGATGAACACTCTTCGTTCCACCAAAGTCCGTATGAAATTGCTCAAGCGATCGATGTCCCGCCTGCTGCATCACGTGGCCAATCTTGCTCCACGTTTCCCGCCAGATGGTGAAGGTCTTCGCTTCGTCTTTTTCGGCGTAACCCGCCTGCATGAATTCGTCGATGATCTCAAAACTCGGTCGCTCAGGAAACCAGCGTTGCCACAGGATATCAATACCGATCCAGACCAGATCTTCATGTTCAATCGGCGTACTTACTGTATCCGCGACCGCCATCGCCGACCACGACTTCCGTGTCGCCGCATCGATCCAGTCGCGATCGATGATCAGGAATCCTGCGTCATGCAGCCGCTGCAGCAGTTGTTCATCCGACAGTGCCCGCAGTTCGGACCATCTGACTCGACCGCCGACGGCATACTGTTTCGCGTATTCAGCGTCGCTTTCGAGGCGATCCTCAACGATTCGACGAATTGCAATAGGTGAAATGTTCATGGTTTTTCCGGCCGCAGTTGAATGATAAAAATGATGACAACGACAAGTGCTCAAGTGTTGATCACCGGATAGTAATTCAATCGACTGTGGCCGTCGAATATCGCCTCCGGAAAAAGTGCCGCGACGTCGTCGAATTAGAACGGGACATCGTCATCGTTTTCTGTAAACGACGCGAATGGAAATGCCTCGGAACTCTCATCGTCTGACGTTGCTTCGGGCTCGACCAGCGGCCGAGGTTCGTTTTTCGTTGGCACGGGTTTGTGTTCGTCGGGAACCTGCGGTTCTTTGTCGCCGAACTTTGCGAAGCGCAGATCCCGAATCCACGCCTTCACCGGCGCTTTCCATTGCTGACTTCCGGATGGAATGTTCTTAATCAGCGACCCAGGCCCCATCCCCCAGTTCCTTCGCCATCTGAATCTCAGTGGCATTCAGTCGACACAACTTCTTCGCTTCCGCCCAGTCGGGTTTGCCGCCCTTTTTCTTCTTGCTCTTCTTCATGGTGTCCTTTGTTTCAACCAGTGTGTTCAGGAACGTGCTCGGCCATGATGCGAGTACCTTTGCGCAGGAACTGCCATCGATCAGTGTCAGATCAGCGAACAATGAATGCTCACACAGCATCCCGCAGGACGTGCGATTTACAACTTGCGGTATTCACTGCCCGCTGATCGTGGCCGACGCTGCGAGCGTCGGCTTATTGCGGATGCTGGAAGCATCCACCACGTTTGTTGTTTCTGTCAGGTCCCCAAGGATTCGAGTTTCTTACGACAGATGAAGCCCACGCCATCGGACTTCAGCATCAACGAACACCACGCTTTAATGTCCTGCTGTGGAACATCGGATTTCCGAATCGTTTGGATGACGGGCATCAGACATTGCTCGATGTCCTCCGTCATCAAACCTTCGTCACTACATTCGACCTGATAGCTTCCTTTTTTCATCAGTTCGACCGATAGTCCCATCACGTCCGTCCACTGTCCGGCCTTCATCAGTTGCTTCAGGTTTCGTTCGATGGTTTCGTAGGCGTCGTAGTCGTAACTAAAGTCGTAATTCAGTTGCCGTTCATCGACCTGCGTGGCGTCCGCGATGGCCTTCTTTGTTGCTGCAACCAGATCCTGTGGCGGAGTCTGCACATCCAGTCGACTCACGAGTTCTCGCAGCAGCTTTGAATCATCCGCAGCAAGTTCAACCAACAGTTTAATCAGCTCCGCCTTCTTCTGTTTCGTTAAAGCCTTGCGCAGCGGGCCGAGATTGGTGAGACCCGGGTTGTGTTTCGGTTTAACTTCGGAGCGTAGACTGCGTTCGGCTGCCATGGGGTGGGTTTCTTGAAGTTGTGTGAGGTTAGGGTCTAGAACGGGACTTCTTCATCAGGATTCTCCGTAAACGCAGAGTAGAGGAATGTGTCGCAACTCTCCATGGCCGAAGGCGGTTCGGGCTCGACGAGCGGAGAAGGTTCATTTTTCGTTGGCACCTCTGTTATTCGCAGGGCGTTAGTTGGGGTTCGTGTTAACAACGATCATTGGAAGAAGCTTTTTGGACGAGTTTCAGGCCTTGAGTTTAGCCCGGAGGGCGACATTTCCCTTGTCGGTGCGTGAGCCACCGGAATCAGAAAAAGAGAAACCCAAAAGGCCGGAGGCCGACACAAGTCTGCCTTGGCCAGCGATTCGTCTCGCTCCGGGCTGGATGTTCCGGCTTCTTTCCGGTGGCTTACGCACCGGCAGTGGATGTGTCGGCCTCCGGCCTGAGTCCCGCAAGGAATCTTCCTTTCAAGCTAACCGTTAACCGTCGCCTGCGTCGGCCGCGACAAACTGGATGACGGCGTGAAGTTGCGGACTTTGCCGACGGTGATTCGTTGGCTGCGGAAGCCTGCGGGGACGCCGCGTGAGGCAAGTGCGTCGGAAAGTTCTACGCGTTGCTGCAGCAGCGACCGAACCACGCTTTCGTCGAGAGGCGTTGACCATACGGGCCACGAAAACCAGGTATCACTGCTGCGGTGACCAGTGAAGGATTACAAAGATGCTGGCGGCGAAAAATTACTGTAGTATTGGCTACTTGCGAATCGGCGGCACCGAAACACGCGAATAATGCCCTTTTCTGCGGCTGCTTCCATATCCACATGCTCAGCAATCCATTCCGATCCACCCAGAATCGCACGAACGAGGTCAGTAGACGCAGGGCAGCTCCACACCGGCCAGGAAAAGAGCATCTGTTTATTGATTCGAACATACGCGGTAGTCCGGAGGGTGGTGTTACTGAGTGCAGAAGTTGGGAATAGCGGAAGCGCCTCCAACGCCAAGCTATTTGCGCCGAGCATTGTGTTCGCGGGGGATTCAGCAGGGTTTTTCCAGTCATAGGCGTATGGCTTTTCAGAAGCTGGATCCCATCGAAAGTCAGGAGGGCCATCACCGTAGTCCCAACGGTGGAACAACGAACGTACTAAATGACTCTGCGTCGTGCGTTCACGGATTCTCCTGGCGTATTCAGGAAAACCATTTCCTTGGCTGTCGCCCGATCGCAGCATGCGGAAAGCGGTATCACGAAATGTCCCTTTCTTTGTATCTCTGACAACTTCGGAACCAAACGCGGCACAGAAGCCTAGTGCTCTCGTATCGCCATTGTTCGTGAATTCACGAACAGCGCGACGGAATTTATCAGCATCGAACGGCAGGCGACGATCCATTTCAAACGCCGACATTGACAGTTTCTTTAAGTCCGCAAGCAACAGGTCGCATAATTCTTCAGGGTCATTTCCAAGACCGTGAAGAATCGGCCTGATGGCGCCATTGGAGTGTCGCCAACTGAGCTGGGCGTTTTGGTTTACATTGGACGCAACCGACAATGCGCCCAAGGCCGAAAGAAATGCGAGAGGGCTGTGGGCGACAAGTCCCGAAAGCTCAATACCCAAGTCCGGATCCACAGTCTGACGGTGCGAGAGCGTGAACGTCGGTTTCTTCCCCACATTCTTCTGCGGTTCTGCGCTGGCCACCCAGTCGGCGAGTCGAAGTGAGGTTTCCAGCCAGGGAAGTCCCCATCAGCCGAAGCGACGGTTGAGGTTCCAGAAACGACTCGCGATCCCCGACTCCAGACGATGAGCGGGAGTCGTTTTTATCGCCTCCGCCGAAATTGTAATTGGTGACGCGGTTGACTCTGACGGGTTGAGCTTCTTCAGGCTGACGTCACGCGGAGTATCGTCGATCACCACCGGGGCGAACGGTCGCGCGTGGCCGTGATGAGCGGCAATGACGTGCAGCATCAGATCTCGCTGGTTGTCGTTCAGATCCGATTCGATGTTCTCGGCGAATGCGACCGACAGCATTTCGTGGCGAAATCCACGGGGAAGTTCGTGCGCGGCTGTGCTTCGCTGGCTGCTGCTTCCTTTCGACGACTTGGCCCACAACGTCTGCTGCATGTGAGCCATGTTCGGAGTTGAGTTCAGTAGCAACGCCTGAAAACGCGGGTCCGCTTTTCCAAGGTCGTGACGTTCGGCAGCGGCCACGATGGCGGCTGTGAGTTCTCCGTCGAGTTGCGTGGCCTCCGTCAGGCGGCGCGTTTCTGTGGCGACGTCGGCCAGATGAACGGCCAGAGACAATTGTTCATTCACATCCAGATTGTGTTCATCGAAATCGTCGTCAAAGCTGGCTCGCGGAAGATCGCGATCGATGATAATCCGCGGGCCGACGAAGGCAATGCCGCCGGGATATCTCTGAGACTGAATCGCCTTCTCTTTTGCAATCACGTGCATCGCAAAACGTCGTTTGGCCAGTTTCGACTGAGCGACCAATTCGTCAAGTTCGTCGGAAGATTGTGAAGCATCAAAGACTTCCTTCGGGTCATCAGCCACCGTCGTGAGATCCCCCTTCCGGAACGATCTCGTGTCGTCGTCAACAAACTTCCGTATCAGCGACCCAACTGCCTGGCGGTCGGCGTCGCACGTCAGCAGTCCGGGGTGAACTCGCAGAATCGTTTTCGATCGGGACTTCTGAAACGCTTCGTCGGCAACATCCATCTTCGCAAGCTGTTGTTTTGTCGAATCGTCCAGCACTATTCCGTCCTTCAAATAGCGAACCGGCGGTTCGTCCGGTGCCGACGGAACGTGTCCGAATTGATCCCAACCGCCGGCCGTGACGGGCAGCACAATGGTGTCGTTGGGGCGAATCATCGTGCGACTATTCGCAGCCGACACGAACGCCGGGTAACGACTGTCTCTGCCCGCCCAGACAATCCCACGACGGTTCAGCGGAACTCTCGTTTTCGTGTCGCGTTTGAATGTTTCTTCGAGCGGCTGTTCTCCCGTAACGTCTCCGGTGGCATCCGGCTGATCGTCGCCGCGTAGCCAGTCACGAAATCGGGCCAACGGGACACTCAGCACTTCCGACGAGGACGGCGGACACACAGCGACCGCCTGCTGACACAACGCCGCCCATTCATCATCCGGCAAACCATCTGCGTTTCGTGGAAACTGTTCCGGAAAATCGGCTCGCCAGCAGACTCGCACTTCCACCTGCCCTCGATCCGGCCCGTGCAGATAGTTGGCGACATCCGGTTCGATGGCGGGCCGAGGAGCCGTCTGACACAGCACATCAAGATGAGCGGGCAACAGCACCAGCGCGTCGGGCGCAGGTGCCGACAGGCGGGCAACGATGCTCGGTTCGTCGTCCGTGTCGTCGTTCATAGCAGCAGCGACGACTGCATCCATCGCTCGAATTCCGAAATCGATGGTTGGAACGGAACCCGTATTTTGCTCGTCGTCTGCATCAGGCGCAGTACTGGCATTGGCGAGCAGCCATTCCCATGTCGCGGGCAATGCCTCGCCGTAGACCGGATCGGCGTTTTTCGGTTTCAGGTCACCAGCAGGCATCACGATGATTCCACGAGCATGGCCCGATTGTCCCAGCCGGTTGAGCCTTCCGTAACGTTGCCGCAACGCATCCAGGCTGGCGCACTGTGACACGAATCCGTCGAAGTCAAAGTCGGCTCCAACTTCCAGGCATTGAGTCGCCACGACAAACCGCGGTGGTTGATCTGGATCGTCCTGCCGCTTAGGATCAGATCGAAATGCCTTCTGAAGTTTCTTGGTCAGTTCATCGCGATCAACAGGCCGCATGCGACCGATCATCAGGTCGACCTGATTGGGGAAATCTTTGCTCAGCAACCGAAACGCTTCGACAGCACACGCCACGCGATTCACCACAATTGCAATCCGATGGCAGGGAACAGCGGCTGTGCCTTCGTCGGGTTCGGCCAACGACTTTGCCTGGACGACGAGTTTTTTGGCCAGCTTGACATTTTGCTGCGTTCCTTTTGCCGTTGATTCTACCAGCCGGACAGGCTTCGGGCAGGCGTGCCTCTGTTCCAGTTTAGTGTCGGTTTCGTAGTCTTCGTCGGTCAGTGTGAAGACGGCGTTCGCGCTGGTGGTGGCACCGGGCGTGGCGGTCATCTGAGTGAACTGGAAGGGCGTGCGAATTGAGTGCTCGGCCCACTTGGCCTCACCGTCTGCTGCGAGTCCGGCGTCGCGATATTTTGCGATGGCGTCCATTGTCTGCCCGAACGGTTTCGAACAATGAGCTTCATCCAAAAGGATGAGCGAATCGTTGGCGGTTAACGCCGCGTGAATCGGCAGGTTACGATCCGACACGCCGTAGCCACGGAACAGCAGTCGCGATCCGATCTGATCCACCGTGCTGGTCAGCACGGTGGGCTGCAAGAGTGACCGCACCCATGCGTCGTCTCGATAAATTCCGCCCCGAAGTTCGAAGCAGTCGAGCGGCGGAGCCTGAGAGTTTCCGGTCAGTGAACGCAGCCAACCGGCAACTCGTCCGACTGCGCTGTCCGGCTTGTCCGTTACCGCCTTGGCGAGCCGGTCGCAGATCTTTTCGGTTCGCAGAAACGCTTCGTTCACGATGACTCGGCGATCCACGACAAAGAAGATGCGGCGCGGTGATGGGCGTTTGCTGCTGGACGAACTGCGATGCCTGCCAAGCCAGCGCGAAAACGGCGATGTCGATGCACGTGGTTTTGCCACTGGACGTCGGCAGTTTGATGAAGTCCGGCCAGTCGCCGTTGCAAACGCGTTCCAGCAGATTGCGTTGCCACCGAAACGGACGGTGCCCGTGAATATCCGCGACGAATTCCGAGAAGTCATCGAAGGTCAGTGACGTCGTTGTCAGACTTGTCATGGCAGTGGATCGCTGTCAGATGATTGAAGTTGAAAGGTGTCGCCCCTTCGGGGCTTGGTGATTTTTGGTCGCTCGATTCCGGGGCCTGACGGCCCCGCCAGAGGCTGTTTTGGCCCTCCAGGCCAGTCAACGAGAGCCGGAGGCTCGATACAGCCTGTGCCGGGGCTGTGAAGCCCCGGTTGCTGGCACCATTTACTGCAAAGGCCCGAAGGGCCGGCACAGAACTCTGCAATCTCACCTGCCTCAGTCCCACACATATTTCGGGTCATATTCCACTTCATGCTTGTCGAGCAGTCGCAGGTATTCGGCTTCAAAAGTTTCTGACTGGTGATGTTCCATCTGCCGTTCGATGTAGTCAAAAACTTTGTCCTTCTGAGATACGCTGACTGTGAAGGCTCCAAAGCCATCCTGCCAACCAAATTTCCTGATCGTAGCACTGGTGTCATTGATGCGTTTGCTGGTGCTGGCCTTCAGTCGCCCCACAAAATCGGAGACTGCGATCTTTGCCGGGATCCTGATCAGTAGATGAGCATGGTCGTAGAACCCACCGATGGTCAGTGGAACGCCTTCAAGGTTCCGCACCGTGCCCGCCATGCGGGTTGTTGATTTAGTCATATTTGGCTTACGTATGAATTTACAGATATTCACAAGGGCGTTACAATGAGGTTCTGCAACTCGTAGGCGCTGTCACGGACGAACGATTATGACTCAAAAATCGGTGAACGGCGGATACTGGCCAACGTCGCCGCTCGCACGCCATCAGATATTGCTGCTGGAAACGTGTCTGGAAGACCGCATCCCCGAAGATCATCCTGTGCGACTGCTGGACGAAATTCTGGACGGGCTCGACTGGACCACTTGGGAAAACACCTACAA
Organism: Fuerstiella sp.; assembly: GCA_041688835.1. GTDB lineage: Bacteria > Planctomycetota > Planctomycetia > Planctomycetales > Planctomycetaceae > Fuerstiella. The sequence goes on from JBDNHJ010000414.1 coordinate 7,562, forward strand.
CCGCCGAA